>JBBWZJ010000005.1:0-3732 GCA_039648985.1 Acidobacteriota bacterium | reverse complement strand
CGAGGTCCACACGAGCAGCGCGGCCTCACTCGTGATCGTGGGTGACGCGTTCCACACGTTCGTGGACGGGGCCGTCATCGCAGCGGCCGTCCTGACGTCGATTCCGCTGGGGATTACGACAGCGCTCGCCGTCGCCACGCACGAAATTCCGCAGGAGGTCGGGGACGTCGCCATCCTGCTCCGCGCCGGCTTCTCCCGCGGCCGCGCGTTCACGCTCAATCTTCTCTCCGGGATCGGTGGAATCCTGGGCGCCATCGGCATGCTCGCCGCGTCGCACTCGATGCCCAACCTTCTCCCGTACGTGCTCGCCTTCGCGGCCGGAAATTTCCTCTACGTCGCCATGTCCGATCTCATCCCCGATCTGCACCATGGCGGCCTGGAAGGCGGCCCGTTCCGGCAGCTCCTCTTGATCGGTGCTGGGATCCTGACGATCGTCGCCCTCTGACGCACGTAGCACGTAGCACGTGGCACGTGGGACCCGTCGCACGTTGCACGTAGCACGTAGCACGTTGATCGCGCCGAGCTGTCCTCCGCAAGCGACGGGAGGACAGGCCGCGAGGGCGGCCGCGTGCGCCATTTACGCGAAAACGCCTTCATTTCCCACTGTCAGTCGCTGGTACTTTCCTTGCGCTCTCTGCCTGCGATGACCGGCTCGCCTGCCGGACAGGGCCACGGACGCCGTGGCCGGAGGGTTCGTGCCATGAAGTTCAGATTCAAATTCATTTGGGTGCTGGCGGCGCTGCTGACGATGTCGCAGGGCGCGTTCGCGCAGGATCGCCGGGACGTGAAGATCGCGGATGAGGTCGGGCGCGTGCTCAATCGCTATCCCCGGCTCACGATCTTCGACGACATCAACGCCAGCGTCGAGAATGGCGCCGTCGCGATTACCGGCAAGGTGACGATGCCGTACAAGAAGGACGATCTCGAGAAGAAGATCGCCGCCATCGACGGCGTGCGGAGCGTGCGGAACGACATCAGCGTGCTCCGTGTCTCGCAGTACGACGACGAGCTGCGGTATCGGGTCGCGCGCGCGATCTACGGCAACTCGTCCTTCTGGAACTACGCCGCCATGGCGAACCCGCCGATTCACATCATCGTGGACGGCGGACGCGTAACCCTTGCTGGTGTAGTGAACAGCAATGTCGAGCGCGTCCTCGCCCGCTCGCTCGCGACAGGTCTCGGCGAGCTGTCGGTGACGAACGAGCTCAAGATCGACGCAGAGACGCGAACCGAATAGCCGGAGCCTTGGACCCCGGCAATCCCCCACACGGCATGGCCGGGGCACCAATCCTGTAGCGCGGGGCTTCAGCCCCGCGTCCCTCGCGCCGCTAAAGCGGCGCGCTACGTCGGACCCGGAAGCGCGCGGCGACCGGCGACAGGTAAGGAGACGCTAGGAACCCGGGGTCGGCGCAGCCTGGCTGGCGCCCTTACGGACGGTGAACCAGATGAGCAGCGCAAGCGCCGCCACCGCGGCCATGAACGCGCCGCCGAACAGCCACAGCGTCCGGTGCAGGATGGATTGACTGTCCATCTCGACGCGGATGTCGAGCGGCATGCCGTCGAGACGATCGGCGAGGTGCTGCTCCCACGACAGGATGTTGCCGCGGGCAGTGCTCCGCGGCAGACCGGTGTCGAGATCCCGTGCGTTGTGCCAGAGGATGCGGCTCGGCAGGTGCAGCCGGAACGCCACCACTTCCGAACCGTTCCAGCCCACGTTGCGCAGCGTGCCGGCGCGAAGCGCCGAGGCGCCGACCTTCTGTTCGAACACGTGGTGGCCGTTCTCGGGCGCGAGGGTGTACCGGGACCACGCAAACGGAGGGGCCTCATTGAGGCGGCGAACGTCCTTCACGTCCACCCGGACCTGCACGAAGCGCCGGCCGTTGCGCCGCCAGGGTGGACTGATGCGCGTGATCTCCGTGACGGGTGACTCGTACGCCGCGCGGATCCGCTTGGCATCGAGCCGGGTGGCGGCAGGATCGAGGTCCAGTCCGCGCAGCGCCACGAGCGCGGGAATCGACGCATTCACGACGAGCGTGGCGGACCCGTCGAGCGCCAGATAGAGATCCTCTTCGTACTCGTACTGCCGACCGAAAAATCCGCCTTTGCAGGCACCGGACGCGGCGAGCGCAACCGTCACGACGGCGAGCACCAGGGCCCGCGCAGAAAGCGGCATTCTTCGAATGATATACTGAATGTCCGCACCCTCCCGCCGCTGAGCCGCACGCTTCTGCCCGGGACGAACGACTTCCGAATGTCCCAGCGCCTCTTCCTGATCGACGGCAGCTCCCAGATGTACCGCGCATATCACGCGATGCGCGGCGGTGGCCTTTCGGGCCCGGGGGGCCGATCGACCCACGCGGTCTACATCTTCGTCACGATGCTCCGGAAGCTCCTCCAGGATCACGAGCCGCAGTTCATCGCGGCGTCGTTCGACCTTGCGGGCCCCACGTTCCGCTCGGACATGGCCACCGACTACAAGGCGAACCGCGCACCGATGCCCTCCGACCTCGCGGAACAGATCCCGTGGGTGCACGAGGCGTGCGAAGCGCTGGGAGTCCCGATCCTCACGTACGAGCGGTTCGAGGCCGACGACGTGATCGGCACGCTCGCGTCACAGGCCGTCGCGGCGGGATTCGAGGTGGCGATCGTCACAGGCGACAAGGACTTCTTCCAGCTCGTTCACGGCGGCCTCAAGGTCTACAACCCGCGGGACGACGGCACGTGGTACGACGCCGAGGGCGTGAAGGAGAAATTCGGCGTCGCGCCGCACCAGGTTGTCGACGTCCTCGCGCTCATGGGCGACTCGATCGACAACATCAAGGGGGTCCCCGGCATCGGTGAGAAGGGGGCGCGGGATCTGATCGCCACGTACGGGAGTCTCGACGCGCTGCTCGCCCACGCGGGCGAGATCTCGAACAAGCGCTACCGTGAGGGGCTGCTCGGCCATGCGGACGACGCGGTACAGAGCCGGGAGCTCGCGCGAATCCGTACGGATGTTCCGGTGGAGTTCAATCCGGAGAGCCTTCGATATCGGGGCGCTTCACGCGAACGCTGCTTCGAGCTCTTCACGCGCCTCGGCTTCCGCACGCTCGTCACCGAATATGCGCCGGACGCCCAGACGATCGGCAAGGACTACGCCGTCGTCCGCGACGCGGAGGGGCTGCGACAGCTCGCGTCGGATCTGAGGGCCGCCGGGCGATTTGGTTTTCGCGTGCTGCCCGATGCGCCGGCCGCGATGCGGTCCGGGATCGCGGGGCTCGCCTTTTCGCTGCGCGCGAGGCACGCGCGGTATGTGCCGCTGACGGTGCGGCGGGCCGAAGAGGATTTGTTCGGCCCTGAGTCGGCGGCGCCGCCCGACAACGTGCTCGACCTGTTCGACGCGCTCGCCGCCCTGAAGCCGGTGTTCGAGGACGCGTCGGTCGCGAAAGTCGGACACGACCTCAAGTTCGACTCGATCGTGCTGGAGCGCCACGGTGTGACGCTCCGCGGCATCGAGACCGACACGATGCTGGCGAGCTACCTTCTCGACGCGACGCGCTCGGCGCACCCGCTCGAGGAGCTGTCACTCGAGCATGCCGGATACAAGGCGCTGCGGGAAGAAGACGTGTGCGGGCGCGGCGCGAAGACGATTCCTTTCTCGGAGGTGCCGGCCGACCGCGCTCTCGACTATGCGGGCGAGCGCGCGGACCTCGCGCTCCAGCTGTCCGATACGCTGCGCGTCCTGCTGCGGAA
>JBBWZJ010000343.1:0-42034 GCA_039648985.1 Acidobacteriota bacterium | reverse complement strand
TGGCCATCTCGCCGGCGCCGAGGATCAGCACGCTGCGCCCCTTCAGATGTCCGAAGATCTTCCTGGCGAGCGCGATCGCAGCGTAACTGACGGAGACGGCTCCTTCTCCGAGACCCGTCTCGGCGCGCACGCGTTTGCCGGCCGCGAAGGCCGAATGGAACAGGCGATTGGTCAGCGTGCCGGTGTAGTGCAGGTCGCTCGCCGTCGAGTACGCGGCCTTCACCTGCCCGAGAATCTGCGGTTCACCGACGACGAGCGAGTCGAGTCCGGCGGCAACCCGGAACAGGTGCCGCGCGGCTTCGGCGCCGCGCCGGAGGTACAGATGTTCCGCCACAGCCGCGTGCGGCAGCTTGTGGTACTCGCTGAAGAACCGGCCGACGCCTTCGGCCGTGGCCTCGGTCTCGCCCACGGCATAAATCTCCGCGCGATTGCACGTCGAGAGCACGACGACTTCGTTCCCGATGCCCTGCGACGCGAGCGCCGAGAGCGCCAGATCGAGACCGCCGCGGGCGAAGTCCACGCATTCCCGGAGATCCACGGGCGCCGTGCGATGGCTCAGGCCGACTGCGAATAGGCGCATGTCAGAAGTTGTGGCTCTTCGTGAGGAAGTAGCCCACCGGCACGAAGTTCAGGAGGACCAGGACGAATGCGAGAGCGGACAGGTAGGCGGCCCGCCGTCCACTCCACCCGACGGCGCGCCGCGCGAACACGGCGAACGCATACACCCCCCAGGACAGCAGCGCGACGAGGATCTTGGGATCCCCGATCGACATCGCCTGTGCGCGCGGATCGGGCGACGACTGCACCTGTGTCGCCCAGACGGCCCCGACCGCGACGCCGAACGTCAGGCAGATCCAGCCCACTGTGATCGCCCGCCCGTTCATGACGTCCAGGACCTGCAGCGAGGGAAGCCGCGCGTAGAAGAACCCGAGCTGCTTCGCCTTGATTTCCTTGAACAGGAGCACGTATGTCAGCCCGAGCACGAAGGCCAGCGCGAAGCTCGCGTACGCGAAGAGGACCGACACCACGTGAATCGTGAAGAGCGGGCTCTGCAGGACCGGTGGCCTCGGCGGGATCGTCGGGTCCAGTGCGGGGATGATGGCCAGCAGCGCCAGCAGCACGGTGACGAACACGCCCATCGAGCGTTCGTCGGTCGTCAGCTCGACGTAGAGGTACGACAGCGCGAGAAGCCAGACGAACGCCGAAATGGCCGCGCTCGTCCCGACGAGCGGGGCGTTGCCGGCCTGCATGGTCTGCATGCCGATGACGAAGGTGTGCGCCAGCACGCCGGCGCCGAGCGTGGCCGTGGCAAGCCGGCCGGTGCGCGGATCGCGTCGCGCGAAGTGGGCGGCGTACGCGGCGGCCGCAGCGGCGTAGAGCGCGAGGGGTAGGAGGTGCATGGTGGCGCCTACCGGTTATCGGGCGCGAAATAGCCCCGGCGCGCGCGAGCCGTGAGACCGGGCTTGGTGAGGCGGACATCGACGCGCCGCCACGCGCCATTGCGCATCGGGTTCTTCGACGTGTAGGCGATGCTGTACTGGCTGGCGAGCTCCTCGGAGATCTGCTCGTAGATTTTCGGCAGCTCGGCGACGGCCGTCGGAAAGAACACGCGGCCGCCGGTTTCCTGCGAGAGCTGACGCAGGACGAACTCGGCTTCCTTGAAGTGCGGCCGGCCGGTTTCCGCCTGTCGCAGCCCGATCGCGTAGATCGCGGTTTCGGACCGCTTCGCGAGGTTCAGCACTTCGTCGTACTCCACCAGGCTCGACGTATCGTCGCCGTCCGAGAGCACCACGATCGCCTGGCGGCGAATCTCCTCTGCCGTCGTGGCGTGTTCCTTCTTGAGCTCCCGGAGCGAGACGTAGATGGCGTTGTACAGCGAGGTCGAGCCATTGACCGTGGTCTGCCGGATGGCGCGCTCGAGCGCGTTCGGGTCGGAGGTGAACGGCTGCGGGATCCGGACCTGGCTGTTGAAGTCGATGACCTCCATCGTGTCGTCCTTGCGCATCCGGCGCACGAAGCCGATGGCGGCTTCCTGCGCCGTCGCCAGCTTTTCTTCCATGCTGTTGCTGGTGTCGAGCAGGATGGCGAGGGCGATCGGCTGCTGGACGCGTGAGAAGAACGTGATCGACTGCTTGACGCCGTCTTCGAAGACTTCGAAATCGTCCTGGTCGAGGCCCGTGACGTACTTGGCGTCCTTGGTTCCGTCGGTGACCGTGACCGTGAGCGAGACGAGCTCGACACCCGCGCGAAAGCGCCCTTGCTGGGCGGCCAGAGAGACCGCAAGGAGGCACGCGCAGGCGGCGCCGAGCGTCGCGATGCGCCCGTGCATCAGCGCCCCGCCGTCCGCGTCCGCGCTCGTACCGTGACGTCCCGGCGCGAGACCGTGACCTGGATTTTCTCTGGCGGGATCAGCATCTCGGGCCGGCCGTACGTGACGGCGTACTGATTCAGGAGCTCGTCGGCCACACGCGGCAGCGCCTCCGCAATGCCCGAAGAGGTCAGGACCTGATCACGCCGTCCGCCGGTTCGCTCCGTGCCCTCGGCGATGACCTGATTGCGGTTCCGCATCTCGTCGACCATCGATGCCGTCGGGGAGCCGACCTCGAGCACGTGCAGGGCGGCGCCACTCGCTTCGAGCTGCTTCAGCACCGTCTCGTGCTGCAGGTTGCTGAACTGCGTGCCTTCGAACGTGAGCGCGACGATCACCGGGCGCGCGGCTTTCCGCCGCTGGAACCCCTGGCTGACGTCCATGATCGCGTCGAGGAGATAGGCGCCGGCCCCGGGGCGGGCGTAGATCCGGTTGATCCCGTTCTTGAGCGCCGTCGGGTCCGTGGTGGACGACACAAGCGAAGTGGCCCGGTCGCCGACCGTCACGATCCCGATTTCTCCCCGTCCCTTGAGCTTCTCGACAAAGGCCGTGAGCCCCTGGCGCAGCGGCAGCAGCGCATCTTCGGCCGCCTGGCTGTCGTCGACGATCAGCACGACCTGCATCGGATCGGTGGCGGGTTCCGCCCGGAGGACTTCCCGGGCCGACGAATCCTCGCGGACCGTGAAATCAGCCGCCGACAGCCCCGTCACGGGTGTGTTCTTGGGGCCGAGCACGCTGACATACACAGTCTGCGCGCGGGATTCGGACGCAGGGCGCGCGGCAGCCTGGCCGCCGGAAGTAAAAGAGCCGGGCGCCAGGGCAGCGAGCCCGAGCGCCAGAAACGCCTGGATCATGTGGGGAGCCTCTAATCCCGAGTATAGGCCCCGCGCGCGCGGACCGTCAAGAACGCGGGACCTCCGAAAATGTTGTCACGTAGGGGTTTGCGGTTCAAGCTCGCCTCCGGACTCCGCCTCGACGCTCGGCGCGGCGCCGGCGCCCGGGGTACGATGGGTCATGGACGATCAGCCGCCGCCAAAGACGTCGGGGATGGCCGAGACGATGCGGACGCTCGGCCCGCTGGCGTCAGTCGGGATCTCGTTCGTGCTCGCGATTGTGATGGGAGCGGCGATCGGACTCGGCATCGATCGCTGGCTCGGGACCACGCCCTGGGCGTTCCTGATCTTCTTCGTGATCGGCGTCGCGGCCGGCATCCTGAACGTCTACCGGGCGTTCGGCAAATCCTGACGCGTGGTGGTCGACATCATCCTGCGGCGCGTCGAGCGGACGGCCGTCCTCTTGTGCCTCGCCATGTCGTTCGTGGCGTTCGTCATCCCGGGCGGGGGCGGCATGACGGCGCTGGCGGTCCTCGGCGGCGGGCTTCTCGTCACGGTCAGTTACCGGATGATTCTGTCGAGCGCCGGCGTGCTCGCCGAAACATCGGCGCGGGCTGCCGCGGCGAAATCGGCGCTGCCGGCAGACAGCGGCGATGCGAGGGTCACGCAAGCTCCGGCGCGCAGGACACCCCTGCTCGCGGGTGTGAACGTTGCGGGCCGGTACGCTTTACTCACCGTTCTGGCGTACGTTATGATTGCGCGTTTGCGCCTGCCCCCTGTGGGGCTGCTGGCCGGTGCATCCTCGATCGTGGCGGCCGTATCACTCGAAGCGGTCCGCTTCCTGTGGAAGAAGACACCCTGATTTTCGATGGAAAAGCTCGAGCATCCGCTGCTGATCGTGGAATGGGTCAATGCCCTGCTCGGCCCGCTCGTACGCGCGGTTGCCGGGGCGCTCGGGTTTCACCTCGCCGGTCGCGAGGTGATTCCACCCTTTCTCGTCATGGTGATGCTCATCGTCAGCGGGCTGACGATTTTGTCGCTCATCGTGCGGTCACGCCTGAGTGTCGAGAATCCCGGGACGCTGCAGATCATCGTCGAGGACGGGGTCGGTGCGATTGTCGGGTTGCTCGAGGAGTGGATTGGGCCGACCGGACGCCGGTACTTGCCGCTCATCGGGACGCTGGGGATCTTCATCCTGTGCGCGAACTACATGGGGCTGGTGCCCGGCCTGATGGCGCCCACGAGCAGCATCAACGTCACGCTCGGATGCGCGATCACCGTGTGGGTCTACTACCATTTCCACGGCATCAAAGAGCAGGGGATCGTCAGCTACATCAAGCATTTCTGGGCGCCGCCCGGCGCCCCCTGGTGGATCGGCTTCTTGTACCTGCCGATCGAGATCATCAGCCATTCGGCGCGCGTGATGTCGCTCTCGCTCCGGCTGTTCGGCAACATCTTCGGCGAGGAGCTCGTCATCATCATCCTGTTCAGCATCGTGCCGTTTCTCGCGCCGCTGCCGATGATGTTCCTGGGACTGGTGACAGGCGGGCTGCAGGCGTTCATCTTCGTGCTCCTGTCCATCATTTACCTGCAGGGGGCCGTGTCGGTCGATCATCACGACGAGGTCGATGCCAAGGGGCATCATCATTCGCCGAGCGGGACGCATGCGCCGGCGGCGGCGTAGGGCAGCCACGAGCCCGGCTGGCATATTCATAATTACTTCAGCATTCGAGCACCAACCGGTCGGCATCTTGTTCTGAGGAGGCGTGGGTCGTGAGTAAACGTTCAGTTCTGACATTCGCACTGGTGATGGCGGCAGGCGCGTTCGCGCCCGTGTTCGCCCAGGAGGCCGGCGGAGGCATCAACCACACCGAAGTCGCCAAGTGGTCGATCATCACGGCGGGATTCGCCCTGGCGTTCGCGGCAGGTCTGGGCGCGCTCGCCCAGGGACGCGGCGTCAGCGCCGCCGCCGAAGCCATTGCGCGGAACCCCGGCGCCGCCGGCGACATCCGCGGCGCCTTGATCCTCGGCCTCGTGCTCATCGAGTCGCTCGTCATCTACGTGCTGCTCATCTCGCTCATCCTCTTCTTCCTCCCGCCGTTCAAATAGAGCGGCTGCCGACGCCAGACTGGCACGCATATCGTGACGGAGAGCCGGGACGCATTCGACCCGCGCTCTCCGTCGGACCTTTCACGCGGGTCCGCCATGCGGGGCTTCTCACGGCGCGTCGCGCCCATCGACGGTCTCCTGCTCCTGATGACCATCATCTGGGGCACCAACTACGCGATCGTCAAGCACGCCTTCCTCGACATGGATCCGCAGGCGTTCAACGCCCTGCGGATGATCGTCGCTTCGTCCACCTTCGCGGCCGTCATGGGGTGGATGCGGTGGCGCGAGCGCCGCCGTCGAACGCACCCGGCACGGACCGCCGCCGAGGCTGTCCCGGCCACACTCCTCGCGGGTGTCTTCCACACCGCGGAGCGGATTACCGGCCGCGAGTGGCTGGGCCTCGTCGGGCTCGGGATCGTGGGCCAGTGCCTCTACCAGTACTGCTTCGTCGCCGGCTTGTCCCAGACGAGCGTGGCGAACAGCGCGCTGCTCATCGCCGCCACTCCGGTCCTCATTGCGCTGACGACGGCGGGGTTCGGGCAGGAACGCGTCGGCTGGCTGCACTGGGTTGGCGTCGCGCTGTCGCTCACCGGCATCTACATCGTCGTCGGCCAGGGCGCGCACATCGGCGGGAGCTCGCTGCGCGGGGACCTGATGATGTCGGTGGCGGTGCTGTGTTGGACGATCTACACGCTCGGATCGCGGCCGCTGATGCGGCGCCACTCGCCTGTCGGCGTGACAGGGCTGTCGATGCTCATCGGGTCGGTCCTGTACGTGCCGGCGGTGTGGGGCCACCTGCGCGCGGTGCGGTTCGCCGCGGTGAGCCCGGTGACCTGGTTCACGATCGTGTATTCGGCGCTCTTCGCGCTCTGCATCGCGTACACCATCTGGTACGCAGCGGTCCGGCAGATCGGCAGCGCCAGAACGTCCATCTATTCCAATGTCGTTCCTGTCGTCGCGATGGTGACCGCCGTGGTGTTCCTGGGGGAGGCGCTGGCCGTGCGGAAGCTCGTCGGCGCGGCCGCGGTCCTCGTCGGCGTCGTACTCACGCGGATTGGCGAGGCCAGGCGGGAGTAGCGCTTTGTTCAGCGCGCCCTCGTGCCTTTCTACGAGCCAAGCAGATGCGATGGCAGATGAATGGACGTCTGGTGTACAGCTGGATAGCCGAGAACCGCGCCCCGCACACCGACTGGAGTCACCGCGGGCGGAGTATGGGGAACTGGCAGCAATCCTGCACTTGCCGAGGCGCGATGCTGACGAAAATCCTGTCCGGCCCCGAGGATGAGCTGGTTCGCGAAGAGCGCCAGGTCCTCGCGCGCCTGCGGACGGCGCTCGTCCGGTTCGACGCCGCGCCCGATCAGCAGCTCGCCCTGCAGCGTTCGATCGAGCAGCTCGACGAGCTCTTCCTGCTGGTGATCGTCGGAGAGTTCAACGCCGGCAAGAGCGCCTTCATCAACGCCGTCGTGGGGAGCCGCGTCGCGCTCGAGGGGGTCACGCCGACGACCGCGCAGATCAACGTGCTGCAGTACGGCGACACAGTTCAGCACGAGGTGCGGGGGGCCGCGCTTCGCGTGATCACCGCTCCGGCGCCGCTGCTGCGCGAGATCCACATCGTCGACACCCCCGGGACGAACGCCATCATGCGCGAGCACGAGGCCATCACCGCGGAGTTCGTGCCGCGGTCGGATCTGGTGCTGTTCGTCACGTCCGCGGATCGCCCCTTCACCGAGACGGAGCGCGCGTTCCTCGAGCAGGTGCGCGCGTGGGGCAAGAAAGTCGTCCTCGTCATCAACAAGATCGACATCCTCGAAGGCGAGCGCCAGGTCGAGGAGGTGACGGTCTTCGTCCGCGACAGTGCGCGTGCGCTGCTCGGATTCAATCCGGAGATCTTCCCCGTGAGCGCGCGGCTGGCCCTGCGCGCCAAGCTCGGCGAGCCGGCGGTCTGGGCGGCGAGCCGGTTCGAGGCGCTCGAGCAGTACATCCGCGACACGCTCGATTCGCCCGGTCGCGTGCAGCTGAAGCTCCTGAATCCGCTCGGCGTCGGCGCCGCGGTGACGTCCCGGCTCGCGGTCGCCGTCCAGGAGCGCGCGGCGCTCCTCCGGGAGGACTTCGCCACGCTCGACGAAGTGGACGGGCAGCTCGCGATGTACCAGAAGGATCTGCTCAGGGACTTCGAGTTCCGGATTGCCGACATCGACAAGATCCTGCTCGAGATGGAGAAGCGGGGGCAGGAGTACTTCGACGACACGATGCGGGTTGGCCGGGTCATGGATCTCCTGAACCGCAGCCGGATGCAGCAGGGGTTCGAGCAGCAGGTCGTTGCCGACTCGCCGCAGCAGATCGAGCGGAAAGTCGGGGAGCTGGTGGACTGGCTCGTCGACGCCGACCTCCGGCAGTGGCAGGACGTCACGAAGCACCTGGCGGCCCGGCGCCGCCAGTACGAGGACCGCATCGTCGGGGACGCCGATGCCGGCCGGTTCAACTACGATCGCACGCGGCTCATCGACGCCGTGAGCCGCGAATCGCAGCGCGCGATCGATTCGTACGACCGGCGGCGGGAAGCGAGTGAGCTCGCGGACGGGGCGCGGAATGCGGTGGCCGCCGCCGCTGCCGTGAGTGCGGGCGCGCTCGGCCTCGGCGCCATCGTCACGCTGGCCGCGACGACCGCGGCCGCCGACGTCACGGGGCTCATCATGGCCTCGGTGATTGCGGCGCTCGGGTTCTTCATCCTTCCCGCGAAGCGTGAGAAGGGCAAGCAGGAGATGCGCCGGAAGATCGCCGCCGTGCGGCAGCGGCTCTCGGACGCGCTGCACGAGCAGTTCGCGCGCGAGATCGGCAAGAGCGGCGACCGCATCCGCGAAAGCATCGCACCCTACAGCCGCTTCGTCCGGGCCGAGGGGGAGAAGCTGAGCACGACCGAACAGGAACTGCGGGAGATTGGCGCAGCGCTCGCGTCGCTGCAGGCCCGCATCGAGCGCCCCGCCGCCTAGGCCGCGATTTCCCCGCCCCGCCCAGGCATATCATCGTTCGATGAAAACTGCGGGGCGGGAGCTCGTCAACGTGCTGCTCATCGTGCTGGGCATCCTGTCGGCGAGCATGGGGCTGCATGGATTTCTGCTGTCGAGCAATTTCATCGACGGCGGGGTGACGGGCATCTCGATGCTGCTGGCACAGGTGACCGGCATGCCCTTGTCCATCTGGCTTCCCCTGGTCAACCTGCCGTTCATCGCGCTCGGGTACAGGCAGATTGGGCGCGCGTTCGCGGTCCGCAGCGCGGCCGCGATCGCCGGCCTGGCGCTGTCGCTGGCGACGCTGCACTTTCCCGACGTTACCCCCGACCTGCTGCTCACGGCGGTCTTCGGCGGCATCTTCATCGGCGCCGGGATCGGCCTCGCGGTCCGCGGGGGCGCGGTGCTCGACGGCACTGAGATCGCGGCGCTCATCATCAGCAAGCGGAGTCACCTGCTCAAGGTCGGCGACATCATTCTGATCTTCAACGTCGTCCTCTTCGTCGCGGCGATGTCGCTGCTCGGCGTGGAGGAGGCGCTCTATTCGATTCTCACGTATGCGGCCGCCGCGCGGACGCTCGACTTCGTCATTCACGGCATCGAGGAATACACAGCGATCACCATCGTGTCGCGGTTCAATGGCGAGATCGCGGCGCGGATCATGACGCACCTGGGTCGGGGCGTGACGGTCTACAAGGGCCGGGGCGGCCTCAGCGACGAAGACCAGGAGATTCTGTACTGCGTGGTCACCCGCCTCGAGATCGGCAAGGTCAAAACGATCGTGCGGACGTTCGACGAACGCGCATTCGTCACATCGCATCCGCTGTCGGACGTCGATGGAGGCGTGGTCAAGCGGTTCGCCCACTGAGCGGCCGGCGAGGTTACGTCCGAGTCGCTCCGGAATTCCACGCGGCAACACCAGCGGGAGATTCCAGCAGGCGCGCCCGGTCTAGCGCATCGGGACATCGGGTCGAGGCGCCATCTGCAGCACGCCGATGCCCATGCCTGCGCCTCCGCGGTGGTCCTGATCGATGAACTCGCGGACCGTGCGGGACCGCTTGATCTCCCCCCAGAACTGGTGCGACTGGTTATCCGGCATCGATGGGTCCGGATGAATGTCGTGGAACGCGATCGTGCCTCCGTCCGACATGAGGGGACTGTACAAGGCGAAGTCCCGCCTGACAGCAGCGTCCCGGTGATCTCCGTCGATCCACAGGAAGTCCACCGTCGCGCGCGCCAGCTCGCGTTTCACCGCGGCGGCGGTGCTCTCGAGCAGTGAATCGAGCGGCAGGAACGTCAGCTGTTGTCCGGGAAGGACCAGTCGACGGAGGTGTGCGGCGTGTGCCTCGGCCTGGACGATGCCGAAGGCGGGCTCCAGGCGATCGATGCAGAGGAGCCGCGCGTCGGGCGCGGCAGCGTGGGCCCAGCAGGCAAGGGTGCCGCCGCGGAATGTTCCGATCTCGAGGACCGTGCGCGGCCGGAGCCGGCGCACGATCGCGATGAGGGATGCCAGTTCCCAGGTCCGCTGGATGGCGCCGTGGACCCCGATCGCTCTCCGGGCCAGCCGAACGCTGGCCCCACCGTCGTGCAGGACCGACCGCGCCAGCCGCATGATTTTTCGCGGTCTCATCGAGCCTGCACTTCGCGGCTCAGCGCCGAGGAGTCGCGATCCAGGAGGGCCCGGACCACCGGGAGCAGAGAGTCGGGGGTGAACGGCTTCTGGATAAACGAGGTTCCGGGCTGCATCGCGGGGTCACTCAGGATCACCTCGTCCGTGTATCCCGACGTGAACAGGATCTTCATGTCAGGCCGGACGGCGAGGAGCCGAGTGAACATTTCGCGTCCGCCCATGCCGGGCATCACGACGTCCGTGATCACCAGATCGATTGAGTCTCCCTGTTCCTGCGCGGCCCGGATGCCTTCCTCGCCGTTTGCGGCTTCGATCACGCGGTATCCGGCCCGCGTGAGCGCCTGGAAGGCGAGGGCCCGGACAGATTCGTTGTCTTCGACGAGGAGCACGGTCTCCGTGCCAGTCTGCCGTCCGCGCGCCCTGTCGACAGTGGAGGAGGCGGGCACCGCCTGATCGAGGCCCGGGAACACAATCCGGAACCGCGTCCCCTGGTCCGGCGCGGTCTCGAGGTCGATGGTTCCGCCGCTCTGCTGCACGATCCCGTAGACCGTCGCGAGGCCCAGCCCCGTGCCCTTTCCGAATGCCTTGGTCGTGAAGAACGGTTCGAAAATATGGGAGCGGACTTCGTCGCTCATGCCGCAGCCGGTGTCGGACACGGTAAGCACCGCACAGAGGCCGGCGATGGACGGCGGCTCGCGTGCCGAGTCCGGGACGATTTCCTCGCGCGTGGTCTCGATCGTGAGCCGGCCGCCTGACGGCATCGCGTCGCGCGCATTCACCGCGAGGTTGAGGATTATCTGTTCGATCTGGCCGGGGTCGGCCTTGACCGCCGGGAGGTCCGCGGCGAAGTGCATCTGAATGTGGACGTCCTCGCCGATGAGCCGCCGCAGCAGCCGGTCCGTGTTCGCCACGACCGTGTTCACGTCGAGAATCTCCGGCTGCAGAATCTGGCGACGGCTGAACGCCAGGAGCTGCCGCGTGAGCGCCGCCGCGCTTCGGCCGGCCTTCTGGATGCCCTCGACATCGGCGCGCGATCCGGCCGGCACGTCATCGACGAGAAAATCGGTGTAGCCGAGAATCGCGGTGAGCAGGTTGTTGAAATCGTGCGCGATGCCGCCGGCCAGGCGGCCGACCGCCTCCATCTTCTGGGCCTGACGAAGCTGCTCCTCCCGCTGGCGCAGCGCGGCCTGAGACTGCCGGCGCTCGGTGATGTCGCGAATCACGGCGGTGTAGAAAAGCGCCGCTCCGGCCTTCCACGTCGAAAGCGACAGCTCCAACGGCACGTGCGAGCCGTCCTCGCGCCGGCCGGTCAGCTCGATCGTCCTTCCCAGCCACTGGTCGTCTCCGCTGGCCAGGTAACGGCCGACTTCGTCATCCGATTCGACGATCAGCATCGACAGGGAACGGCCCATCGCGCGCTCCTGCGAGTAGCCGAACACCGTTTCCGCCCGGCGGTTCCAGAACACGATCCGCGCCTCGGCGTCGAGTGACACGATGGCGTCGTTCGCGGACTCGGTCACCGCGCGGAACTGATCGTACGCCTCCTGCAGCTGCGCCGAGCGCGTCGTCGCCTCGGCGTGGAGCCGGCTCAGCGTCGACGTCATGTCGTTGAAAGCGGTGGCCATGATGCGCGCCTCGGCGGTACTGCCGCCCGACGGCATCTGCCGGGTCCAGTTGCCGGCCGCGATGTCGTTGGCAGCTTCGGAAACGAGGCGGAGCGGCCGCGTCAGGCGCCGGCTGACGAGCAGCGCGCCCCCGAGCATCACGCCCAGCATCGCGAACCCGATGCGGACGAACTGATGCTGCATGTCCCTCAGCGCGCGCTGGGTGGGCGCCCACGCGCGGAGGAGCACGAGCTGCGCGGCATCGGCGACGGGCTGGGCTGGCCGCAGAGGATATATGCCGCTGACGAAGGACGCGGTCCCGACGGCCACGGCCTTCTGCTGGTCACGGAGCGCCGGGCTGTGATCCGCAAGGAGCCGCGTGAGGCTGCTCCGCTCGGCGGGCGCGAGGCTGCTGCCGCACAAGCGGTTGCCTGCGCAGACGAGGTTCACCTCGCAGTGCGTCTCGATCGCGAGCTCCGCGGCGACGGCGTCGTCGAGCTTGTACCCTGCGGTGATCGTCCCGAGCACCTCTTCGGCGAACAAAGCCGGCTCGGAGACCACGAGGAAGAGTCCCTTGTCCATTGAGACAATCTGGTGCGACCCGCGCCCGGTTCGTGCCGCCTCGATCAGATCGCGGACGCCGTTCTCGGGTCTGTCGCCGCCCCAGCCCGGAGCGCCAATCCAGGCGCCGCGTCCGTCCGTCACGATGCAGAACTCGGCGGAGAGCTTGGAGCGGTAATCCTCCGCCATCGCGCCGATGGTCTCCGCGTCCCGGCCAATGTTGGACGCAGGGTCGAGGGTCGCGCGGAACACCGGCAGTTCCGCGATGAGCCGCGTCTGTGCCGAGGCGAAGCGGGCGCGGCTGTCGACCAGCCTGTCGAACGCGGCCCGGGCGGCGAGGAGGTCGCCGCGGGAGCGTTCCAACGAGTAGGTCTGAACGACGTGGTCGGCGGCAAACAACACGGCAGCGAGCGAGATGCCGGCGATCAGGGTGACCGCCACGAGCATGCGTGCTTCGAGACGCCGGTGCCATGGGATCGAGGCCGCGGGCACCGGCGCGGGATTCACCGCCGCACCGAACAGGTAATCCCCGCATCGATCACGTTTTTACGGCCGTGCGCCAGTCCTGCGGGCTGATGGATGGCGTTGATTTGCCCCGTGAAACAGCCTGGCAATTGGATGCGTGCCCCGCCGGTCACGCGCTTCAGGTACAACGAGAAGTACGGGCCGGCTTCGTAGTCGAGCCGTTCGATCCGCGCGACAGGCGTCACGATCCCCAGCGCACGGCGATGTACGAGCAGATCGACGTAGCCGCCGGTCGTGGTCACGCCGTCGAAGGGACGTCCGAAAATCCATTCGCCTCTCACCTGGATGCCGGCGGCGGTCACGCGCGCATCCACGCCGTTGAACACGGATCGCCCCTTCGCGAAAGCGCCCAGCGCCCTGTCGCGTCCGCTGTCCAGCCGGCTCGCGCCGACGATCAGCGCCTTGTAGTACCCCTGGATGCGAACGGTTCCGTCCACGCCGCGCCGGCGGTGAAGCTCGCCTTCGTCTCCCGGAACACCCAGGCTCGTCTCGACAGAGAGCCGCGGCCACCCGGCCGCGAGGTCCACGCCATGTTCGAGCCACGTGTTCGACAGCGCGAAATGCTCTCCATAGCGGATGAGCGGCGCGCGCACGAAACCTGTGTAGCCATACTCGCCGCGCGACGAAATTCCAAACGGCGTCCGGTAGCGTCCCGCGCGCACGCCGAGCAGGTAGCTGCGCGGGTGGAACGTCTTCTCCGCGTAGACCTCCATGGGTCGAATACCTCCTTCGTACGGGTAGGCCGCGCCGAACGCGTCGGAGGGCTGGCCGTTGACGGCCGCCCATGTCGCTTCAGCGAAGAAGCGCCAGTCAGAGGCGTTCGCGCCGAATACCCGCGCCTGCGTGGAGCCGGCGCGCACGTTCTCGGTCGAGACGCCGCCGGTCACATCGACCTCTCCCGTGATCGACTGCGCCGTGCACGGGGCGCCGCAGGCGGCGATCAGGACGGCGGCCGCGGCAATCCTCAGCGCCATTGGACGTCCAGCCGTGATCCGGATCGAATATCCGCCGACCCGTTCAGGATCTGCCCGCCGGGCCGCCATGCGTGATACGGGTAGGTGCCCGCCGGAACGTCAGCGAGGAGGAAATTGCCCTGGCGATCCGACACGGCAAAGTGCGAGGTGTCCACCACGATGATGTAGGCCGCCATGCCGGGGTGGATGTTGCAGAACACCCGGCTCAATCCGGGGCGATCGAACGGCACGTGCTTCACCGCACCGACCGGGTACAGCCCGAGCTCGAAGCGCTTGCCGTCGCGAAACGAGAACACGTCGTGGAAGACCCGATCGTGGTTCGGGAACGAGACCGTCGTGCCGACTCTCACGGCGAGCACGTGGGGCGAGAAGCTCAGATTGCGCTGATCGAGCGTGACCTCCGGAGCGGGGTGCTCCTGGCGGATGTCTGGCGCGTCCACCCAGACCACCGCGTCCGCGAGCGGCTTGTCCTTGAACGTCGCCGACCCCGGCACTTCGATTCCGGGCGCACCTCCGCCGATGAGCACGAGCGCGAGAAGCCCGACCCACACATATCCCATGGACGAACCTTGGTGGGGAGGGATTTAGAGTACGCGAACTCCGGCTCGGCCGCAAGCTGAATGCAGCCGTGTGCAGTCGTGCGCAACGGCCTGTCACGGCTGAACACGCGCGAATCGCGCGAAAGTGCTCCAGAAACGTGCCCACGCCGCGGATCTAGAATGCTCCGATGAGCGACGCGCAGCAGGTGTATCGAATGCTCGAGGCGCTCGGCATCGAGCACGAGGTATACGAGCATCCGCCGGTGTTCACCGCTGACGATGCGGCGGCGCACTGGGGGGCTGTGCGCGGGACGCCTGTCAAGAACCTGTTCCTGCGCAACAAAAAGGGGGACCGCCACTACCTGGTCATACTCGACATCGGAAAGGCGGCGGACCTGCGTCAGCTCGTGAAGATCATCGGGGACGACAGGCTGAGTTTCGGCTCACCCGATCGGCTGCTCGCCCACCTCGGGGTGACGCCCGGGTCGGTCTCGCCGTTCGGCCTCATTCACGAAGGCGCGAAGACCGTGGAGGTCATCCTGGACGAGGCGCTTCGCGGCGCCGACCGCCTGATATTCCACCCGAACATCAACACGGCGAGCGTCACGATCAGCGTGCCGGATCTCGAGCGGTTCCTCGCGACGAGACCCAACCGGGTCCGCTGGCTGCGGCTCTGAGTGGAGATGCGACGGGTCAGTCGGCGCTGCGCCGCGGGCGCATGTTCGCCGCCAGTACCCGCTTGCGGATCCGGATGTTGTGCGGCGTCACTTCGACGAGCTCGTCGTCGTTGATCCACTCGATTGCCTGCTCGAGCCCGAGCTTGCGTGGTGGAATCAGGCGCACGGCCTCGTCAGCGCTCGACGCCCGCATGTTCGTCTGCTTCTTTTCCTTCGTGACGTTGACGTCCATGTCGCTGGCGCGGGCGTTCTCCCCGATGATCATGCCCTCGTAAACGGGAGCCGCGGGTTCGATGAAGATCTCGCCGCGCTCCTGAAGGTTCCAGATCGCGAACGCCGTGGCAATCCCGGTCCGGTCCGCGACGAGCGCCCCTGTCGCGCGCGAGGCAATGGCGCCGTGCCACGGCTCCCATGTCGCGAAGAGGTGATTCATGATTCCGGTCCCCTTGGTTTCCGTCAGGAACTGCGAGCGGAAGCCGATGAGCCCTCGCGCGGGGATCCGGAATTCGAGGCGGACGCGGCCGCTGCCGTGGTTGACCATCTTCGTCATCGTGCCCCGGCGCGTGCCCACCTGGGCGATGACGACGCCCTGGAACTCCTCGGCGACATCGATGACGAGGTCCTCGATGGGCTCCATGATCTTGCCGTCGAGCTCCTTCGTCACGATGTCCGGGCGCGAGACCTGCATCTCGAAACCCTCGCGCCGCATCATCTCGATCAGGATCGACAGCTGCAGCTCGCCCCGGCCGAGCACCTTCATCTGTTCCGGCGTGTCCGTCGGCTCGACGCGGATCGACACGTTCCCGAGCAGCTCGCGCTCGAGCCGGTCCTTGATCTGCCGGGAGGTCACGAACGATCCGTCACGGCCCGACATGGGCGAGGTGTTCACTCCGAAGATCATCGAGACCGTCGGCTCGTCCACGGCGATGACGGGCATCGCGACGCGATGTTCGACGTCCGCAATCGTCTCCCCGATCGTGACATCCTCGATCCCGGCGAGGCAGATGATGTCGCCGGCTGCCGCTTCCGTGATGTCGATCCGCTTCAACCCTTCGAAGGCGAACAGCTTGGTGACCTTTGTTTCCTGCACGCGCCGATCGAGCTTGCAGACCGCGACCTGGTCGCCCACCTTGATGCGGCCGTTGAACACGCGGCCGATGGCGATGCGCCCGAGGTAGTCGCTCGAGTCGAGATTCGCCACGAGCATCTGGAGTGGGGCATCGACGTCTCCGCGCGGCGGAGGCACGTGGCTGACGATCGCGTCGAACAGCGGCCGGAGATCCTGTCCCGGCTCGGTCGGGGAGAGGCTCGACGTGCCGGCGCGGGCGCTCGTGTAGAGCACCGGGAACTCGATCTGTTCCTCGGTCGCGTCGAGATCGATGAAGAGGTCGTACACCTCGTTGAGCACTTCCTGCACGCGCGCGTCGGGCCGGTCGATCTTGTTAATCACCACCATTGGCGTCAGCCGGCGCTCGAGCGCCTTCCGCAGGACGAACCGCGTCTGGGGCAGCGGGCCCTCTGAGGCGTCGACGAGGAGCACCACCCCATCCACCATGGCGAGCGTCCGCTCGACTTCGCCGCCGAAATCCGCGTGCCCCGGCGTGTCGACGATATTGATGAGGACGTCCTTGTAGTGGACGGCCGTGTTCTTGGCGAGGATCGTGATCCCGCGCTCGCGTTCGAGGTCGGTGTTGTCCATCGCGCGCTCGGCCACGCGCTCGTTGGCGCGGAAGATCCCGCTCTGGTGCAGCAGCGCATCGACAAGCGTCGTCTTGCCGTGATCGACGTGCGCGATGATGGCGACGTTCCGCCTCAGCGGATTCGCGATAGTAGGAGATGATTTCAGGCCTGAAGGCATCCCACCAGTATACCGCGCTCCCGCCCTCCGGCGCCCGCGAATCGGGAGGCTACGTTCCGTGCGACGAACAGCCGAACGCGACCCCGATGTCGAACACGGAACCGCGGCCGAACCGAACCCCGAACCCGGAACCCGAACCCTGAACCCCGAATCGCGAACCCCGAACCCGAACCCGGAACCCCGAACCCGGAACCCCGAACTAGCGCTTAATCCACCAGCTCACCCCACCGTAGACCCGCCAGTAGTCGGGGGCGAGGTCGTTCGCCTGGAACCGCCGGACGTCCCCGCGCACGATGAAGCGCTCAGACACGGGATACTTCACCCCGCCGCCGAAGTTGTAGCTGACCTCGGTGCTCGTGGGCAGGTACAGTGCCGTGGGATCAGGCGTTTTTACATGGACGCCCGAGCGTTCGACGCCGATGCCGAACGTCGCATACGGGGTCACCCTGGGCAGTGGGAAGTTGTAGACGCCGTTCGCGCTCACATTCGTCACGCCGAGATCCACGTTCGCGTTGTCTCCGAGCACATCGAACGCGTGTCCGATCTCCCCCTCGAATCCGAGCCGCGTCGTCACATCGTACGTGACCGCGACACCGATGCCGAGGCTTCCGCCCAGGTCCGCGGAGGTCCCGAAGACGGAGCTGAGAAACGGCGTCACCGTGACGGTATTCGGTTCGACGGCGGACTGTGCCATCGCCCGCCCGGGCGCGGCAGCGAGGCCCAGGGCGACGACAACGAGAGAAACACGAAACGAACGCACAAACGACGACATGCAGCCTCCTGACGATGATCCAGTGAAAGGCCCGGGTTGGGCCGGTGTCTTAGACGATGCAACCGTGCAAAAGGGCTGCCCCGCCCATGCCGATCAACCACAGGGGCCCGTTCTGCGTCATATGCATGACATGCGGTCGAGATGCGGGGGCGATGGAGCGTCGCGCTGAATGGGCCCCCCGGACTGGACGCTCATCTGCGGCGCCGCCGCCGGCGATCCGGCCGCGTTCCAGCAGCTGGTCGAGCGGCATCGGTCGATGGTGTACCGCGTGGCATATCAGTTCGCCGGCAACCACCAGGATGCCGAGGACATCGCGCAGGAAGTGTTCATCAAGGTGTACAAGTCGCTGCACAGTTTTCGGCACGACGCGCAGTTGAGCTCGTGGCTGTACCGAATCGTGATGAACGCGTGTATCGATCACAAGCGCCGTCGGGTCCTGCCGGGCGGGGCCGCCTGGGGGCCGGACGAGGACGACCGCATGCAAAACATACCGGAGGAGGCCCCCGGCCCAGAGCGGCGCGCATATGCCGGCCAGCTCGGGGAGGTGCTTGCATCCCAAGTCCGCAGGCTGCCGGCAGGCCAGCGGGTCGTGTTCGTCATGCGGCACTATGAGGGGATGAAATTATCGGAGATCGCCGGGGCGCTGGGGCTCGCTGAAGGCACCGTGAAGCGACAGCTGCATGCCGCGGTGCACCGGCTCCGGCAGTCGTTGACGGACGCGAACGTCACCGCGGGAGAGCGGGTGTGACGGCGCAGTGCGTGCACTCGGCGTCCGGCGTCATCGAGCAGTTCGTTTACGGCGAGCTCGGGGCGCCTGAGCGGCTCGAGCTCGAACGCCACGTGCGCGACTGCGCGTCGTGCCGCGCCGCCGTGGAGGACCTCTCGACGCTCCGCACCGCTCTCGCGGCCCGGCCCGTGATCGACGCTCCGCCCGACGGCGACTGGTCAGGATTCATGACGCGGCTTCGTGCGGCAACCGAGCGCGAGGCTGGAGGGCTCGACCTGGCCGGCACCCGCGGTGTGGGCGTACCCCGCCGGGCGTCGTACGTGGGGCGGCCCGCAGTCGCGCGACACTGGGCGCGATCGGGTGTGATGGCGACGGCGGCGGTTCTCGCGCTGGCGGCGACAGGTGTCACGCTCGCACTATGGTCGCGAGTTCCCTTGACGTCGCCCGGTGCCGCTACGGCCCGGAGTGTGGCCGGTCCGCCTGTCGACGAGGCGCCGGCGGACGGGTTCGAAGCGCTCGGGGAGGAGCACCTGCAGCGGTCGAAACTCGTGGTCCTCGGCCTCGCGGCCAAGGACCCGGCGCGCGCGACATCGGCAGACTGGATGTACGAACGGGCGCTCGCATCTTCGCTGTTGAGTGACACGCGGATGTACCGGATGGCGGCCGAAGAGCGCGGCCTCGCGTCGATGGCCGAAGTGATGCGGGACCTCGAGGTCGTGCTCCTCCAGACCTCGTTCACGGATGCCCGGGATCCGGCCGCGCTCGCTCAGATTCAGCGGCTCATTCAAAAACGGGATCTCGTCGGCAAGATGGACGTCGTCGGGATAACCGGGCTCTAGGCCCTGGGGAAAGACGTACAGATGGTGCGATATCGACGCGCGACGTGGATGGCGAGTATCGGCGTGTGCCTGCTGGTCCTGGCGGCGCCCGTTCTTTGCGGTGCGCCGCCGGAATCGGACAGGCTCGCCCGCGCAAAGGATCTGATTGGCGACGAGCAGTGGGTGTCCGCCATCCGGGAGCTCAAGACAGCGGTGGCCGATGCCGGCGAGCGCAATCGTGACGAGGCGCTCTTCTGGCTCGCGCAGTGTGAGAGCGAGGCGAGGGACACCGCCGCGGCCGTCGCCACGATCCAGAAGCTCGAACGGGATTACCCCCGCAGCGCGTGGGTCAAGCCTGCGCGCGCGCTGCGCCTGGAGATCGCGCAGCGGCTGCGGCGCAACGACGTCCTCTGGTATACCGCCGCGCCTCCACCGCCCCCTGCGGCTCCTGTCGCTGTTGCGCCGGTGCCGCCGCGGCCCGGCACGCCGGCGCCGCCCCCGCCGCCTGCCGTACCTCCGCCGCCGCCCGCCTGGATGCCGGCCGGAGCTCTGCCGGATATGGACCTGCGGATCCAGGCGCTCGGCAGCCTCATGCAGACCGATGCGATGCGGGTCATCCCCATGCTGAAGGAGATTGCGCTCAGCGGGGGCACTCCGGATGAAGCCCGTCGGGCGCTGTTCCTGCTGGCGCAGTCGAGTCGGACGGATGCGCGCGCGACGGTCCTCGAGGTGGCGAAAACAGGGCCCGAGCCCGTGCGCCTTGCCGCCGTTCGCGAGCTCGGTCGGCTTGGCGGGCCCGCCGTGTGGAACGATCTGCTGCAGGTATACGCGACGGCGAACGATCGCGTGAAATACCAGGTGGTCACGTCACTCGGTCAGCGCGACGCGGCGGCGGCGCTGATGCGCATCGCGCAGTCGGAAGCGAATCCCGCACTGCGCGACGCCGCGATTGCCACGCTCGGCGACGCCGGCGGCCGCGAGCAGCTCTTCGCGCTGTACTCCCGCGTCCAGGCTGGCTCCGCCGACCTGAAGCGGCCAATCCTCGTCGGACTGTTCAACGCGCAGGCGGAGGACGAGTTGATCCGCATCGCGGAGCGCGAACGCGACCCGCGCGCGAGAGCGGAGGTGCTCGCGAAGCTGAGGCTCCTCGGCACCGCGAAGGCCCGCGCCTACCTCGACACCCTGCGCAAGTAGTTCGCCGCGCAGAACCGAAAGCGTTTACGATTCCCGAAGTCGGCCGCCGGCCCGGAGTCGCAAAATTGGCGCGCCCGCCGTAAAATACCCCGCAGCCGGATTGGCCCATCCTTCGCAGTTACAACCCTGTTCATGGCCGATTGCGCCGATCACTCACTTCCGCCGGGACGCCGGCGGGCCCTCGTCGTGTTCGTCAACGCCACCCTGGCGCTCGTCGGCGGCGGTCTGTCGGCGCTCCTCGGCGTGTTCACGCTGCGTCTCCCGAAGGGCGCGGCGGGGGGACGATGGGTGCGGGCCGGAACGACAGCGGAGCTGAAAGCCCACGAGCCGATGGCCCGCATTCTCTCGGTGTCCCGGGTGAACGGCTGGTACCGGGAGCGCGCACGCGAGACGGTCTTCCTGGTCTGGGACGGCCGCGACAGCGTTCGCGCGATGTCCGCCACGTGCACGCACCTGGGGTGCCAGGTCCAGTGGGACGGCGAGGGTAAGAAATTCAAGTGCCCCTGCCACGGCGGGGTTTACGGGCGGGACGGGGCGGTCCTCTCGGGGCCGCCGCCGCGCGGCCTCGACGTGGTCGAGGCCCGGATCGATCCGGCGGACGCGTCGGTCCTGGTGCGGCTGTGAGACGGCTGCTCGACCGGGTCGGCCTCGCAAGCTGGCTCGACGCGCGCACCGGCTACCGCGAAGCCGCAAGCGTGATGCTGGACGAACCGCTGCCGCCGGGGACGGGCTGGTTCTTCACGCTCGGCAGCATCCTGCTGGCGCTGCTCTCCATCCAGCTGCTCACGGGCGCGTTCCTCACGTTGTACTACGCGCCCACACCCGATCACGCGTACGACAGCGTCCGCTTCATCACGAACCTCTCCGCCGGCGGGCTCGTGCGCGGCCTCCACCATTACGGCGCCAGCTTCATCGTCATCGCAATGGTTGCCCACATGCTGCGGGTGATCGTGTTCGGATCGTACAAGCCGCCGCGCGAAGTCACGTGGCTGTCGGGACTCGCGCTCCTCGGCCTGATTCTCGCGTTTGCCCTGACCGGATACCTGCTGCCGTGGGATCAGCGTGCCTACTGGGCGACAGTCGTCACGATCAATATCGCCCGGCTGACGCCCGTCGGCGGCGAGATCGTTGCCGGGATCATGCGCGGTGGATCGAGCATCGGCGCGCTGACGCTCACGCGCTGGTACTCGGCACACGTCATCTTTCTTCCTGCCGCGCTCATCGTGCTGACCGCCGGGCACATGGTGCTGATGCGCCGGCAGGGCATCTCCGGCCCCGTCCGGCCCCGGTCCGGCCCGCACACGCCGTTCTATCCGCGCCAGGCCGCCCGCGACATCACGATGATCGTGCTGGTGCTCGCCGCGCTCACCGCGTTTGCGTGGCACGGGACGCCCGCGCTCGAAGGGCCCGCCGACCCCACGGACGCCACCTTCATCCCCCGACCGGAGTGGTATTTCCTCGGCTTGTTCCAGCTGTTGAAGTACTTCCCGGGCAAGTGGGAGGTCGTCGGCGCGATGGTCATTCCTGGTCTCGCGGCCGGCGTGCTCGCGCTGCTCCCCTGGATCGACCGCGGGCCGGAGCGGGATCCGCGCCGCCGCCGCGCCGTCATGCTCGGGGTAACGGCCGGTGTGGCTCTCGTCGTCACCCTGACCACCCTCGGCTGGCGCGATCGGCCGGTGACGGCCGCGTCACGGGATACGTGGACCCTCCGCGAGATCGGCGGCCGGCCCATGATCCAGAAGGCGAACTGCGCGCGGTGCCATTCCGAGACCGGTGTATCCGAACCGCTCGAAGGGTTGCCCGCCGCCCGCGGACCGGAATGGCTGTCGTCCCACATCATCGATCCGGAGATGATCGCGCCGGGACTTCGCGAGCCGCCGACCGTCCTCAACGAACGCGAGGTCGCGGCGATGGTGGCGTACGCGCGCCGCGCGTCGCTCCAGCCGTATCCCGGCTTCACGCCGCACATCGAAACCGTCGGTGCCGTATTCGCCCGCTACTGCGTCGGGTGCCACAAGATCGACGGCGACGGCGGGAAGGACGGCCCGGACCTGTCGCACGAAGGATCGAAGCACGATGCGGCGACTCTTCGCCGCTGGATCGTGGACCCGGAGCTTGTCGATCCGGATGCGGACATGCCCTCCTTCGGCGACCGCCTGAGCTCGGCGCAGCTCGATGCCGTCTCCACCTATCTCGCCGCGCGCAAGTAGCCCGCACCCGTTCCGCCGCCGCTGGCGCAAATCGCACCGGGAACTCTCGGGTATGATCCTCGAGTGTCCGTGAATCCGCTGCAAGACGGCCTGCGTCTCGAGCCCACCCCCGGCCCCGCCATTCTCGTCATCTTCGGAGCGTCCGGCGACCTGACGCGCCGCAAGCTCTTGCCCGCGTTGTATCGCCTGTCGCGAGATCAACGGCTGCCCGCGCGCTTCTCGATCGTCGGGGTTGCGCGCGAGGAGTTCGGCGACCAGGGATTCCGCGACGAGTTCCTGGAGAGCCTGCGCGAGTTCGCCGGGGTCACGCACGAAGACGAAGTGGCGCATTCGCTCTGCGAGCGCCTGCACTACATCGGCGGAGATTTTCAGAACCCCGCGATTTATCAGCAGCTCGCGGCGCAGATTCAGACCATCGATGCAACGGGCGGCGTACTGTTCTATCTCGCCATCCCGCCGGGGGCGTACCCCAACGTGATCGAGCAGCTCGGAGCCGCGGGGCTCGCGACAACCACCGGTCCGGGCTGGCGCCGGATCATCATCGAAAAACCCTTCGGGACGGACCTGCGGACCGCCCGCGAGTTGAACGGCATCGTCCATCAGCATTTCGCCGAGGAGCAGGTCTTCCGGATCGATCACTATCTCGGCAAGGAGACCGTGCAGAACCTCATGGTCTTCCGGTTCGCGAACGGCATGTTCGAACCCGTGTGGAACCGCCGGTATATCGACCACGTGCAGATCACGGCCGCCGAGACCGTCGGCGTCGAGCGTCGCGCCGCCTACTACGAAGGCGCGGGAGCCCTGCGCGACATGGTCCAGAATCACCTGATGCAGCTGCTGTCGCTCGTCGCGATGGAACCGCCGATTGCGTTCACGGCAGAAAGCGTGCGCGATCGCAAGATGGACGCGCTGCTTTCGGTGCAGCCGCTCGCCGGCGAGCATGTCGTCCGGGCGCAGTATCGGGGCGGCTGGGTCGCGGGAGCCGAAGTGCCCGCGTATCGGCAGGAGCCCAGCGTGGCGGCGGCGTCCACGACCGAGACGTTTGTTGCGCTCCGGCTGCAGCTCGACAGCTGGCGGTGGGCCGGAGTCCCGTTCTTCCTCCGCACGGGCAAGCGGCTGCCCAAGCGGACGACGGAGATCGCGATCCAGTTTCGGCGCCCGCCGCTCCAGATCTTCAAGCGCGTCAGCCGGTCCTCCGTGGCGCCCAATCTCCTCATCATCAACGTGCAGCCCGACGAAGGCATCTCGGTGCGCTTCGAGGCGAAGCTGCCGGGGACCCGGATGCAGCTCGCGCCCGTCATGATGAACTTCAGGTACGGCACCGCGTTTGGCGGCAGCGTGCCGGAAGCGTACGAGACGCTCCTGCTCGACGCCATGCTCGGCGACCCGACCCTCTTCGCCCGGCACGACTTCGTGGAGTCGTCGTGGGCGCTCATTACGCCGATCCACGAGCGGTGGGGGGCCGAGGCGCGCGCCACACTGCCCGATTACGAGGCCGGTGAGTGGCGATGTGACGAATCTGACGCCTTGATCGAGCGGGAGGGACGACGATGGAGAACGTTGTGAGCGGCTCGTCGCGTGAAGCGCTCCTGCCGCTTGGCAAGGAAGTGCCCTTTGCCGACATCGAGCTCGCGCTCGGACGCAGCGGCCTCGACGACGGGAAGCGGGCGCCCGGACGTGCGTTGACGGCCACCATCGTCGTGGTCGGACCGCATGCGCGCCTGGCCGAAGCGGCGCAATCGGTGGAGCAGCTGACCGATGTGGGGGTCCGCGCGATCCTCATTTCCAACGGCGACAATCCGTCGCCGAGCGTCCGTGTGCTGGATCACGCCGTTGCGATCGAGGAGCTGCGCCCCGAGTATCTGAACAACGCGGTCGCCGCGCTCAGGCTCTCGAGTCTGCCCACGGTGGTGTGGTGGCGCGGCGGCAATCCGGAGATGCTGGACGGGCTGGCGGAGCTGTCGGACCGCCTCGTGCTCGATGCGGAGGATCCGGCGGACGTCTGGTCGCGCGTGAACGCGCTGTCGGAGCGAACCGCCACGAGCGACCTGCGGTGGGCGAGGCTGACGCGGTGGCGTGCGCTCATGACGCAGTTTTTCGACATCCCGGAAGTCCGCGATTCGGCGGGCGGCTTCACGCGCCTGACGATTGACGGCGCGGATTCGCACGCGGCCCGCCTGTATGCGGGCTGGCTCTCGTCGAGTCTCGGGTGGACGGGGGGCGTCGCGATCGACGTGCGGCCCGGGGCCTGGACAGCGGCCGTGCAGCGGATCGAGCTTGGCAACGGGGACCACGCGCTGACGCTCGCGCTCGGGCCGAGCGGCCGCTGCATCCAGGCATCCGCGCACGTCCAGGGATATGACGGCGGGTCGCGGGTGGTGTCGCTCGGCGATCAGTGCCTCACCACCGTCATCGGCGGAGAGCTTCGCATCCGGTCGCGCGATCAGGCGTTCGAACGCGCCGTGGCAGCGGCCCAGGGAGTCGCATGAGCACATCGCAGTTCGGCATCATCGGTCTCGGGACCATGGGACGCAATCTTGCGCTGAACATCGAGTCGCGCGGATTCCGGGTCGCCGTCTGGAACCTCGAAACTCCGTGGATCGACGAGTTCCTGAAGGCGCACCCGGGCGCGGCGTTCGACGGCACCCCGACCTTCGAGGCATTCACGGCGGCGCTCGAGCGGCCGCGGCGCATCATGATGATGATCCCCGCGGGCAAGCCGGTCGATGCCACGATCGAAAAGCTCCTGCCGCTGCTCGATCGCGGCGATGTCGTCGTCGACGGAGGCAACTCCTGGTTCGAGGATTCCGAGCGGCGTGAAGCCGCGCTCCGCGGGGCCGGGATTCACTTCGTCGGGTGCGGGGTCTCGGGCGGGGAAGAGGGGGCGCGGTTCGGGCCCTCGCTCATGCCCGGAGGCCCGGAAGAGGCGTGGCGGATCCTGCAGGACGTGCTCGAGGCAATTGCCGCCACGAGCGACGCCGGACCGTGCGTGACGCATATCGGTCCCGGTGGCTCGGGCCATTTTGTGAAGATGATCCACAACGGCATCGAATACGCCGACATGCAGCTCATCGCGGAGGTGTGGGACGTGCTGCGGCGCGGGCTCGGTATGACGGCGCCAGAGACCGCGGACGTCTTCGACGCGTGGAAGGCGGGCCCGCTCGACTCGTTTCTCGTGGACCTGACCGCCAAAGTGTGCCGAACCGTGGATCCCGACACTGGCCAGCCGCTCGTCGACGTCGTCCTCGACAAGGCGGGCCAGAAGGGCACCGGGCGCTGGACCGCGCAGGTCGCGCTGGACCTCGGGGTTGCGATTCCGACGATTGCATCCGCAATCGATGCGCGCGTGCTCTCGAGCATGAAGGCGGAACGCGTCGCCGCCGCGACTGCGCTCAAGGGTCCGTCATCGGCGGATGCTTTCCGGAGCGCCTCCCGCGCGACCGTGATCGACGATCTGCGTGATGCGCTCTATGCGGCCCGCATCTGTGCGTACGCCCAGGGCATGGCGCTGATTCGTGCCGGGTCGGACCACTACAAGTGGAACGTGAACCTCAGTGAAATCGGCCGCATCTGGAAAGCCGGGTGCATCATCCGCGCCCGTCTGCTCGATCCCGTGCGACGGGCCTTCGCGGCCGATCCGGCGCTCGTCAACCTGCTGCGGGATCCCACGCTCGGTCAGGCCGTCGACGCGGCACAGGCCGGGTGGCGACGCACGGTGTCGCGGGCTGCCGAATCCGGGCTGCCGCTGCTGGCGCATGCGTCGGCGCTGGGATACTACGACTCGTACCGCGCGCCCCGGCTCCCCCAGAGCCTGACCCAGGCGCAGCGGGACGCCTTCGGCGCGCACACCTACGAGCGCATCGATCGCGCCGGCGCGGTGCATACGGAGTGGGTTTAGGGGGGGCCTGGTTCCGGGTTCGGGGTTCGGGGTTCGGGGTTCGGGGTTCCGGGTTCGGGTTCGAGGTTCGGGGTTCGGTTTGCAAGCGGGAGATGAATGCCCCATCACGCGACGTCGCTCAACCTCGCGAGCCTTCTGGAGCACCGCGCGCGGCTCACGCCTGATCTGGCCGGGCTGACGTTCATGGGCGCGCATACGACTTATGGGGCGCTCGACGAAGGGGCGTCGCGGGTTGCGGGCGTGCTCGCGGAGCTCGGGATCGGGCCCGGGGATCACGTCGCCCTGGCGTGCCCGAATGTGCCCTGGTTTCCGGTCGCGTACTTCGGGATCCTGAAAGCCGGCGCGGTGGTCGTGCCGCTCAACTTTCTGCTGAAGCCGCGCGAGGTGACCTATCACCTGAAGGACAGCGGCGCCAAGGCGATGCTGGCGTTCGACGGGACGCCGGAGTTGCCGATCGGTGCCACGGCTGCCGCGGCGTGCAGCGAGGCCGGCTGCCCGATCCTCCTGATCATGACGGCGGACCCCGCCGCGACGCCTCCTGTCGAACCGGCGAGGGCGCTCGGGCAGTTGATGCGGCAGCAGCCCGCGCAGTTCGAGACGCGGCGCCGCCGGCCCGAAGACACGGCGGTCATCCTCTATACCTCTGGAACGACCGGCCATCCCAAGGGCGCCGAGCTCACCCACGACAACATGCTCTCGAACGCCGTCGCGACTCACCACATGCTCGCGCCGGCCATGAAGGGCGGAGGCGCGCAGGACGTGGAGCTCGTCACGCTCCCGCTGTTCCATTCGACGGCGCAGACCTGCCAGATGAACGCGTGCCTGTACGGCGGCCTCAGGCTCGTGATGCTGCCGCGCTTCGATCCGGCGGCCGTCCTCGACACGATGGCCCGCGAGAAGGTCGGCTTCTGGATCGGGGTGCCGACGATGTACTGGGCGCTGCTGGAGTACGCAGCCGCGCAGACCACGCCTGTCGCTCGGGTTGCCGAGCACCTCCGGGTCTGTGTGTCGGGCGGCGCGCCGATGCCGGTAGACGTGCTGGCGCGGTTCGAGACGACGTTCGGCGTGCGTGTGCTAGAGGGTTACGGATTGTCGGAAACTTCTCCCGTCGTCTGCTTCAACCAGCTGCAGAAACCGTCCAAGCCGGGCACGGTCGGCCTGCCGGTATTCGCGGTTGACGTCCGCTGCGTGGACGAGGAGGGCCGCGGTGTTGCGCGCGGCGAGCGCGGCGAGATCGTCGTCCGGGGCCCGAACGTCATGAAGGGGTACTACAACCGGCCCGAGGCCACCGACGAGGCCATTCGACAGGGGTGGTTTTACACCGGGGACATCGGCGTGCTCGATGAGGACGGCTACCTGGCTGTCGTCGATCGCAAGAAGGACATGATTCTGCGCGGGGGTTTCAACGTCTACCCGCGCGAGCTCGAAGAAGTGCTCATGACCCACCCGGCGGTCTCGCTCGTGGCGGTGGTCGGCGTGCCGGACGAGCGCTGGGGCGAGGAGGTCAAGGCCTTTGTCGTCAAGCGCCCGGGCAGCGACGCGTCCGAGGCCGACATTCTCGCGTGGGGCCGCGAGCAGTTCGCGTCCTATAAGTATCCACGGCTGATCGAATTCCTGCCGAATCTGCCGATGAGCGCCTCCGGGAAGATCCTGAAACGCGAGCTGCGGATCCCGGCCCGACCCCCGGGTTGAGCAGGGTTCTGAGGGGTCATGCTGGCCGGGGGTGTCGTGCCGCCCGCACCTCATCCCGTGGCCGTCCCCTTGCATCCCGAGTTCCGACAGACTACCGGCCAAAAATCCTCAGGAGAAACGTATGACCAAGTGCAGGGATGTCATGACCCCGGATCCGGCAACGTGCGAGCCGGGGGACCCCATCGTCCGGGCCGCCGAAATCATGAAAGGCGCGGATGTTGGGTCGGTCCCCGTCGTGGAGTCCCGGACGTCCATGCGCCTTGTCGGCATCGTCACCGACCGTGACATCGTCCTGCGGGTGCTCGCCGAGGGTCGTCCGGTGGACAGCGCGACCGTGCGCGACGCGATGACCGGAAGTCCCGCCTACTGCCGGGAAGACGAGGACATCAGCCATGCCGTTCGTTATATGGCTGAGCGGCAGGTCCGTCGGATGCCCATCGTCGACATCGAGGGCCGGCTCCGGGGGATCATTTCGCAGGCCGATGTCGCCACCCGCGTGAACCGTGACAAAACCACGGGTGAGATGGTCGAAGCCATTTCTGAGCGCGGGGCTGGCCGCGGCGACTAAGCGCGTCCGGGGTGGGGGTTGACGTCGGTTGCCTGCCCCTGAGGCGTGGGATATATTCGCTCGCGCATGGCTCTGGATCTTCCGCCGTCCGGTCACAGGTCCACGGGGCTGGTCGACGTGCTCGACCGGGTGCTCGACAAAGGGCTGGTCATCGCCGGCGACATCAAGGTATCGCTGGCCGAAGTCGAGCTGCTGACCATTCGAATCCGGCTGCTGGTCTGTTCCCTCGACAAGGCGCAGGAGATCGGGCTCGATTGGTGGCGTTACGATCGGGACCTCTCCCCGGGGGCGCAGCGGAGCGCCGTTGCCGAAAATGAAGAGCTGCGCGCACAGATTCAGACCCTGGAGCGCAAGGTTGACGCGTTGACGGCGGCCGCGCCACGGAAGCGGCGGCGTTGAGACCCCGGTAATCCCCAAGGGCAGGAGCAGAGAATGGCAGTTGAACGCTCTCCGGGCGGTACAAGTCTCATCGACGTCCTCGACCGGGTGCTGGACAAGGGCATCGTCATCGACGCGTGGGTTCGCGTGTCGCTCGTGGGCATCGACCTCATCACCGTTGAAGCCCGGGTCGTGGTCGCGTCGATCGACACCTACTTGAAGTACTCCGAGGCGGTGGGGCAGGTCACTCCGATCTCCCGGCCGCAACCGGAACTCACATCCGCGCACCAGACCGTCATCGCCGAAAACGCCGCGCTGCGGGCGGAGTTGGCTGCCGCGCGGGCGGGCACGACGAAGGCGGTTCGCCGGCCGGCGCGGCGGCGCATCGAAAGTTAAACGGTGGGCCGGCCTGCCGCCGCGACGCTCGTCCAGCTAGCAGGACCCGAGATGGATGCGAAGCTCGCGCTCGCCGAGTTTCTGCTGGGCAGCGGCGACCTGCAGGCCTCCGCGCGTCGCGCGGTGGACTGGCTGGCCGCACACGCGGGCGTCGAGCAGGCGGCTGTCGCCGTGTCGGAACCCGGCTCCGGTTCGCTCCTGCTGGTGGCCGAGCACGGCGTCTCGTCCGCCGCGATCGTCGAGTTCGCGATCACGAAAGACGACGAAGGGCACCCGCTCGCGCGCGTCCTCGACGGCCGCGACCCGGTCTACTTCAGCCATCCATCCAGGCTGCCCTTCCACGCACCGATCGAGGGGCGTTCTTTTCACGCGGTACCGCTGCGCGGCGACGACGATCCTGTCGCGTACGGCCTCCTTCTGGCCAGCGCCGTGTCGCCCGATCTGCACCCCGCGGTCGCGTGGCTCGCGCGGATGCTCGGGCGCCAGGTCTCGCGGGTTCTCAGCCGCGAGCGGCTTGCCGAAACGCGCTTCGGACAGGAACGGATGCTGCTCTACAGCATCATCAACGCGGTGACGGACCCGATCCTGCTGACCGACACCGAAGGCAAGCTGATTATCGCGAACACGCACGCCGAGAAGCTCTTTGCCGCGCCCGATGAGGCGAGCGAGGGATGGCGGCGCGCCGTCGCGCTCAACAACATGCTGTTTTCGGCGGCGCTCTCGACGAGCGCCGTGGCGCAGACCGATCTGGCGAGGCGCGAGTTGCTGCTCGTCGATCCCCTCGAGGGCTCGGACCTGCTGTTCGAGCTCCTCAGCTCGCGCGCGAAGGACGAGCGGCAGGGGACGTATGTCGTCTCGGTGCTGCGCAACGTCACGGATCTGGCGCGCGCGAAAGAGGAGATCGAAGAGAGCTACCGGACGCTGAGAGTCGCGCAGGCGGAGGTCCGGGACGAGCGGCATCGCCTCGATCTCATCATCGATTCGGTGGCCGATCCGATCCTCGTGACGGACGAAGAAGGCGATATCGTCCTGATGAACAAGCCGGCCGAGCGGCTGTTCAACCCGCCGTCGTCGGGCGGGGATGCCGCGCAGCGGCGGGTGCGCGCGAACGGCGCCAACCTGACGTCCTTCGTGTCGAACGTCCTCACGCGGAGCGGCGAGCAGCGGTACCGTGGGGAGATTCAGCTGCTCGATCCGCTGACGGGCCGTCCGTCGCCCGTGGAGGGGCTTGCCGGCCAGATCCTCTCCGAACAGGGCGAGCTCATGTGGGTCGTCACGATCCTGCACGACCTCACGGAAGCCATGGAGAAGGCGCGGCTCTTCCAGCAACTGAAGGACGCCTACGCGGAGGTCGAACGGAAGGTGCAGGAAGCGACCACCGAGCTCGCCGATCAGAACGAGCTGCTCCGTCGGCAGCACATCGCGCTCGAGCAGGCGTCGGCGCTCAAGTCGCAGTTTCTCGCGAACATGTCGCACGAGTTCCGCACGCCGCTCAACGCGATTCTCGGCTACACGCACATGCTGCTGCACGGCGTCACCGGCCAGGTGACCGACCCGCAGCGCAAGAGCCTTTCGCGGATCGATTCGAACTCCCGGCATCTGCTGGCGCTCATCAACGACATTCTCGACATCACGCGGATCGAGGCCGGCCGGATGCCGTTGAACGTGACGACGTTCGCCATCCCCGAGCTCGTGGACGAAGTGATGGCCGAGCTCGAGCCGATCATCAAGAAATCGAACCTTGCCGTTCGGCCCGCGATGCCCCGATCGCTCCCGGGGCTCAGAAGCGACCGCCAGAAGGTGAAGCAGATCGTTCTGAACCTGCTGAGCAACGCCCTGAAGTTCACGCCCGCGGGCTCGGTCACCGTCGCGGCCGAGCACGATTCGAAAGCGCGCACCATCACGATCAAGGTCGTCGACACGGGCGTCGGCATCCCGCCGGACGATCAGAAGAAGGTCTTCGAGGACTTCCGGCAGCTGGACAGTTCCCCGGCACGCGGGTACGGCGGCACAGGGCTCGGCCTGTCGATTTGCCGGCGGCTGGCCCAGATGCTCGGGGGCACCATCGAGCTCGAAAGCACCCCTGGCAAGGGGTCCACGTTCATGCTGCGAATGCCCGCCCGGATGAGGCGCCGATGACGCAGAAGCCGACCGCACTGGTGCTCGTCGTCGAGGATTACCAGGACGCGCGCGAGATGTATGCCGCTTACCTGCAGTTCTCCGGTTATGAGGTCGCCGAGGCAACCGACGGCGTGCAGGCGATCGAGAAGACGCTCGAGCTGATGCCGGACATCATCCTGATGGACCTGGCGCTCCCCAAGATGGACGGGTGGGAAGCGACCCGGCGCCTGAAGTCAGACGAACGGACGCGGCACATTCCCATCGTGGCGTTGACCGGTCACGCCCTGGCGGGCCACGCGGAGGGAGCGCGCCAGGCCGGGTGCGACTCCTTCGTGACGAAACCCTGCCTGCCTGATGCGCTCGTCGCCGAGATCGAGCGCATGCTCGCCGCCCGCAGCACGGATCCCGAAAAGCGCCCGGCGAAGTCGACCGGTCGCAGGCGATAATCAGGCGAGATCACTTTCGCAGAGTACGGAATGGCCAAGACCCAGAAGAAGACCACCCGTCGCGCATCTGCGACGGCCGCCCGCAGGAAACCGGCCCCGATTGCCGTCTCGCCGCGCGTGCGTAAGGCGGCCCCTCCGCCGTCGCCCGCGCGGGGCAAGCTCGAACGGGTGCAGATGCCGCGCCACGCGTCGAGGCCCGCCACGACCGGGACATCGCCGAACGGGCCCGCCGAGGACGCGAACGAGGGCAAGTACGTCTATTGCGTCATCAAGTCGGAACACCCTCTCAGCTTCGGCCTCCTCGGCATCGGCCCCGAGCCGGCCGAGGTGCACACCGTCCACTACCGCGAGATCGCCGCCATCGTCTCCACGACGCGCATGGTCGTGCAGGACCCGACGCGCGACAACGTCCTCGCGCACCAGCGCGTGAACGAAACGGTGATGCAGCAGCACACAGTGATTCCGATGTCGTTCGGCACGGTGTTCAAGACCGACGACGACATCATGGAGTTGCTGCGGTCGGCGTATGACGCGTTCACCGACGTCCTCAACAAGATGCAGGACAAGTTCGAGTTCGGCCTGAAGGTCCTGTGGGACCGGGAGCAGATCATCCGCGAGATCGAGGCTGAGGACGAAGACATCCGGCGGCTCAAGGGAGAGATCTCGTCGCAGAAGGGGTCCACGTACTTTGCCCGCATGCAGTACGGGCGCATGATCGACGCGGCGCTGCAGGCCCGGTCGGAGCGCTACGTGGCCGAGATCTTCGAAGGGCTGCGCGACGTGTCCGTGGCGTCCCGATCGAACAAGCCGATTGGCGACCGTATGATCATGAACGCTGCGTTCCTTGTCGCGCGCAGTCTCGAGCAGGCGTTCGATGCACGGGTCAAGGACATCGGGCAGCGCTACGACAAGCTGACGTTCAAGTACACAGGTCCGTGGCCCCCGTACAATTTCGTGAACATCAGGCTCAAGCTCGAACGGGCGCAGTAGCCGTGTTTCTTCTCGACTCCATGTTGATCGGCGGGCTGCGGTTCGTGTTCGACAAGATCGCCGCCGCGGTCGATACGGAGCTGAACGACGACACCGCGCTTCGCGAGCAGCTGCTCGCCGCGCAGATGCGCATGGAGCTCGGCGAGCTCACCCAGGAGGAGTTCGACGTGTTCGAGGCGGACGTCATCGCACGAATGCGCGAGATACGCGATCGGAGGCAGGGTGCCGGCGCTACGACGCTCTCCCCGAAAGACTACCGGATCACCGGCATCGAAGCCTCCCTCGAAGGCGATTCGCACGACGATCGCGGCTGACCCCCCACTACCCGAGCCCCGGTTCGTTTTCGTCGGCGGGAAGGGGGGTGTTGGCAAGACGACCTGCGCCGCCGCCATGGGCGTGGCCGCCTCCGCTCGCGGAAGTCGTGTGCTCGTCGTTTCGACGGACCCCGCTCCGTCCCTGGGCGATGCGTTCCGCCGCCCCCTGGGTCCACATCCCGAGACCATTCCCACGCGCCGCGGCCTGCTGCACGCGGTCGAGATAGACGCACCGGCGGCTCTCGAGACATGGCTGAAAGGCCGGCGCGCCGTCCTGGAGCGGATCGCGCTCAGGGGCACGTGGCTGGACGCCAGCGATATCTCCCGTCTCCTGCACCTGTCGTTGCCCGGGATCGACGAACTGGCCGCACTCGTCGAGATCAGGCGTCTGGCTGCGATCCGTGCTTACGACCTGGTGATTGTGGATACGGCGCCGACGGGCCACACAGTGCGGATGCTCGACACACCGAATACGCTCATCGCGCTCGCGAGGGTGTTCGACAGCATGCAGGCAAAGCACCGCGTCGTCGTGGAAGCCCTTCGCGGCCGGTGGTCCCCCGACGCCGAGGACGCATTCATCGAACAGATGACCGACGAGGGACGCGAGCTCGCCCGCCTCATCAGGGATCCGGCGCGCGTCAAGTTTTCGTGGGTCACGCTGCCGGAAAAAATGGCCGTCGAGGAGACCAGCGACGCGCACGCCGAGCTCTCGGCGCGCGGCATCGAACTGCGCCACGTCATCGTCAATCGCCTCACGCCCATTCCACTGCGGCCGTGTGCGTGGTGTGATGCGCGCCGTGCGGCGGAAGCGGTCAGTCTGACGGTTCTGCGCGGGCGGTTGCCGGACGTCCGGGTCACCGCGCTTGCCGATCGCGATGCGGAGCCGCGGGGCGTCCGCGCGCTCGGGAGTGTCGGCGCGGAACTGGATGCTGGCGCGGCAGTCGCTGAACGGGGGAGCGCGCGCCGCCGGACCGCGAGTACGTTTCGGGTTGCCGTGACACCGGGGGCCGCACCGATGCCGGGCACGGCCGACACGCGCCTGCTTCTGTTCGGCGGAAAGGGGGGCGTGGGCAAGACCACCTGCGCCGCCGGTGCGGCGCTCGCCTTGTCAGGGCGTTTTCCGGACCGGCGTGTCCTTCTTCTGTCCACGGATCCCGCGCACTCGCTGGCCGATGCGCTCGGTGCTGCGGTTTCCGCAACAGCGGCGACCATCGAGGGCGGCCCGGCAAATCTGACGGCTCGCGAACTGGATGCCGCACAGGCGTTCCGCGAAGCACGGGATCGTTATGCGACTGCGATAGACGAGTGGTTCGACAGGCTGTCGCGCGACCAGTCGGGGAGCGTCGGGATCGATGCGACATACGACCGCCGGGTCATGCATGGCTTGATGGATCTCGCCCCGCCAGGAATCGACGAGCTCACGGCCGTCATGGAGGTGACCGAGACTCTGGATGGTCCGGCCGGCAGGCCCGATCTCATCGTGATGGACACGGCGCCGAGCGGCCATGCCCTGCGCCTGCTCGAGATGCCGGCGCTCGTGCAGGACTGGTCCCGCGCATTGATGTCCATTCTGCTGAAGTACCAGCCAGTCGCCGGCGTGGGAGACCTTGGCCCGGCGCTTCTCAGGATGTCCCAGAGTCTCGGCCGGCTTCGTACGCTGCTGACCGATCCCGTTAGGACTTCATTCGTCGCCGTGACGCGTGCTGCGGCCCTTCCTCGCGAAGAGACCGGACGGCTTCTGCTGCGACTGAGGGCGATGCACGTGGACGTGCCGTTCATCCTCGTGAACGCCGTGGGCCGGGGCACGTGCCGGAGGTGTCGTGCGGCGTCGACGGAGGAGGCGCGGGAGCTCGTCAGGATTGAGCGCGTGAGCGTCGGGGCGTCGGGGCACCGGTTACCGGTCGTGGTCGCCCCTGCGGAGCTGCCTCCGCCCCACGGCCTCCGGGCGCTGAGGCGCTGGCAGTCGTCGTGGCGCGCACGCGGTGCCGCGGGCTCGATTGGGCGGTGAGATATCATCGTTTTGCCGATGGACAGCGCCACGTATCTCTACTGCGTCGTGCAGGCGCCGAACGCCCCGGATGTCCGCCGCGTCCGGGGTGGCGTGCCCGGCGCAGGCCGGCTGAGGGTCCATCCCGCAGGACGTTCGCTCTGGATTGTCGTCGCTCCTGTGCCGCTCGAGATTTATGGCGAGGAGGCGCTCGCGAATGCACTCCGGGACTTGAAGTGGGTCGGGCGGGTCGCGGTGGCGCACGAGCAGGTGGTCGAACAGTTTTCGCATCAGCGGCAGTCGACCGTCGTGCCGGCGAAGCTGTTCACGATGTTCTCGAGCGACGAGCGTGCCGTGGAAGCAACACGGGGGCAGGCGCGCCGGATCACCGCGCTGGCCAGTCGGATTGCCGGCTGCGAGGAATGGGGCGTGCGGATTACCCGACAGTCCAGACCGGTGGAGCGGGCGCCCGGCCGCGGGGAGCGACCGCAGTCTGGATCCGCGTTTCTCGCCGCGAGGAAGCAGGCGCGCGACAAGACGCGGGAGGCGCTGCGCACCGCCGGGGAGAGCGCGCTCGCCGCGTACGAGACGCTCGGCGCCATCGCACGCGACGTGCGTCGCCGTGATGACGTTCCGGACGGAGCGGCAGCCCCGCCGCTGCTCGATGCCGTGTTCCTCGTGCCCGCACTGCGACGGACGCAATTCAAGGCCGCCGCGAAGCGCCTCGCCGCGAGGGGCGCCGCCGCAGGAACGCAACTGACGCTTTCCGGGCCCTGGCCCGCGTACAACTTCGTGCAGCCCGGTGCGCGGCAATGAGCCCGCGCGACAGCCGGCGCTCGACGGTGCCCCGTGGGAAGCCCCCCAGGCGGCCGCGTACGCCTCCGCCGCCGAAGGCGACGCGTCCTGCGCTCATCCGCACGCCGACGCGGCCGAAGGCGGTGCCACGGAGCACGGTCGCGCGGATCATCGACGATTCCGAAACGTCTCTGCTGGACGTCGTGGACAATCTGCTGAACCGCGGAGTCGTGCTGAACGCCGACCTGATCCTCTCGCTCGCGAACGTGGACCTGGTCTACGTGCGCCTCTCGGCGCTGCTCTGCGCGGCGGATCGGGTGCTTCCGCGGGCACGGCGGTGAGCGGCTTGTACGTCTTCGCGCTCACACGCGAGGCATGCCCGCCGTTCCAGTCGGCGGGGCATGCCGTGGAGTTCGTCCGCGCGGGCGACGTGTATGCTGCGGTGGAACGCGCCGTCCGCCCACCATCCGTATCGGAGCCGGCGCTCCGACGGCAGCACGACGTCATTGCGGCGCTCACCGCACGGGTGGATGCCGTGCTGCCCGCCCGCTTTGGCGCGTTCGTCGATGGACCGGAGCTCGAGGCGATCGTCACACGCAGGCGGGATGTCATCACGGAGGCGCTCCAGCTGGTACGCGGACGGAAACAGATGACGAGCAGGCTGCTCGGGTCAGAATCGGGGGCGGAGACGGGCGGCCCGGGGACGGCTGTGGCTGCCGAATCAGGTACGGCGTACATGGAGAGCCGCAGGCAGCGGCACGCGCGGCCGGCGCCATTGTCCGCGGTGGCGGAGGCGGTTCGCGACCTCGTCGCCGCCGAGCGCTTCGAGGTGGGTCGAGGCCGGACGATCGCAACGCTGTATCACCTGATCGACGCGCGCGACGTGAAGGCCTATCGCGACGCGCTCGTGACGGTGCAGGTGCGAACCGAGGATGGCACGTTGACGCTCACAGGCCCGTGGGCGCCGTTCGCCTTCGCACCGGACCTCTGGACGTGAAGACCTCGAAACGAAAGCCAGCGAGCCGCCGCCCCGTGCGCCCACGGACCGCCGCGGCGGGCGCACCGCGGTCCCGCGACCTCCCGGACGACCGTGCACGCGTGGAAATCCGTGAAATCGAGTCGCTCCGCCAGGAGCTCGACCGCCTTTCCGCCTCGCCACCGCATCGATGGAACGCGGATCCCGAAGATGTGCGCCGGTCCGTGGGGAAGCTGGTGCTCACACTGGTGGAATTCATCCGGCAGCTGCTCGAACGGCAGGCCATCAGGCGAATGGACGCAGGCACGCTCACCCCGGAAGAAACCGAGGCCGTCGGACTGGCGCTGATGCGGCTGGAGGAGACGGTCCGCTACGTCGGGACGCAGTTCGGCCTGGAGCCGCAGGACCTGAACCTGGATCTCGGGCCCGTCGGCAAACTGATCTGACGCTTCACGTCACCTGGCGCGGAACACATAGCAGCCCGGGGCGACGAGCACCCGCCCGTCAGCGGTGAAGAAAAAGCTCGTCGGCGCCATGATGCCAGCCGCGCGGAACTGGATCGTGTGGCGCTTCTCGCCGGAGCTGTCGTACACGTACGTGAACGGCGCGACGAGCGAGACCCACAGGTTACCGTCGGCATCGACCTCCGCTGTGCGGATCATCGATGGAACGAGCGGGATCTCGCCCTCTTCCGTCCGCCGTTTCGGCCACGTCCTCGGCATCTGGCTGACGTACGGGTCCACCTCGACGCCTTCGATGTGCCGCTCGAACAGAAGCTTGCCTCCCGCGTCGTACTTCCGGAACATGGGCAGGCCCGAGAGGAACACGAAGTAATATCCTCCGCCGGGCACGGGCAGCGCCTGTCCCAGGTTCAATGCTTCGTGCACCGCGCGATCCTTTTCCTGCCCTGTCGTGCGGAGCTCGCCAAAAGCCCTCAGTGCGGCGCCGTTCAACCCGTACTCCGTCGCGAGCGCCCCCGTGTCCGGCTGACTGAGCAGAATGCTCCGTCCCGTGTACTTCAGCGAGCCGAGCCCGCTCAGCGTCATGTTGCCCATCGTGATGAGAGGAACAGGTCGCCCCGCCATCGTGAAGCCACCGAGCGCTGCGCCGGAGGCGGTGAAGAACTGGAGACGCCGCTGGTCACCTGGCGCGTCTGCGACGACGAACGTGCCGTCAGGCGCCGAGTCGAACGCGGTCGGCCGGATGATCCGCCCGGTCTCGCTGCCGATCTGCACGATTTTCTGCGGTGTGTCGGCACCCCTGGCGAACGTGAAAACCGCATGCGCCCGCCTGTCGAATACGAGATACGAGCCAGTCGGCGAGAGGTGGCAGGCCGCGATCTCCTCGAAGACACCCGCCGCATGCGCCGGCAACGCGCCCGTAGAGACGCGCTCTTCGACCTGCGCCGCCGCTGCCGCGGCGACACCGAGCACGAACGCGGCGAACAGGAAGGGGCGCACTCGACAGCCTCGAGCGGTCAGTAGCGCGCGAGGTCTTTGATGGCCTTGAGGACGTCCGCAGACTGCGGAAGGATGGCCTCTTCGAGATCTGGATAGTACGCGACAGGGGTGTCGAGCGCCGCCACGCGGCGCACCGGCGCGTCGAGGTGCTCGAACAGCTCGTCCGCGATGCGTGCGGCGAGCTCCGCGCCGAAGCCGCAGGTCAGCTGGTCTTCATGCGCGATGATCACGCGGTTCGTCTTCGTCACGGCCGCAGCAATCCCGGCCCAGTCGAACGGCGCAATGGTCCGCAGGTCGATGACCATCACGCTGATGCCGTCCTTCTCCGCCTGTTGGGCGGCGAGCAGCGATCGCTGCACGAGCGCGCCCCACGTGATCACGACGATGTCGGTCCCGTCACGCCGCACCGACGACTTGCCGAACGGCACCATGTAGTCGGGGCCGAGGGACTCACCCTTGTTGTACGTCTGGCGATACAGGTGCTTGTGCTCGAGGAAGAGGACCGGATCCTGGCACCGTATCGCCGTGCGGAGAAGGCCGGCGGCGTCCTGCGCGTTCGACGGGAAGACCACGCGAATCCCGGGGCAGTGCGCAAAGATGCTCTCGCCCGACTGGCTGTGGTACGGCGCGCCCCCGCGGAGGTAGCCGCCAATGGCCGTGCGGATCACGATCGGACAGGCGAACTCGTTGTTCGACCGGTAGCGGAGCATCGACATCTCGTCGCGGATCTGCATCATCGCGGGCCAGATGTAGTCGAAGAACTGAATCTCGACGACAGGCTTGATGCCGCGTATCGCCATGCCGATGGCGCGGCCGATGATGGCGGCCTCCGCCAGTGGTGTGTTGAAGACGCGCGCGGCTCCGAACTCACGCTGCAGGCCGTGCGTGACCTTGAACACGCCGCCTTTGCCTGACACGCTTCCGAGCGCTGCTTCCCGGCTCACGTCCGCGACGTCCTCGCCAAAGACGACGATGCGCGGATCCCGCGCCATCTCCTCTTTCAGCGTGCGGTTGATTGCCGCCACCATCGTGTCGGGCTTTCCCTGCGGTGCGGGCGCGGTGCTGAACGCCTTCGACGTCGGGTCGACGTCAGGGCAGTACACGTAGCGGCCCACGGTATCAGGGGTGGGTTTCGGCGCCGCGATCGCCTTGTCGGCCGCCGCGTTGATCTCGGCCTGGACGTCCTGGGCAATGGCCAGGAGCTCCGCATCGCCGGCCAGCCCCTCCCCTTTGAGGAAGGCGGCGAGCCGCACGATCGGATCGCGCTTCGCTTCGGCGGCGCGTTCCTCCGCGGTCTTGTACAGCTTCTCCTCGTCCGAGAACGAATGCGAGTACGGCCGGACGACTTTCGCGTGGACCAGCGCAGGCCCTTTTCGCCCGCGCGCGTAGGCGACGGCATCGGTCATCGCGCGGTAGCTCTCGACGAAGTCCGTGCCGTCGATGCTCTGCACCAGGAGCCCCGGAAACGACGCGACAAGCCGCGACAGGTCGCCTCCCGCGGTCTGGACCTCCACGGGCACCGAGATGGCGTACCCGTTGTCTTCGATCAGGTAGACGACCGGCAGCCGCCCGAGGCAGGCGGCGTTGAGCGATTCCCAGAATTCCCCCTCGCTCGAGGCCCCTTCGCCAATCGAGACGTACACGACTTCGTCGCGGTGGTACTCCTGCTCGCGTCCTGCGATCGATGGAATTCTGTCGAACAGCAGCCCCGCCTCTGCAGAGCCAATTGCGTGCAGACACTGCGTGCCGGTCGGGCTGGATCCCGAAACGATATTGTGGGCTTTGTGGCCCCAGTGGGAGGGCATCTGCCGGCCGCCGGAGCTCGGGTCATCCCTTCCGCCGACCGCGCTCAGGAACATCTCGTAAGGCGTGACGCCGAGGGCGAGGCACAGCGCCCTGTCACGATAGTACGGATAGAACCAGTCGTGCCCCGGTTTGAGCGCCATCCCCGCGGCGGCGAGCACCGCTTCGTGGCCCGCTCCGCTGATCTGGAAAAAAATGAGGCTCTGGTTCTTGAGCTGGATTTCCTTGTCGTCAATCCGGCGAGACAGGACCATCAAGCGATAGGCGTGCAGGAGGTCGTCACGGGTGAGACCGTGATAGGTTCCGCTCCCGGTCTTCGTGCTGCTGCCGTTGCTGACCGCAGTCGCCTTCATTCCGTTCGGGCCCTTTCGACCGCATCGAAGTGACTGGTCCGGACGCGATCCCGGGGGCGTCCACGCCCCGCCGCATTCAGGAACCGTGCGAGGCCAAACGCTGGATTATAACACCCCCGACCCGACCGTGAGCCGGAGCCGCCCGTCGCGCGGGAGGTATAATCCGGCCTGTAATGGGTCGAGAAGAGAGGTTGCCGGTCGTGAGTGCCCCGATCGTCCGGCTGCACCGGTGGGACGAAATTGCCCTCGAGAAGGTCACCGAGATGATTTCTCGAAAGATCGTCACGGGGGACCGCGAAATGCTCGCGCAGATCTACCTGAAGAAGGGAGCGCTCGTGCCGATGCATTCGCACGAGAGCGAGCAGATGACCTACGTGCTGCAGGGCGCGCTGAAGTTCCTGATCAACGGCGAGGAAATCACCGTGCGCGAGGGGGAAGTGCTGCACATCCCGTCCCGCGTGGAGCACCAGGCTGAGGCGCTCGACGACACGTTCGAGCTCGATCTGTTCAGCCCCATCCGGCAGGACTGGCTCGATCACACCGACGTGTATTTCCAGGGCTGAGCCGCGGCGCGACGGCGCCTCTCAGTGGACCTTTCGATCCCAGTCGGAACGGCCGCCCGAATAGACGTCGAACTTGCGGCGAAGCCTGTTCATCTTCCACTTCACGTAGCGGTACTTGATCTCCGCGCTCAGGCCCCCGCCGCCGCCCTTCAGGTACAGATAGCCGAACGCCATCCCGCCGAGATGCGCCGCGTGCGCCACCTGCGGCGCGCCGCCCGTGGCCGACAGGAACGAGATCGCCCCGATGATCATGACGAAGTACTTCGCCGGGACGGGGAAGAGCATGAAGACGAGAATCGGCCGCTCGGGAAAGTACAGCGCGAACGCGAGCAGGATGCCGTAGAGGGCCCCTGACGCACCGACCGTGTTCGATCCGTACGTCGCTGCCGTCACGGCGAACGGCAGAAGCGCCACGATCAGTGTCGTCACCGCGGCCCCGATCCCCGTGATGGCGTAATACTTCAGGAAGAAGTTCGTGCCCCACCGGCGCTCGAGCTCCACGCCGAACATCCAGATCCCCAGCATGTTGAAGAGGATGTGTGTAAAACCTTCGTGGACGAACATGTACGTGACGGGCTGCCAGATCCACCGGTGCTCGATCACCGCCTCGGGGATGAGACCGAGAAAGTCGATGAGCCGCGGGTAGATGAAGCGCGCGACGAACACGCCGATATTCGCCCAGATGATCCACTTGACGGCAGGCGTCATCGGCCCGGGGCCGAGATAGCTGAGCGAGGTGGGACGGGCGTAACGGGACATCGTGCGGGGTCGAAAGAAACTATCGTACCACAGCGTGCCGGCGGAGCTTCACGCTTCGCAGGGTCCGGCGGGGCTCAGGTCGTCGTGGTGGGAACCGCGGATACGGACAGCGGCGCCGCCGCGCGCGG
>JBBWZJ010000304.1:0-6823 GCA_039648985.1 Acidobacteriota bacterium | reverse complement strand
GGGAGATACGAAACCCGTGGCGACTCAAGTGATCTGCTAGATGTGGGGCCGGGATGAGCATGAATCCTCTGCAGCTTGGTAAAGCAGTGAACTGTTTTGTAGCTTCATATCACGCGCGCCCTTCACGATCATCGCGGGTTTCCACTGCTCGGACGTGGCGAGCACTTCATCATGGCTGCGACAGACCTGCGAGCGCAGCAAGTGAGCGTTGGTCAATGTGGGTCTGCAAATCCTTAATGGTCATTCGCGCTGTATGAGGCTCGTGCGGGTTGCGGCTGCCGCCGAAGTGTTAGAGAAGGGTTCGAGTGTGGCCGGCGCGCGCGGTGTCGGCGCGGAGCGGTTCTTGTACGCGCTTGATTTCATTGGTGCCGGAGGAGGGGGTCGAACCCTCACGACCCGAAGGTCACGGGATTTTGAGTCCCGCGCGTCTGCCAGTTTCACCACTCCGGCCCGGGAGTGTAAACGCTGATTTTACGCCAGTTTCGCTCTGAGCCCGCGGCGGATCTGCCGCGGCCCCGCGGCTGCGCCCGAGCGTACGCCGCGTTGGACTTGCGGCCGACGGAAGCGTAGATTCGAAAGATGGAGTCGGGTGAACATCGCCCGGGCAACACACTCCTTAGTGCCCTCGACGAAATTACTTACCGCCGTGTCGCCGCCAGGCTCAGGGGTGTGCCTCTGTCTGCCAGACGCGTGCTCCACCGCGCGAACGAACCCATCGAACACGTGTACTTTCCGGAAACCGCTGTCATCTGCGTGATGTCGGTCATGCGGGACGGCGGCAGCATGGAATCAGCGACCGTCGGCTTTGAAGGCGTGTCGTGGGTCTCTCCGCCCCGCCGCAGCGCGGTATCGTCGTGCGACATGATCGTCGCCGTCGGCGGTCACGCGACGGCCCTCCCGGTAGCGGACTTCGAACGGGAACTCGCGGACAATGAGCGGTTTGCCACCCTGCTGTCGCGGTTTTCGCACGCGCTGCTGCTTCAAAGCCTCAGGCTGACGGCGTGCACGGGACTCCATTCGCTCGATCAGCGCTGTGCGCGATGGTTTCTCACCGTCCTCGATCGCGTGCCGGCAGATCAGCTGGCAATCACCCACGAGTTCCTGGCCACATTGCTCGGCGCCGTCCGGCCCTCGGTGAGCGCCGTGATCGAGGAATTCCAGAAACGCGGAATCCTGAAGCTCGAACGCGGCCGGGTGCTGATTGCCGACCGCCCGCGTCTTCTGGCGTCCTCCTGCGAGTGTTACGACGCGATCCGACGCGCGTACGACGACATGCCGCGATAGCGCACCGCGCCCAGGACCGGCGAAGGGCCGGCTGGAATTATGTCGAAAAAGGCAGCTGAACGGTCGCCTGGCAGACTGTTCTCCCGCCGTCGCTCTTCTACACTCGCCTGCTCCAAACCTTTTCGCGGATCAGGTGTGTCGATGTCCTTTCCCTATCGCGCCGGTGTCGAGGAGGAGAACACGGATCGAACTGTGTCGGGCCGGGCCGTCCGCGAGGAGCCCGCCGCGGTACCGCCCATCGCTCCGGTCAGGGACAGTCCGGACGCCGCGACCGACCATACCCTCGCGCGCTGCCACGAGCTCATCCGGGAGTTGCAGCGGGAAAACGTCCGGCTGCGCCGATCGGGCGAGTTCTTCGGCCAGCTCGCGGAACGCTTGAACCATCAACTGCGTCAGCAGCGGACCATGCTGCCGCACGACACGGCCAGGCCCTGGGCATCCGATGGGGATGACTGCCAGAGGCCGCCCAGACAAGGATTGCTCGAATGATCATCGAAGCTCGCATCGCGGAGCGCCGCCAGCTCACACGCGGCATCTCGGATCGTGAGCCGAAACGATCGTCTGTGGTCGCGTCGATCCTTGGTTCGTACCAGGAGATGCCGGGGCTCTGCCTCCGACTCGAGCAGGCGGCGCGTCTGTTCAACCTGAGCATCGAGCCGTGCCGGATCATTCTGGACGATCTCGTTCACGACCGCCGTCTGCGGCAGGACCCCCAGGGGCAGTATCGACTGTAACCGCGAAGCCAGGCATTCGACCGCTTGACGCCACTCCGGGCGTCAGGTAAATCTCTGGCCACCTGCGCCGATGTCCGGCGCCCCCGCAGATGGCCTTATGACTGACGTCCGCCTGATGACCCTCGATCCCGGCCACTTCCATGCGGCCCTGGTGCACGGCGAGATGTATCCGGCGGTGGCGCCCCGGGTCGACATTTTCGCGCCGGTCGGGCCCGACCTCGTGGCGCACCTCCACCGCCTTGCCGCATTCAACCGTCGTCCCGCCCGTCCGACATCGTGGACCTGGGAGGTGCATGCGGCCCCCGATTTCCTCGAACGCATGCTGCGCGAGCGTCCCGGAAATGTCGTCGTGCTCTCCGGCCGCAACCGCGACAAGATCGATCGCATCCTGGCATCGGTCCGGGCAGGCCTCCACGTGCTCGCGGACAAGCCCTGGGTGCTGAATCCGGAAGACCTCCCCAAGCTCGAAGCCGCGCTCGACGAAGCCGATGCGCGGGGCGTCGTCGCCTCCGACATCATGACGGAGCGCTTCGAAGCCACCCATGCCCTCCAGCGCGCGCTCGTGAACGACGAGCCGACGTTCGGACGCATCGAGTCGGGGAGCCTCGAGCAGCCCGCCGTGTACATGGAGAGCGTGCATTACCTGAAGAAGATCGTCGCAGGGGCCCCGAACATCCGGCCCACCTGGTTTTTCAACACCGCGGATCAGGGAGAGGGGCTGAACGACGTCGGCACCCACCTCGTGGACCTGGTCCAGTGGACGCTGTTTCCGGATCAGCCGATCCGCGTGGAATCGGACGTCCAGCTCCTGGACGCACAGCGATGGCCGACCCGGATTTCCGAGTCCGAGTTTCGCAGCGTCACGCACGCACCGGGATTCCCGCCCGACCTCGCCGGATCGATCGTGGACGGCCAGTTCGACTACTACTGCAACACGCTCGTGGCGTACACGCTGCGCGGCGTCCACACGACCCTGAACATCGCCTGGGACTGGGAGCCGCTCGACGCGCTCGGCGATACGCATTTCGCGTATTACCGGGGGACGAAGTCACGCATCGAGGTCAGGCAGACGCGCGGCGACGGCTTCCGCCCGGAACTGTACGTGATCCCGAAGGAGGCGGCCGAGAAAGGGCACGTGCTTTCCGCGGTCCGCGCGAGAGTGGCGTCGTTGCAGACGGAATACCCCGGCATCGGGGTCGCCGATCGAGGCGGCGAGATCCACGTCACCATCCCGGACGCGCTCCGGGTCGGGCACGAGGCGCACTTCGCGCAGGTCGCCGCGACCTTTCTCGATTACGTGTCGGACCGTTCGCGGCTGCCGTCCTGCGAGCGCCCGAACATGATCGCCAAGTACTTCGTGACGACCCGCGGCACCGCGTTGAGCGGACAGCGTCCGGCGGCGCCCGCGCCGCGCCTCGCCCCCCGCTGAGCGTCCGCGGTCGGGTGATAGATTGGGTGCGCGTGTTTGCCGCGCTCGGCCATCGTGACTTCCGCCTGCTGTGGGCCGGACTGCTGCTGTCGTTCATCGGCACCTTCATGCAGTCGGCCGCGCTTCTGTGGCACGTGTCGCTGCTCGCGCACGAAGGGAAGCGGGCGCTCGCGCTCGGGTTCGTCGGCCTGGCGCGGATCGGCCCGATCCTGCTGTTCTCGATGATCAGCGGCGTTGCGGCTGACGCGCTGAACCGTCGGGCGCTCATGCTCGTGACGCAGTCCCTGATGGCGCTCCTCGCGGGCGTCCTCGCGTTGCTCACTCTGCACGGACTGACGCAGTTGTGGCCGATCTACGTGCTGGCGGCCTGCAGCTCCGCGGCCGGGGCCTTCGACCTGCCGGCGCGGCAGGCGCTCATGCCGACGCTGGTGCCCCGCGAGCACCTCCCGAACGCGATCAGCCTGAACACCATTGCGATGCAGACCGCCTCCGTCGCCGGTCCCGCGGCGGGGGGCCTGATGATCGCGACAACGAACGTGGGGTGGGTCTACGCGGTAAATGCCGCATCGTTCCTGTTCGTCATCGGGGCGCTCCTCCTGATGAAAGGCCAGGGGGCCACGCACCTGGCGGGCGGGGAAGGGGTGGCGCGGTCGCGCGGCGATTTCACGGTCAAGGCAGCGCTCGAGGGGCTCCGGTTCGTCTTCCGGGCGCCGCTCATCCGCTCGACGATGCTGCTGGATTTTTTTGCGACGTTCTTCTCGTCGGCGACCGCGCTCCTGCCGATTTTCGCGCAGGACGTCCTGCACGTGGGCGCGCGCGGCTACGGGTGGCTGTATGCGGCGCCGGCGGCCGGAGCGCTGCTCGCAAGCGCCGTGATGGTGCGCGCCGTCGATCGCATCGAACGCCGGGGGCAGGTCCTCGTGGCCGCCGTGCTCGCCTACGGCGCCGCGACGATCGCCTTCGGGATCTCGACGCTGTTCTGGCTGACGTTCGCGTGCCTGGCCATGACCGGCGCGGCGGATACGGTCAGCATGGTGTTCCGCAATCTGATTCGCCAGATGGAGACGCCGGACCACCTTCGCGGCCGGATGACGGGGGTGAACATGATCTTCTTCATGGGCGGGCCGCAGCTCGGGGAGCTGGAAGCCGGGCTCGTGGCGAACTGGCTGGGGCCGGTCGTGTCAGTCGTCAGCGGCGGCTTCGGATGCCTGCTCGCGACGTTCTGGATCGCCGGCACCACCCCCGCTCTGCGCGGGTACCGCAGGACGCCCGTTCCCGCCGCACCCACGTCGGTCCTGCAGGACGTGCAGCCGCCGGCGAATCCGGGGACGGAGGACTAATAAGCGTGCCGGGGGTGCCAAGGTGCCAGGGGTGCCAAGGTGCCAGGGGTGCCAGGGTGCCAAGGTGCCAGGTGCCACGTGCCACAGTGCTGGCAGCGATCAGCTGCGAGCTGAATCTAATTCGCCGCCGGGCGCGGAAGGTCGCTGCTCCAACTGGTGTACTCGAACCGCCAGTTGCCCGCCATGTTGCGCAGGACGAAGAGGAACTTGCCGCGATCGCGCGTGGCGCCGACGGTCATCGTGTAGGTGCCGGACTCGTAAGCGATCGGACCGTGGCCGGCGACATCGACCGGTTCGAGCTTGATGTCGGTCACCTTCCCCACCAGGTCCGTGTAGAACGACTTGAGCGGATCCCGGCCGCGCAGCAGCGGCGCATTGGGCGGCATGAACACCGAGTTGTCGGCGTACAACCCGAGGATCTGGTCGATGTTCTTGCTGTTGATGCCGGCCGTGAGATCCGCGGTGGCCTTGCGAATTGCCGTCGCGTCTGCCGACCCGAATGCCTGTTCTGCCGCTCCGCCGCATGCGGTCGCTCCGAGCGCCAACACGAGCGCGGCTGCCTTGATCACGGTACGCATCGTCATCCTTCCGAGGTCGTGTACGACGCTGATCTTCTGCGAGGCGTGCGCCGCTGTCAAATGAGGAAACGAGGATCGCGTTGAGTTTCGTCGTTCGGATCCTTATAATCGCCGCGACCGTGAGCAAATTGAACGTCGTCGTACTCTACGACCGTTGGGAGGAGCCCGAGGCGGCGGACGCTTCGCCCGGCGACAAGGCGCCGATCACGCGGACGCTCGACAAGAAGGAAGTCGAGGACGAAGTCGCTGACACGCTCGGCAAGCTTGGCCACGACGCCACGCTCCACGTCCTGGACGGCTCCATCAAAAGCCTCCACGCGCTCGCCAAGATGGAATGCGACCTCGTGTTCAACCTGTCGGAGTCGTTCGGCGGCAACGACACGGCCGATTACTGCATCGCCGCGTACCTGGAACTGGTGGGCAAGCGCATCACCGGATCCGGATCGCACGGCCTGCTGTACGGCCAGGACAAGGCAGTCGCCAAGAAGATCCTGGAGTTCCACGGGATCGACACGCCCGTGTTCGCCAGGTCCTTCCGCGGCCGGCTGGATTTTTCCCACGATCTCGAGTTTCCGGTCATCGTCAAGCCCGCTCGCGAGGACGGCTCGATCGGCATCGAGTTCAATGCGGTCGTCTCGTCCATCCGCGAGCTGATGGAGCGCATCGACTGGCTCCACGCCAACTTCGATTCCCCCGTGCTCATCGAAGAGTACGTCGATGGCCGCGAGATGTACGTGGGCGTGATCGGGAACGACAATCCGACGGCGCTGCCCGTCATCGAGCTGGATCTCTCGAAGCTCCCCGAGGGGCGCCCCCGAATCGCCGGCGCGGAGGTCAAGTGGGGTATCGGCACGCGCGCCTACCGCGACACGAAATCGGCTGTCGCCGAGGACCTGGCGGAAGAGACCGGGGCGCTGCTCCAGCAGACCGCCGTCGCGGTGTTCCAGGCGCTCGAATTGCGGGACTACGCACGCATCGACATGCGGCTGCGCCCGGACGGCCGGGTCGCGGTGATCGAGGCCAACCCCAATCCCTGGCTGGCGTCCAAGGCCGAATTCGCCATGGCGGCCCGCAAGTCAGGCCGCAACTACACGCAGCTCATCGAAGAAATCGTCGATCTCGCATTGGCACGCTACGGCGGGCGAGGGTAGAGCGAGACATCAGCTGTCAGCCGTCAGCTCTCGCTTGCGGCTACCGGCTTCGCTTCCAGCTTCCGGCTACTGGCTTCCCGCTTCCCGCTACCGGTGTGGTGCCGGGGACATCCTTTACAAAGTAATGCGGCGACATCCTTTACACTTCCGACGCCAAGATCCTATCAGCGCGTTGCGGCGTCAGCCGCGGCGCGCCCACCGTGAAGCCGCCCGACGGGATGCACCTGCCCCAGACGTTCGTCGAACGTGCCCAACCGGACCGGCCCGAAGAAGACCGCCCACGCCCCGTCGTCGATCTCCTCGAGGC
>JBBWZJ010000274.1:0-4225 GCA_039648985.1 Acidobacteriota bacterium | reverse complement strand
CTCCCGAATCGATGATCCGCCGCGCTATTTGGTGCCGGCTTTGACGCTGGGACTGTCGTCGGCCTTGAGATCGCCCAGCGCGTACTGGACGCCCGCCAGCAGGTGCTCGAGCAGCGGCGTCACGGCGTAGTTGCGCTCGTGATGGCCGTGAGCCATGTAGAAGTAGCGGCCATTCCCCTCGCGATGGATGTAGCTCAGCGCGTAGTCGTGGTCGGTCCGCGGATTGGGTTCCTTCGCCTTGTCGGCGTCGCTCATTTTGGAATAGTCCACGCTCGCGAGCACATGGACGTTCTCCCGGGAGAACGACTCCTGGTTGAACGTATATGTCTCGTCGTGGACGACGAACGGCGCGCCTTTGAACATCGCGGTCAGCGGGCTCTTCGGATCATCGATCTTGTAGGTGATCTCCTGGGGATCGTTCCAGTGGAACTTGAAGTAGCCCCCCGCCATCTTGTTGAACTCGGGCCAGAGGGGGTTGCCTCCCGGAGGCCCGCCGCGTCCGGCGCCAGGGGCCGCCGGGGTCTGCGGCATCACTGCCGCGAAACGCTGGGGGAAATCGGCCTGGGCGATTTTGCCGGACTTCTCCGGGTCGAGCTTGTCGAACCATGCGTCGGCGAGCGCGCCCAGTTCGTCCCGCGTGACCTTGCCGTCCGCGTTCTTGTCCGCCTGGCTCACCATCAGCATCGCGACCGTGGTGCCCGCGCCGCCGCGGCCGCCCGCAAAGCCGCCCGCTCCGGCCGGCGCATCGCCCGGGCATGCGGTGCCGTGATACGAGTCGGTGGCCGCGTGAATCGCTGCGATCCCCTTGCCGCTTCTGACGAAGTCCATCAACGCCTTCCGGCGTGCCGCGGTCGCCGCCTTGTCCGTCGGGTCGTCCAGGAAGCAGCCGGTGGTGCTGTCGAGGAAGATGGCGTCGTACTGTTTGAGGTTCTGTTCGTTGATGTCAGCGGGGTCATAGGTGGTCACGGCCGTCCACGCCTTGGTCTTTTCGCCCATCGCTTCGATCGTCTTCGCTGCCAGCGGAATCGACGAGTGGACGAAGCCCTGCGCGGCCCCGAGCACGAGGATTTTCCTCGGCTGCTTCGGTTTGGCCGGAGCCGTGGCCGGCAGTGCGGCCATCATCGCCTGCACGTCCGCGGCACACGGCGTATGCGGATTGGAGCTGCGGCCGCCGCAATCGGGGCCAGGCTGAGCCGCGGGCGCCGGCGCCTGCGGGAAGGCCGAGGCCATCCCTGTCGCGAGCTGATCCTGCGTCACCGAGCCTGCCCGGCTGCTGTCGGCGGCGGAAAACCAGGCGTCGAAGCTCGCCTTCAGCTCTTCGCGGCTGACCGCACCGTCCTTATTGGTGTCTGCGGCCGTAAACAGCGCCGGGGCAACCCCGCCTCGTCCACCACCACCGCCACCCGCGCGCCCCTGGGCGGGCTGCGCGGCAGGCGCGGCCGGCGCCGGCTGCTGGGCGACGCCGCGCGCAGTCGTCGCGAGCAACGCCGCGCCGCAGACGGCTATCGCCACCGTCGTTCTCGATTGACTCAATCCCATGTCGTCCTCCTCAGCACGCCCGACGCGGCTGTCTTCCAGTGCCCGATACGCCGCCAGGGGCGAAAACGTTTCGTGCATACCTTACTCGGTTCCCGACCACCCAGGTCCTTTTTTTGCGCCGCCAGCGAGGCCCTGCCGAGCCCGTGAACTCGATAGGCCGCGCACTTTTGGGAGTGCGTGTGTGAGCCGTGCTGCGATAAGCTCTCGCGCATGAACCGACGCACCTTCCTATCCGGTGTCGCGACGCTGCCGATGCTGACGGCGGTCCGGCAGCCGCAGCCGCCGACGCCTTCGCCCCTGCGGGGCGGGCTGAAGCTCGGCATCGTCACGTACAACCTCGCGAAGGACTGGGACATCCCGACGATCATCAGGAACCTGACCGAAACCGGGTTCGACGGCGTCGAGCTGCGAACCACGCACAAGCACGGGGTGGAGATCTCGCTGCCAGCGGCAGCGCGCGCCGACGTGAGAAAACAGTTCGAGAGCTCGCCCATCAAGATCGGGGGGCTCGGCACCACGTGCGAATTCCACTCGCCCGATCCCGGGGTCGTCCGGAAGAACATCGACGAGACGAAGGAATGGGTCAAGCTCGCGAAGGACCTCGGGTCGCCGAGCGTGAAGGTCCGCCCCAACGGGCTCCGCAAGGACGTGCCGGAAGACCAGACGCTCGAGCAGATCGGGAAGGCGCTCGCCGAATGCGGCGGCTTCGCGCGCGACAACGGCATCGTCATCCAGCTCGAAGTCCACGGCCCTGAAACGCAGCGCGTCCCCCGGATCCGCAAGATCCTGGATTACGGCGGCAACCATCCGGCCGTGCGTGCGTGCTGGAACTCGAACGAGACGGATTTGCTCGACGGCGGGTTCGACGCGAACTTCAAGCTGCTTCGCACGCAGATTGGCCAGGTGCACATGCGGGACCTGTCGATCGAGCAGTACCCCTGGAAGCAGCTCATCTCGTCGCTCGCCGCCATGAAGTTCGGCGGCTACTGCTTTGCCGAGATCCCGGAGTCGCCCGACGCCGTCCGCGTGCTGGGGTACTTCAAGGCGCTCTTCCGGGCGTACCAGGGGCTGTAAACGTGCGACGTGCCACGTGCGACGTACAACACGTGCGACGTGCCACGTGCAACACGCGCCAGCGGCGACATGGTGCAACGTAGCGCGGAGCTTTAGCTCCGCGTCGTAACCGCCGGGCACAGGTATATGAGCGTGTACACAAGACGCGAGTTCACGACCTCCGTGGCGATGGGGCTTGGCGTGGGCACTCGGCTGACGCCCGGACCCGCTCGCCGTCAAGACGCGGGGCGGGCCGTCCGGGCCGGATCGCTGACGGACGTGCCAGGGATCACCGTGGGACATGCGACGGATACGCGGCGCCCCACTGGATGCACGGCGATCCTGTTCGACCAGGCGGCAGCCGCGGGAGCCGATTACAGCAGTTCGGCGCCGGCGGAGTCCATGGGCGTGCTGCTGCAGCCTGTCAGCCCGGTTGACCGCATCCACGCGATTTTCCTGAGCGGCGGAGGCATGTTCGGCATGCCCGCCGCGGGCGGGGTCGTGCGGTACCTCGAAGAGCACAAGGTGGGATTCGACTGGGGCACGCCTGACCTCCGAATTCCGATCGTCCTCGCGGCGGCCATTGACGATCTCGCGGTGGGTGACCCGCGCATCAGACCAGACGCGGACGCCGCGTACAAGGCGTGCGCGGCCGCCACTTCCGAGCCGGTCACCGAAGGGAACATCGGCGCGGGCGCCGGCGCGACCGTCGGCAAGATGCACCTGGGGCGCGGATACCCAGGTATGAAAGGCGGCATCGGATCGGCCAGCCTTGTTCTTGGGGACGTCGTGATCGGTGCCCTTGCTGTCGTCAACGCCGCCGGGGACGTGATCGATCCGGCATCCGGCCGGATCGTCGCCGGCGCGCGACGTGCTGACGGCACTTTCGCGGACAGCGTCAACGTGATGCGCGGAATTGTGACCGGACCGGCGGGTGGAGGCGTCCAGGATCCGCCGCTCGGCAGCACCACGCTGGTGGTCGTCGCCACGAATGTAGACTTGTCGAAAACAGCTCTGACGAAAGTGGCCTCGATGGCGAACTGCGGGGGCGCCCGCGCCGTGCGGCCATACCATACGACGGGCGACGGCGATCAGCTCTTTGCGGTCTCCACGCGGAAGATCGCGAAGCCGGACCTGCAGCTGACGATTGTCGGTGCGCTGGCCGCGGAAGTGGTCGCCGAGGCGATCGTGCGTGCGGTCCGTGCCGCGAAAAGCGTCCCTGGATGGGCCGGGCTCGCGTCCGCCCAGGTTGGCTGATATATCCCGGAGGATGACCCATGTATCGTCGCGACTTCCTGAAACAGAGCGCCGCGGCGCTCGCCGTGTCCCGCCTCCCGCGTTTCGCCGAACAGCTGGCCGACACGCCGAAGCGCGTGGCGCTCATCGGCACCGGGTGGTACGGAAAGACCGATCTGCTGCGGCTCGTCCAGGTCGCGCCGGTCAACGTCGTGTCGCTCTGCGATGTCGACAAGCGCATGCTGGCGGACGCGGCGGACCTGGTGGCGACGCGCCAGGTCTCGAAGAAGCGACCCCGCACCTACAGCGACTATCGTGAGCTCCTGCGTGAGCGCGACGTCGACATCGTTCTCATCGGCACGCCCGATCACTGGCATGCGCTGCCGATGATCGAGGC
>JBBWZJ010000259.1:0-10363 GCA_039648985.1 Acidobacteriota bacterium | reverse complement strand
GGGATCCACGGCGGTGTCGCGGCGTCCCTGGAACACCTGCACCGGCATGGTCAGCTGCGCATTCAGACAATCGTATCGGCCGGCATCGGCGTACAGCTCGTAGCGGAGGGGAACGATCCGGCCGTAGCCGTAGTGGAACACATCGAGCGTATCGGACGCCTTCCATGCCTCGAGCCCGCCTTCGCCGAGAGCCGGGATGGAATGCCGGCCGGCGTCGAGTGCCGGCGCGAGCAGCACGACGCGCTGGACGATCGAGGGCCGTTGCAGCGCCGCCTGGATCGCCACGAACCCGCCAAGGCTCGAGCCGATGAGCGCGACGGGCTCTCCCCCAGCATCGATCGCGTGCACGATCTGCGCGACCATCCGCGTAATCGTCAGCGTGGAAAAATCGGGTTCGTTGAAGTCCGGCGCCTCGAATGAGACGCCCCGGCCCGCGAGCTTCTCCGAAAAAAACAGCGCCTTCGACGACTTCGTGGACGAGGCAAAGCCGTGAAGGTAGAAGACCCGCATCAGAGCATGGCCTTGCACCCCGGCCTGCAGCGGCACGGAATGGACTGCGCGCCGTCCGTCAGGTAGTTGTACGTGAGCTCTTCGCCCTTGCGGATGTTCCGGGCTGCCCGCACCCAGATGGTGTCGCCGGTCACCTGGGTGTAGCAGTTGGGGGTGCAGGAGTGATTGATGAAGCGTGCGATGTTGCCGCCCACTGCCGCGTCGCGGACGTAGAGGCGATTGAGCTTGAAGCACCAGATGTGGCCCTGCTTCAAGTAGCGGACTTCGCGCTTCAGGCTTTCGCGATTGCGGATCTTCTCGCCGTCGTAGGTAACGATCCGCTTGTTCTTGGGGATAGGCTCGGTCGCGAAGACGCCGGCCCCTTCAATCTTGGAGCGCCGTTTTTCGATCATCGTCAGCGAGTGATTCTATCGCACCGGGCGCCCGACGACAGATCCGCTGCGCCGCCGGCGATAGATGCGCGCTACCAGTAGCGAACGCGGCCGACGTCCACGTGTACGAAGTCGAGATCCGGGTAGAAGCCGACGCCGCCGATCTTGAGCGCGCGCGCCGCGTCGCGAAGCGTCTGCAGCTTCACCCCCGGGACCCGGATGTCGATTGCCTGACCCACCATATGGAGGCTGTGCGACGCGACGCCAGTCGTGGCGCCGCCGCGCTCGCGGAGCATGCGGTTCGTCTCGGGCGACCGGTACCCGGAGATCACGTGGAAGGGCTGATCCGTCCCGAGCGTGCCGCCGAGCTCGTACAGCAGGTCGAGGAGCCCGGGCTCAATCGCGCGGGTTTCGTTGACGCGGAAGTCGCGGAGGATGTGGTTCACGTCCGCGAGTGCCTGGGGCTGGTATTCGCCCCCACAGCAGTATGCGACTCTCAGCCGTTCGCCCGTGTGGGTGTGGAAGAACGACAGGACGCGCTGAGGCGCCCGCGCGACGCCGGCCGCCTGCGCCCGGGAGGGTACAAGCGCACCGGCCGCCGCGGCAACACCAAGGCCGAGGAACGCTCGTCGAGGCAAAAGAGATGAACGGGGACTCGAGTCGTGATGCAACGCAGATCTCCAGCGGTACAGAGCTGCCGCACGGGAGCGGCGAAGTGGGTAGTTGATTATTGTCCCACGTCCGGAGGCTGGCGACAAGCTGGGCGGCGCATCTCGGACCCGCCGCCGGTCTCGACCCCGATGCGGGCGCGGCGCGCATCGCGGCGTCCGGCCGGCGTGCTGATATAATTCGGCGATTTCCATGGCGTTCCCTGTCCGCACCCGTCACCGCCGAGTCTGAATCATCCCCGTATGGCGAATACAGCGTCGTTCGACATCACCTCCGGCGTGGATCTGCAGGAGGTAGACAATGCCGTCAACCAGGCCCGCAAGGAAGTGGCGCAGCGATACGACTTCAAGGGCTCCCGCGCGGCGATCGATCTCGACCGGGTGGCGAACACGCTGACGCTCACCGCCGACGATGACATGAAGATGACGGCGCTGTGGGAGATCCTGCAGGGCCGGATGGTCCGCCGGGGGGTGCCGACGAAAAATCTGACGCCTGGCGACGTGGAACGGGCGGCGAACGACACGGTGCGGCGGGTGATCACGCTCCAGCAGGGAGTCCCGACCGAGGCCGCAAAGGACATCGTCAAGTTCCTCAAGGACAACAAGCTCAAGAAAGTGCAGGCTTCAATCCAAGCCGACCAGGTCCGGGTTTCGTCGCCGTCCAAGGACGAGTTGCAGGAGGCGATGCGGCTGCTCAGGGAGCACGACTTCGGCGTGGCGTTGCAGTTCGGCAATTACCGCGGATGAGCCAGGGAGGCCGCATGCGTCGATCGTCCGACCTGGCGATGGTGCTCTCGTTGGCAGCGCTGCTCGCTGGCGCCGCGTGCAGCCGTCCGGCCCCTCCGGCGGCAAATGACGCCGCGCGCCCGGCGCCGGGAGACTCGCCGGCCGCCGCCACCGCGACTGCGCCGATAGCACCGGATGGCCAGCGGCCGTCCACCGCCGCGCAGCCGAACAGCGCCAATGTGCCTGTGCTCGCCGAGTTCGAGGCGCGGGTGAAAGAGTACGTCGCGCTCCACCAGAAGCTCGAAGCCACGCTGCCGAAGCTGCCGAAAGACGCGACGCCGCAGCAGATCGACAGCCACCAGCGCGCCCTGGGGCGCCTCGTGCAGCAGGCCCGCGCCGGCGCGAAGCCCGGAAGCATTTTCACGCCCGATGTGCGCGCGGTCGTTCAGAAGCTGATGGCGCAGGTGTTCGGCGGTCCGGACGGCGCCGCGCTGAAGGCCTCGATCATGGACGAGAACCCGGTCGGCATCACGCTCACGGTCAACGGACGCTATCCGGACACGGTTCCGCTCTCGACCGTGCCGCCGCAGGTCCTGCAGGGGCTGCCGCGCCTGCCCGAGGAGCTCGAGTTCCGTTTCATCGGCCGGCATCTCATCCTGATGGACGAGCACGCGCACCTGATCGTGGACCTGATCGAGAACGTCCTTCCCGCGTAACTGCGAGATCCGATATGTTCACGCGCCTCGCCGCCGCTGCGATTCTCGCGCTTGCGCTACTTGCGATGGCGACGGCGCCAACCGCAACGTCGGGGCTGCAGGCGCCCGCGTCCTCCATCGCGCTGACGCTGCCGAACAGAGCCGATTCCCTGAAGTTCGCCGTCCTCGGGGACTTTGGCACCGGCAGCAGCGAGCAGTACGATCTGGCGAAGCAGATGAAGCGCGTCCACGATGTCTTCCCATTCGAGCTCGTCACGCTCGTCGGCGACAATCTCTACGGATCGGAGCGCCCGCAGGATTTCAAGACCAAGTTCGAAGAGCCCTACGCGCCGCTGCTGCAGGCCGGCGTTAGGTTCTATGCCTCCCTCGGCAATCACGATGCGCGCGAGCAGCGGTACTACAAGCAGTTCAACATGGATGGGAAGCTGTATTACACGTTCAAGGCGAAGCAGAACGTGAGGTTCTTCGTCCTCGAAAGCACCTACATGGACCCGCCGCAGGTCGAGTGGCTCGAAAACGAGCTGAAGGACTCGCGCGACCCCTGGAAGATTGCGTACTTCCATCACCCCCCGTACTCGTCCGGGGATCGGCATGGATCCGATCAGCGTCTCCGCGAAGTCCTCGAGCCGCTCTTCGTGAAGTACAACGTCAGCGTGGTCCTCACGGGGCACGATCATTTCTACGAACGGATCAAGCCGCAGAAGGGCATCGTGTACTTCGTGTGCGGATCGGGCGGGCAGCTGCGCAAGGGGAACATTGAGAAAGGATCGGACCTGACCGCGGCGGGGAACGATACGGACCAGGCCTTTCTGGCCGCGGAGATCAACGGCGACCAGATGTGGTTCGACGCAGTCTCGCGGGCGGGGAAGGTCTTCGACTCGGGCGTGATTACGCGCCGGAAATAGCCTTCTCTTTTTCCTCGGCGGCTTCTTTCTCCTTCCCTTTCTCGCGGCTCTCGGCGCCTTCCACCGCTTCCCGCGTGTGCGCCCAGTCGGTTTCGAACACCTCCAGCATCTTGCGCGCGACTTTTACGTCGCGCACGATGATGCCGACTTCGCGCCGGCCGTCGAGCTCCAGCTTCCGCAGGCTCTGGCTGCCCATGAACGCGGCCGAACCGTCCCTGATGATCGCGCGCACGTGAAGCCGGAGGTCTGGGAGCTTCCGCGCCTCGATGCCCGACGCCCCCTTGCCGACCTTGCCGAACATCCGAATCTCCACGCCCGCCTTCGCGCGTTCGGCAAGGAGCCGGAGCATGAGCCTGTCGCTCACCTTGGTGTCGTAAATCAGGAGCTGCTTCCGCGCTTTCCTGATGAACGCGGTCAGCACCGCACGCGAGGATTCCGGGCTGACGACAAGGCGGTCGTGCGAGGGGACGTACGCCTGGCGGGTGCAGTCGGCTTCGAAGAGCGCGCTCGCTTCCTTGACGAGGCGCTTGTCCTTCGTCACCAGCCCGAAGCTGCGGCTCTTCTCGATGTCCAGCTTCGTATAGTTGAACCCGAAGACGTGGAGCGTGTCGTCGACGAGCATCATCTTGCCGTGATACCGCGGCAGGTCGTCTGCCGAGCGCGCGACCGACACGCCCGCGTCGAGCAGCCGCAGCTCCAGCTTGCGAAGAATTTTCTCTCCGCCGCGATTCGTGTGCGCGATGAGCGCGCGGACGTTGACGCCGCGCGTCACCGCAGCCTCGAGCGCCTTTTCGAGCTCGGTGCGATCGAACCGGAAGATGAGGATGTCGACCCGGCGCTTTGCTTTCCGCACCGCCTTCACGAGCGGCGCGATGCCGTCGTCCGGCTGAATGATGAGCTTCACTTCGTCTTGTTCTTCTTCTCGGACCAGTCGACGGCGGCGTGCCCCTTGGGATCGAGCCGGAGGATGGCATTCGTGACCCGATCGGTGGGAAGCTCCAGCGGCACCTGCACATCGTAGCAGAGCTCTTCGTCCGAGGAAGTGCGAAGCTCGAAGTCGAGCTCGAAGCGCTTCAGGATCCCTTCCACCTTCGGACGGAGCGCGTCGGTGTCGGAGCCCGCCTTGATGTTCAGCGAGAACCGTTTTCTCGTCTCGGCTTCGAACGACTCGATGACCCAGAGCAGCGCGACGAGAAACACCGTCGAAAACGTCGTGAGCGCGTAGAGGCCGACGCCCGACGCGAGGCCCACGGCCAGGGAGCCGAGCATGACGACCGCATCCTTCGGATCGTCGATCTTCGAACGGTACCGGATCAGGTTCGCGGCGCCGACGATGCCGAACGCACGCGCCAGGCTCGCGCCGACGACCAGCATGATGACCGCCCCGACGACCGCGAGGACGATCTGGGTCTGGATCACGGCCTGATTGCGCTCCGGCGTGCCCTTCCTCCGCGGGCGGAGCGCGAGCGCGGCGCCGAGGAGCGCGGCGAGCGGCAGCCGGATGAGCGCCGTGTAGATCTCGTGCATCGGATTGATCGTGTCGGGGCCCCCTTCGAGCGACTGCTTGAACGCGTCGGTCTGCGCGCGTTCGACCTGCTTGGGCGGCTGCGCGGCGGCGACCCCGGACGTCAGCGCCAATGTCAGCAGGAGCGCGGAGACGAACCGCGGCGTGGAGCGCAGGTATCGCATCAGTCCTTCAGTGCGAGCCCTTCGCCGATTTTCTGCTTCATCCGCCGGATGAAGCGCTCGGCGGTGGGCGTCACGAATCCGCCCGCGCGGAACGCGTCGTGCCACTGCGCGTCCGTGAGGTGCGAGAGTTGGGTGCAGATCCAGCGGACGTCCGCCGGGGTGATGTTCTGAAAGAGCGCACGGTGCCGGCCGCGATACTCGAGCTGTACCTTGCCGTTGGCGACGCCCCTGATGAACGGCGTCTGTTCGAAGATCGTCGGATCCCCGCGCGGTGCGTCGACCACGCCGGTGCGCCCGAATGTCTGGCCGAGATCGCGGGCCACGTACCACTGTTTGGCCCCTTCGAACGTGTCCTTCAGCTTGTAGACGACGTTCTGCGGATCCTTCAGGTCCGAGTTCCCGAGCATGGCCTGGAGCACCAGCAGCCCGTTCATTTCGCGGGTGCCGACGAACGGGTTCTGGTAGTACGACCAGGGGTCCTTCGCATCGAGCCCGTGCAGATCCGGCTTCTTCTCCCGAAACCGGGCGGGCAGCTGCGGATTCGGAGAGGTCGCCTTGCGCGCGTTCCAGTCCGCCACGTAATAGAGGGGCGGCTGGTGATAGCCGATGCCCCAGAAAATGCGGGACGCCGTCGTTTCCGTGGCGGCCTCGGGCGGGAACTTGACGCTCCACTCGCGGCTGGCCTCGTCTTTGACCGTGTATCCGCTGCTGTAGCCGGATCGCTTGATTTCGATGACCGTGTAGCGGGCGGCGGGATCGGGCGCGAGGGCCTTGCCGCCCACGCCGTAGAACAGGTCCCGGTTGGGTTCAGGGCGCACCCATAATTCGGCCAGCTCGACGGCCGAGGGAGGCCGCGGGAGCGTGGACTTGATGGGCCTCGTGCAGGAGACGACGAGCAGCGCCGCCACCATGCACGGCAACCATACAGATTGCTTCATGACGTTCGGCGCCATGTGTTTTTGCTCAATCGCCCCACCTTGGCTACCCTTATAACCGTAGCGCGGAGCTTCAGCTCCACGAACCACGTAGCGCGGAGCTTCAGCTCCGCGGACCCAGGTAGCGCACAGCTTCAGCGCCGCGGCCCCATGTAGCGGAGCTTCAGCTCCGCGAGGGATTGTGCAATAGATGGGCCAATAGCTCAACATTTTGCGCCGAGCCCGGAAGGGCGCGCCGGGATCAACGGAAGTCGTGCGACTGCGGCTCGGGCCCGCCGCCCGAGAGACCGATCACGCGCTCGGCCTTGACCGACGTGACACCTTCCTGAATCTGCAGCGTGCCTTCAATCAGCAGGTACGGCTCCCCCACGATGGCGCGCCGCTGCTCACTGAACAGATCGGGGCGGACGATGACGTTGGCGATGCCGGTTTCGTCCTCGATCGTGAGAAACACGAACCCCTTTGCCGTGCCGGGCCGCTGACGCGTGATCACCGCGCCGGCTATCCGGACGCGCCGCCCGTGACGCCCATGGGGCAGGTCGCTCGCGCGCAGCACACCGCGCATCGCCAGTTCCGCGCGGCGAAGCGCCAGCGGGTGCGGACCGATCGTCAGGCTCGTGCCGGCGTAATCGGCCATCAGGCGTTCGGATGGCGACATCGGACGCAGCGGCGACTCCGCTGTCGGGACTCGGCCGGCCTGCCCCGCCGTAGCTCCGGGAGGCGCATCGCCGGCGCGAAGGCGGGGGGGCTCGCGACCGGGAACCCGGGTCCGCGCCGTGTGCCCCGTACCTTCATCGTCAACACGCGCGAACAGCTCGCCCGGGGGGCGGACCGCGCGCTCGACCTGCCACAACGCGCTGCGTCGATCGAAGCCGAAAGCGTTCAACGCCCCGATATCCGCCAGGGTCGCCAGCTCGTCGCGACGCAACCTGGTGCGGGCAAGCAGGTTGGTGAGGGATGAATACCGCGGTTCGGGGTTCCGGGTTCGGGGTTCCGGGTTTGCTCCTGGTTCGGGGTTCGGGGTTCGAGGTTCCGGGTTCTGGGTTCGAGGTTCCGGGTTTACTCCGGGTTCCGGGTTCTGGGTTTGAAGTTCAGTATGCGAACCAGGAGCGCCGAGCCCCGAATCCCGAATCCCACTGTCGGCGCCCCGAGTCCATTCGTGCGCGCAGATGTTGCAGAAATATCCGTCCGGCACAGTCGCTTCGAGCATCGAGTCGTCGTCGCACCCGCATTTCGGGCATCCATCGCCCTGCAACGCGGCATGATCGGGCGTGTGGTCTGACGTCGCGTCAGGCTCACCCGCGCCGCTGCCGCCGTTCGTCGAAGCGTCGTGCGATCGCGCCGCCGCAATGGCACGGCCCACCTCCTGCCGCAGCCCGTTGACATACATCAGGCCGAGCCGCACGCGGCCGTCCGGATCGACGCGGCACGTCCAGTCGGATTCCTGGACGTCGATGGGCGCGAACCGCACCCCGTGCCGCTGCGCATCCTTCACGAGTGTCGCCGGATGGTAGAACCCCATCGGCTGGTTGTTGAGGAGCGCCGTGTAGAACGCGGCGGGGTAATGCGCTTTCAGATACGCGCTCGCATACACGAGCAGCGCAAAGCTTGCGGCGTGCGACTCGGGGAATCCGTACAGCGCAAACGAGGTGATCGATCGGATGATCTCGTCGGCCGCCGCACCCGTGATGCCCTGCTTCGCCATGCCGGTGCGCAGCTTCCCCTCGATCTGCTGCATGCGGTGCTCCGACCGCTTGAAGCCGAATGCCCGCCGCAGCTCCTCCGCCTCGCCGCCGGAGAACCCGGCGGCGACCATCGCGATCCTGAGCAGCTGCTCCTGGAAGAGCGGCACGCCCAGCGTTCGCGCCAGGATCGGTTCGAGCGAGGGGTGCGGATACGTGACGGTCTCCAGCCCCTGCCGCCGCTTCAAAAACGGGTGCACCATCTGCCCCACGATCGGCCCCGGCCTGATGATCGCGACTTCGACCACGATGTCGTAGAACCGCTCGGGCCTGAGCCTCGGCAGCGTGGCCATCTGCGCGCGCGACTCGACCTGGAAGATGCCGATCGTGTCCGCGTCCTGCAGCATGCGGTACACCGCCGGATCGTCCGGCGGCAGATGCGCCAGGTCGATTCCGGAGCAGGTTTTTGCAGCCTCCGACGCGGCAGGGTCTTTCCCGAGTCCCGAACCCCGAATCCCGAGTCCCGAGTCATTCGTTCCGTTGACGAGCTCGAGGGCATCCTGCAGCACCGACATCATCCCGAGGCCGAGCAGATCCACCTTGACGATGCCCATGTCGGCGCAGTCGTCCTTGTCCCACTGCACCACCACCCGGTTGGGCATGCTCGCGTTCTCGAGCGGCACGACATCGTCCAGCCGGCCGTGTGACATGACCATCCCGCCGGAGTGCTGGCCGAGATGGCGCGGCAGATCCTGAATCGACTGCCACAGCCGGCCGAATGTCTGGATCGTCGGATGCTGGAGATCGAGGCCCACCTCGTTCAGGTTGCGCGCGAGCGTCTCCTTCGGATCCACCCACTCGAAGTGGTTCATCACTTTCGCCAGGCGATCGACCTGCGACGGCTCGAGCGACAGCACCTTCCCCACTTCGCGTGCGGCGCTGCGGCCGCGATAGGTGATCACGTTCGCCGTCATCGCGATGCGCGGGCCTGTGAGGGTGATCCCCGGAGGGACCGGGGGTGCGCCGGGATCGATGCCGTTCACGGCCGGCCCCGGCGCGGCGCGATCGCCGTACTTGTCGTACAGGTGCTGGATGACGCGCTCGCGCCGATCGCCGCTCGGCAGGTCGAGATCGATGTCCGGCCACTCTCCGCGCTCCTCCGACAGGAACCGCTCGAACAGCAGATCCATCGCGACTGGATCGACGGCGGTAATCCCGAGGCTGTAGCAGACGGCGCTGTTGGCGGCGGAGCCACGCCCCTGCACGAGGATGTCGTGCTGGCGGCAATAGTTGACGATGTCCCAGACGATGAGGAAGTAACCGGCGAGATCGAGCTTGTCGATGAGATCGAGCTCGCGCTCGACCTGCCGTCGCGCCCGCTCGTGGTACGGCCGATACCGTTCGCGCGCGCCCGCCTGCGTGATCTTCCGCAAGAAGGACGCCATCGTCTCGCCCGCGGGGACCGGGTATTCGGGGAACCGGTACCCGAGATCGGCCATCGAATACGCGAGACGGCCGGCCAGCTCGCCCGCCGCGGCGACCGCGCGCGGCATGTCCGAGAACAACCGCGCGATCGCGTCGGGTGACTTGAGATACCGTTCGGCGTTCCAGGCCAGCCGGCGGCCCGCGCGCTCGAGCGTCGTCTTGTGACGAATGCACGTCAGCACGTCGTACAACGGGCGATCCGAGGGCTGCGCGAACCGCACGCCATTGGTCGCGATGACGGGAACGTGGAATGCCGCGGCGAGCTCGACGAGCGCGTGGTTATCGGCTTCCTCGTCCCGGAGCAGGTGCCGCTGCACTTCCACACACACGTTCGGCCGGCCAAACGTCCCGACGATGCGGTCCACGAGGCCGCCGACGCCGTAACGGCGGCCGCTCAGCGCTGCGCGGCCGACGAGCGCCACGAGGCCGCCGACGTGGCCGTCGAGGTCGTCGAGCGCGAGCGATCCTTCGCCTTTCGGCGCTCGCAGCTTCATCCGCGTAATCAGGCGGCAGAGGTTTCGGTACCCGTCGGATGATTCGACGAGCACCGGCAGACGGAACACGGACGCCGTCGTCCCGACCCCGATCGTCAGCTCGGCGCCGATGATCGCCTTGATCCCCGCCCGTTTCGCCGCGAGATGGAACCGCGGCGCGCCGTAGAGGCCGTCGCGATCGA
>JBBWZJ010000242.1:0-2817 GCA_039648985.1 Acidobacteriota bacterium | reverse complement strand
TGCGGCCGGCGGCGTCGGCGGCCTTGGTGAGGCTCGTGATGCAGCTGTTCAGCCTGCTGGCGGATGCGGACGCGACGTTCTTGCAGTCCGAGAGCTCAGCCGCCGAGGCCGAGGTGAATCCTGCCGCCGAGACGGTTCCTGCGAGAACGATCGCGACGGCCGCCTGGGCCAGTCGCCGGTTTGCTCCGATGCGCACGGGTGCTTCCTCCATGGTTCGCATCGCGGTACGCCGTGGGGTACGGCGCGGCACATCCCGTCAGAGCGCACGAAGGACAAGGGGTTGTTGGGCGTGCTGGTGGCGACGGGGGTGGTCGCGATGTGTGTCCGATCAGGGGGGAACCGACCGGCCGGGGGCGAAGGTAGCAACGAAAACGCCCGAGCGCACACCCTGGACGTTATTGGAACGTTACGTGAACGCCGCGTGTCGCTCGGTGACAGGAAGATCACGAGGGTGTAAGCGCGCTCCCGCAAATGGTTCGCGAGGCCGCATCAGCGGGCGATCCGCGGCCTCGGAGAACCCGGTGGGCGGCACCGGATGGAGCCCCAAGAATACCCTGGATTCCCTGGGCAGCCAGGACTGAGCACCCTGAGGAGATACGGGCCTGATCAGGAGAAGTGCGCCGCCTGCGACACCAGATCCAGGGATCGGATGGGCACCTCGCGCACGTCCGCTCCTTCGTGCGGGGCCTCGAGCATCATCCCGTGGCCCGAATAGATCACGACGTGGTACATGTCACCCCCGCCGTCCGTGTAGAAGAGCAGGTCGCCGGGCTTCGCGGAGGACATCGGAACGAGCTCCCCGCGGGCCTTCGCGGTGTTGTACTGCGCGGTCGCGGAGTGCCCGCCGATGGCGATCCCGACGGCGTCGTACGCCATCATCGTGAGGCCGGAGCAGTCCCACGCGGAGGGCCCCGCCGCGGCGAACACGTACGGCTCACCGATCTGGGCCCGCGCGAACGCGACGACCTTGCCGCCCGTGGTCTTCGCGGTGCCGCCGAGCACGGGGAGAACCGACCCACATGCGCTGCCGTCGCCGACCGAGGCACAGGCGTTCCCGACGCCCTCGCCCTTCAGGTCCGCGAGACGGGCGATGAGCGTCTGCTCCTGCGCCTGCAGCTCGCGCACGTTCTTCGCGATCGCGTCGGCCTTCCGCTTGGCCGTCTTGTAGGTCTTCTTGGCGTGCGCCGATTCCTGCGCAGCAGCCCGCGCAGCGTCGTCGCTCGCAGCATGCGCGTCACGTGCCGCGGCGGCGTCGGTGGCGGCCTGCGCGTAGACCTGCACCGACTGCACGGACAGGCGGGAAGCACTGCTGAGGCCCGCGAGCGTGCCGCCTGCACTCCGACTGTTCAGCATGAGGTTGAGCGGCAGGGTGCCCATGTCGGTGCGTGCCAGGCCGGCGGCCACGGCTGCCGCGCGAGCGCGGGAGGCCGCGGCCTTGGCCTGCGCGGCGTTCGCTGCCGTCTGCGCGTCCCGTGCAGCGAGCGCCGCCTGCTTCGAGGCGGCCTCGGCCTGCAGATACCGCTCGTCGGCCTTCTGAGCGACCTTGCTCCTGACGGCCGCGTCCCGCTGCAGCGCCACGACATCGGAACCGATGCGGCGGATCTCCGCGGCGATGCTCGCGTGCGTGTCGGACGGGTTCGATGCGGCGGCGCTCGGGGTCGGCGCCGGCGTGGGGTCGGCCGAAGCAGGAGCGGCGGTGCCGAGCGCGAGACCACCACCGAGCACGGCGGCGAACAGCAGCGCGCTCGCGCGTCGGGTTCCGGGGCGTCTCGCCATGCGGCGACCTCCTGCGCGAGGGCAGGCCGGACGTGCCGGGGGGCACGCGATCGACGGGCGCGTTCGCGGTGTGCTGGGTCCGACGTCGGGTGGCATCGGATCTCCTGAGACCGTAGCAGGCGCCGTCGGCGTGTCAATGTCCCGCGCGACTCGATCCATGGTATGCACAGCCCCCCGTTCGAGGGTCATCCGCGCCCCGTGTCAGGTGCTTCGTCGTGATCCTCGTCGTCGAACGGGTCGGCCGGCGTGTCGACGGCGAACTCTCAGGTACGGGTCCCCCTACGCAGCGCGTGGCGAGCCGGAGACCGGCGCTTGCCTTCGGTGGAGGACAGGAGAAGCATCGCAGCGCCTGACGGAGGGGCTCTGAGGCGGTGCGCATGGCTGACGCTGGCATGGAACGGCGTTCCGCTCGCCGGGCTGCCGGAACCGTTCCTGCTGCGGCCTTCGCCGCGATGTCGGACTCCTCGGGCTCAGGCCCGCTCCCGAGCTCCCGCCGGGGCGGCGGACCGAAGGCACGGGCCTGACGGTGCGAGCGCCTGCCGAATGGACCGGCCGTGTCGGCAGAGCCTCCGCCGCGGTGGCCGAGGTCGCCTATGCGGCGATCACCGCACCGGTCGGGCTCGATCCGGCCGCACCCGTGCTGCAGCTGGTGCGCGAGGTGATGCAGGCCGACAGTGCCGGCTTCTACACGCACGAGTGGGACGGCACGTCGGTGGCCGTGCACATCGAGCCGGTCGAGGTGTGGCGGATCATCCCCTTCGCCCGGATACCGACCTGGCGCGCCGCCGCCCTGAATCCCGGCATCGACCACCTGATCTCGGCGCGACGCCCGGACCCGTTCGCAGTCACGGACGTCGTGTCGGTCCGCGCCTGGTGGGGATCGGAGCTGCACTCGATGATGAAGGCGGACTGGGGGCGCAACTTCCAGTTCGCCATCCCCGTGGCTTCGGTCGACAGGGCCGCCGAGAGCCAGGTCTGGGTGCTGGGGCGGACGATGCTCGAGTTCGGCCCACGGGATCGCGAGGTGGCCGGCGCGATCGC
>JBBWZJ010000110.1:0-2931 GCA_039648985.1 Acidobacteriota bacterium | reverse complement strand
ATCAGCGAGAGGCCGCGCTCGAACAGCCAGCGCGAATACCAGTAACCGGACAACTCGTGCACCATCACCGTACCTGGATCGAGAACGGTCGCGCGCCCTCCGTGCTGTAGCAATCCGATGGCCGCATCCCCGGACGCAATCGTCATCGGCGCCGGTCCGAACGGACTGTCCGCCGCGATCGCGCTGGCCCGCGCCGGCCGCACGGTAGTCGTGTACGAGGCGATGGACACGGTCGGGGGCGGCGCCGCGTCCGAGGAGCTGACCCTCCCCGGATTCGTCCACGACATCTCGTCCGCGGTGCATCCGTTCGGGATTGCATCGCCGTTCTGGCGGACGCTGCCACTGGAGCAGTTCGGGCTGCAGTGGGTCCATCCCGTCGCTCCGCTCGCCCATCCGCTCGACGGCGCGCCAGCCGCGATGGCCTGGCATTCACTTGACGAGACCACGGCGGATCTCGGCCCGGACGGCGACACGTACCGCCGCACGATCGGCCCCGTCCTCCGCAACTGGCCCCTGCTCGAGCCCACCGTCCTCGGCCCGCCGCGGCTGCCGCGGCATCCGCTCGCGCTCGCAAGGTTCGGACTGGACGGAATCCGTGCGGCGACGTCGCTCGCCCGGAGGTTCCCCGCAGACGGCGCACCGGCGCTGATTGCGGGGATGGCGGCGCATGCAATGCTGCCGCTCGAACGGTTCCCGACAGGCGCGGTCGCCCTGATCTTCGCGGCACTCGCCCACGGGCGCGGGTGGCCGTTTCCGCGGGGAGGCGCGCAGCGGCTCGCCGATGCGCTGGCGGCAACCCTGCGCTCGCTCGGCGGAGAGATCGTCACTGGTGTGCGCGTCGATAACATCGACGAGCTTCCGCCGGCGCGCGCGGTGCTGTGCGACCTCTCCCCTCGCCCGCTGCTGCGCATCGCGGGCCATCGTTTTCCGGCGCGCTATCGCGCGCAACTGGAGCAGTACCGGTACGGAATGGGTGTATTCAAGATGGACTGGGCGCTCGATGCGCCCATCCCATGGCGCGACGCGCGGGTCGCATCCGCCGGCACGGTCCACCTGGGAGGCACGATCGCCGAAATCGCCGCCTCCGAGCGTGACGCCTGGAACGGGCGAAGCAGTGAGCGGCCGTTTGTCCTGCTGGCGCAGCCGACGCTCTTCGACCCGACGCGGGCGCCCGCCGGCCGCCACACGGCCTGGGCGTACTGTCACGTGCCGCACGGGTCGCAAGCCGATATGCTGCCGGCCATCGAGGCCCAAATCGAGCGGTTCGCGCCAGGATTCCGCGACCGCGTGCTCGCCAGGCACGTCATGACGCCCGCGGATCTCGAACGCCGCAATCCGAACCTGGTCGGCGGAGACATCGGCATGGGCACGATGGATCTGCGGCAGCTGCTGATGCGCCCGACACGGAGGCTCTATTCGACGCCCGCACCATCGATCTTCATCTGTTCCGCGTCCACCCCGCCCGGCGTCGGCGTCCACGGCATGTGCGGCTACTTCGCCGCGCAGGCGGCACTCGAAGGCCCATTGGCTGACGGGGGACGCTGACCCGCTCTCCCCTCGAGCCGACGCCGAGATCGGGAATGGGGCTCGGGCGAATCGTAGGCGCGCAGATCGCGCATCCTGCTGAGCTCTCGCCTCATCAGTACGCCCTGTTGAGCTCGTGATTTGATGCGTCCCGCGCCTGCAATCGCGGCACAATAGCCTCCCGCTCCCCATCTACCCGGATCCACGAATCGAGGTTCTCCGTGAGTCAGTCACTCACTGTGCGCGCCGCGGTGTTGTCGTGTCTTGTGTGTCTTGCGGCGAACATCGTTTCCGCGCAGACGGCCCTGCCGGGCACGCGCGAGAGCGGAACCTACATCTGCGATGTCGCGTACGACAATTGCCGCGACGAGGTCGTCTCGCTCATACAGAAAGAGGTCAAGGGCATCGACCTGAGCTTCTGGTTCATGACGGATGCGCGGTACTCGAACGAGGTCGTCAAGCGCTGGCAGGCCGGCGTACCCGTGCGCATCATCATGGATCCCCGCGCCAACAACAGTAAGCCGGCCAACGCCGCGCAACTGCAGCAGTTCAGCGACGCGGGCATTCCGATGCTGAACAAACCGTTCGGCGACATTGCCCACTGGAAGGGCATGATCTTCTCCGGGCAGCGGGTGGTGGAGTTCTCGGGCGCGAACTACAGCCCTTATGAGTACGTGTATCAGATCCCCTACGTGCAATATCAGGACGAGTCCATCTACTTCTCGCACGAAAGCGACGTCGTCGAAAGCCTGATGCGCCGGTTCGACGACGTGTGGATCGACACGATCTCGCCGTATACGTTCTACGCGAATCCAATCCCGCGCGTGCGTTCGTACTCGGCGGCCTACACGATTGCGCCCGAGTTCAATCTGCCGCCGACCAACAGCTACACGAACCGGCTCATCCCGCTTCTGAACGCCGAAACCCGGGGGATCGACGTCGTGATGTTTCGCATTACCGATCCCCGTCCGGCGGACGCGCTGATTCAGGCAGTCGGTCGAGGCGTGCCGGTTCGGCTGTACGCGGAGCCGCTCGAGTATCGCAACGCCGCTCGGCGGGAGGATTCGTACAACATCGACCGCATGTACATGGGTGGCGTGCACATCAGGATGCGCGCGCACGCCGGGCAGAATCACCAGAAAACGGTTCGCCTCATCGGGACGGGGATGACGATCTTCGGGACGTCCAACTGGTCCACCGCGTCCGACGACAACCAGCTGGAGGTGAATTACTTCACGACGAAGCCGTGGTTCTACCAGTTCTTCGCGCGGCAGTTCGAGTGGAAATGGACCAATCAGCCGCCCGACGGTTCCGGTGTGGTCCAGACGTCCGAGTTCGTCCCCCTGCCGCCGGACGCTCCCTCCTACCGCGCGCCCGCGGACACAGCGCTGGACGTGAGCGCCAGCA
>JBBWZJ010000214.1:0-8589 GCA_039648985.1 Acidobacteriota bacterium | reverse complement strand
GCCTCGCACGTAGATGCCGCTGTTGCTGTTCTGGGCGACCTTGTACTCCGCGTGGATCTTGAAGTCCTGGAACTTCTGCTTCGACACGAGGTTGTTCGAGGGCGGCGAGTTCGTCATCGCGCCCTCCACCACCGACCAGCCCATGGGCTTCGTCTTGTCCTGGACGTCCCAGGTATCCATCGAGGTGCCGTTGAACAGCTCGACGGGCGTGCCGAGTTTGTGTGTGGCATTCGCGTCGTAGGAGCCCCATTTCGGCGGCCGCGCGCCGGTGAATTCCACCGTACGCGTTGCCATCTTCACCGAGCCGGTGAGCTTGTCGCCGAGCGCCCTGGCGCGGAACTCCGGCGCCGCGCCGCCCCGGGCAGGCGCCGCGGTCTGCCACACGAGCTCGCCGTTCTCGACTTTGATCGAGGGAAGCTTGACGGGGCTGCCGCCGCGATTGAGGAACATGCCGGTCAGCTGCCCGGCGTCGTCCTTGACTTCGAGCCAGTAGACACCGGGGTTCTCGCCTGCCGGCGTGATGTTCCAGCGGCCGAGGTATGGGTTCTTCTCGGCGGCCGCGATCGTGAGGGACAGGATCGCGAACGCTGCGACGGCGGCAGCGCGCGGGGTGAATTGACGCGTGTTCATGTCTGGTGATCCTCGTGCTCGGAGTGAGCCTGCATGCGAGCCGCGATTGTAGCCGAAATACGGGGACACGCACCTTATCCGCAAGTTGTTGATCCGGTGCAATGGGCGTGCGGTGCGCGCGTCCGGATCAGCGACTTGCCTTTGAGTTGAGTGTCCCCATTTCGGCTACAATCGCCGGACGGACGGGCTTATGCAGATACTCCAGAACCGACAGATTTACGACGTGTGCGTCATCGGATCGGGTGCCGGCGGCGGCATGGCCGCGAAGGTCCTGACCGAAGCCGGCGCCAACGTCGTCATGCTCGAAGCCGGGCCGATGTGGGATCCGGTCGCGGACTCGAAGATGTTCGCGTGGCCGTACGACTCGCCGCGGCGCGGCGGCGCGATTCCCGAGCGGCAGTTCGGGGAATTCGACGGCGCGCTCGGCGGCTGGACCCTCGAGGGGGAACCGTACACGAATGCCCCCGGGGACACCTGGGACTGGTTCCGGTCGCGCATGATTGGCGGGCGCACGAATCACTGGGGGCGCATTTCGCTGCGGTTCGGTCCGTACGATTTCCAGCGCAAGACGCTCGACGGCCTCGGCGACGACTGGCCCATCACGTACGACGACATGAAGCCGTACTACGACAAGGTGGATCGGCTCATCGGCATTTTCGGCTCCATGGAGAACCTGCCGAACGAGCCGAACGGAATCTTCCAGCCGCCACCGAAGCCTCGCTGCTACGAGCTCCTCATCAAGGAAGCGGCGGAGAAGCTGGACATCCCCGTCATTCCGTCGCGCCTGTCCATCCTGACGCAGCCGCTCAACGGGCGGCCCGCCTGCCACTACTGCTCCCAGTGCGGGCGCGGGTGCCGGACGCATTCGAATTTCTCGTCCCCTTCGGTATTGCTGCCCCCGGCTGTTGCGACGGGCCGGCTCAAGATCATCACTGATGCGATGGCTCGCGAGGTCACGGTCGATCAGGCGGGGCTCGCCGACGGCGTGATCTACATCGACAAGAAGACGACGCGCGACAACCGCGTGCGCGCCAAGATAGTGGTCCTCGCGGCGAGCGCCTGCGAATCGGCGCGCATCCTGCTGAACTCGACCTCCGCGAAATTCCCGCAGGGGCTCGCGAACTCCAGCGGCGTGGTCGGGAAGTACCTCACCGACTCGACCGGCCTTGGTGTCACGGGATTCATTCCGCGGCTGATGAACGGCATTCCGCACAACGAGGACGGCACCGGCGGCATGCACCTCTTCATGCCGTGGTGGGGCGACAACAAGAAGCTCGATTTCCCGCGGGGGTACCACATCGAGATCGGCGGCGGACGGCGGATGCCGAGCGCCGGGTTCGGCGGCGGCATCCACCAGTTCACCGGCATCGACAGCGCGGGCCGGCCTATGGCGTTCGGCGGGTACGGCAAGCAGTTGAAGCAGGACTATCGCCGCCTGTACGGCGCGACGGTCAGCTTCGCCGGCCGCGGAGAGATGATCCCCAACAAGGACAGCTATCTCGAAATCGATCCCTCGGTTGTCGACAAGTGGGGCATCCCCGTGCCGCGCTTCCACTTCAAGTGGAGCGATTACGAAATCAACCAGGCGAAGCACATGCAGGAGACCTTCCGGGCCATCATCCAGCAGATGGGCGGCACGCCCATCGGCGAAATGCCGACCCGCGCCCAGGGCTACGGCATCGCGCCGGGTGGCCGCATCATCCACGAGCTCGGCGTCACGCGCATGGGCAACGATCCGTCGACGTCGGTCCTGAACAGCCACTGCCAGGCGCACGACGTGAAGAACCTGTTCGTTGCCGATGGAGGTCCGTTCGTGACGCAGCCCGACAAGAACTGCACGTGGACCATCCTCGCGCTGGCGATGCGCACATCGGAGTACATCGCCCAGCAGCGAAACGCGGGCACGGTCTGAGCGCGGAACGCGCCCGTTCACCAGAGGATTCGACGCGGGACATCATATGAACGACATGGATCGCCGCACCCTGCTCAAGCTCATCTCGGCAGCCCCGCTGGCCGCCGGTTTTGCGTGGACCGACGTCGAGGCGCAGGAAGCGCATCAGCATGCGCGGGCCGCCCGCGCGACCGCCCGCGCGTCGAACGCGGCCTTCAAGCCGAAGTTTTTCACTCCGCACGAATACGCGACCGTGCGGCTCCTGGTCGATCTGATCCTGCCGAAGGACGAGCGCTCGGGCAGCGCGACTGAGGTCGGCGTACCGGAATTCATGGACTTCATGATGGTGGACCAGCCAACGCGGCAGACCGCGATGCGCGGCGGCCTGGCCTGGATCGACCGCGAATGCCTCAGCCGGCACGACCAGCCGTTTGTCAGCTGCACGCCGGCGCAGCAGACCGCGCTCCTCGATGCGATCGCCTGGCCGGCGAAGGGGCCGCGCGAGCTGTCGCACGGCATCAGCTTCTTCACAAGCTTCCGTGACCTGACGGCGAGCGGATTCTGGACCACGAAAGTCGGTATGGACGATCTGCAGTACCTCGGTAACGTTGCGGTCGCCGAGTGGAAGGGATGCCCGGAGGAGGTCCTCAGGAAGATCGGCCTCACGCCGCCGGCATGACGGCCGACCGCCTGCGCGCCACGCGCACGTTCCTCGCCTCGTTCCTCGTCCTGTTCCTCGAGATTGCCCTGATCCGCTGGATGCCGGCGTACATCCGGCTCCTGTCGTACTTCTCCAATTTCATCCTGCTCGCGAGCTTCCTGGGGATCGGCATCGGATGCATCCTCGCGCCGGCGCGCGCACGGCTCTTCCAGTGGTTCCCGCTGGTCCAGGCGGCCGTCATCGCCGCCGTGTACTTCTTCCGGCTGGAAGTCTCGATTCCGACGGCCGGCAGCATCTACTTTTCGAGCGGCACGAGCGCAAAGGTCGTCCTGGTCGAGAGCACGATGCTCCTGCCGGTCCTGTTCGTGATTGTCGCGGCGCTGTTCACGACGCTCGCGCAGCGCATGGGGCGCGAGATGGCGCAGCTGCCGCCACTGAGGGCCTACACGATCAACCTGGCAGGCAGCCTGGCGGGTGTGGTCACGCTCGGTGTGATCTCGTGGCTCGAGCTCCCGCCGCCGGTATGGTTCGGCCTGGCATTCGCCGCGGCGATTCCACTGTTGTTCAGCAGCGAGGCGGGAACATCCGCGCCGGTGCGCGACGTCCCGCCGCCAGCATCGGGCTCTCTCGTCAAGCCCGTGGCCGTGACCCCGCTCGCGGTGGTGAATGTCCTGCTGCTCGCGGGCTCGCTGGCGCTCGTCTACGTCATGGCGCGGGGGGCCATCTGGTCGCCGTACTACAAGATCACCGTGACCCAGTCAGGGCCCGACACGGTCGTGGAAGTGAACAACATCTTCCACCAGTCGATGGCGCCGGTGGAGCAGAAGGAATACTTCTACCAGTGGCCCTACAGCGTGTTCGGCGACACGTTCGACAACGTCCTGATCCTCGGCGCGGGCTCCGGCACTGACGTTGCGGCCGCCCTTCGCCACGGGGTCAAACACGTGGACGCGGTGGAAATCGATCCGGCAATCATCCGCCTCGGCCGCGCACACCATCCCGATCACCCGTACTCGGACCCGCGGGTCACGATGATCAACGACGACGCGCGCCACTATCTGCGGACGACAACGAAGACGTACGACCTCGTGGTATTCGCGTTGATCGACTCGCTGACCATGCAGTCCAGCTTCTCGGGCGTGCGGCTCGAGAGCTACATGTTCACCGTCGAATCGTTCAAGGACGTGCGCGCCCGCCTCGCGCCCGACGGCGTGCTCGTCGTCTACAACTATTTCCGGGAACGGTGGCTGGTCGATCGGCTCGCGAACACCGCCGCTGCGGCGTTCGGCCAGGAGCCCTGGGTGCACGTCCACGAGGCCAAAGCGTTCCTCGGCGTGCTGATGGCTGGTCCCCGCCTGGCGCAGCTGAAGACGCCGCCGAGGATTCCCGACCAGGTGAGCGCGTTCAACCAGTCGCACGCGCCGACTCCGGCGCGGATGCACGAGCGCGACGCCGCGATCGAGCCGGCGTCCGACGACTGGCCGTTCCTGTACATGCGCGATCGGCACATCCCGCAGCACTACGTCGTTGCGCTGGCCATCGTCCTCATCGTGTCCACCCTGTCCGTTCTCGCGGCCCTGCGGCTGCTCGGATCGGGCGCCGCAGGTACGGGCGGCTGGTCGTGGCAGTTCTTCCTGCTCGGCGCGGGCTTCATGCTGCTCGAGACGAAATCGATCATCCAGTTCGCGCTGTTGTGGGGATCCACCTGGGTGGTGGCGTCGCTCGCGATCGCCTCGGTGCTGTCGATGGCGCTCGTCGCAAACGCCGTGGTTGCGCGGAAGACGATCACCCGGCCGTGGCTCGTGGGCGGCGTGCTCGTGGCGTTGCTCGCGCTGAACTTCTTCGTCCCGATCGGCCGGGTGACCTTCGAAGGACGGGCGGCCGAGTCCTTCTTCTACGCGCTTCTGGTCTTCAGTCCAATCCTGTGCGCGGGCCTGCTGTTCGGCTCGGCCATTGCGCGGTCGACCGACCTGACGCGCGACTACGGAATCAATCTGCTCGGGGCCATGGTGGGTGGAGTCGGGGAGTATCTCTCGCTCGTCAGCGGCTTTCGGGCTCTGCTCATCGTGATCGCGGTCTGCTATGTCGGTGCGGTGGCGGCAAGAGGGAGAGAGGCCGACCTCTGACGCTGACGTCGGCCGCGCTTTAGCTCTCAGCTATCAGCTGACAGCTCCCGGCTTCCAGCTACCCGCTACCAGCTACCCGCTACAACCTTCTGGACTTCTTTGGGGCTTGCCTGGGCGGTGCGTTTCGCCGGTCAGCAAACCTTATCTGGAAGCTGGAAGCTGGAAGCCGGAAGCTGAAAGCTATCGGCTATACATGCGCCTTCGAGTGGACCGTCGCGGACGTGTGCGTCGGCGGATGGAAGAACAGCGCCAGCGCGACGGCGCCGACGAGCGACAGACCGCACGCGACGAGGAACATGGTCCGGTAGTCCACGATCCCGCCATGATTGAATGTCTGTTCGATCAGCACCGGGCCGACCGAGTTGGCGACGAGCGGACCGAAGCCGAGGATCATCAGATTGAACAGCCCCTGGGCGCTCGCGCGCGCATCCTTCGGGAAGAACTCGTCCACGAAGATGTAGACCGTCGCGAAGAAGAACGCGTAGCACATCCCGTGCAGCACGTTGACAAGGATGATGAGCCCCATGTGCTCGGGCAGGAAGGCGTAGACAGCGAAGCGGACCGTGTACCCGAGGATGCCGATGATCATCGTCGTGCGCCAGCCGAGCCGCTTCAGCGTCATGCCCAGCGCCGCCATCGTCAGGATCTCGGCGACCTGGCCGATGCTCATGACCGGCATGATCCAGTTGCCCGCAATCCCGACGCCGCCGACGTCCCTGGCCGCCCCGAAGAACCGCGCCGCCCAGTTGAAGAACAGGTTGTGCACGGTCGCGTCGATGAGCGTCACGACCCAGAGCACGAGGATGAACGGGCGGGCGAGGAGCCGCATCGCCTCGAGCCACGCGAACTTGGGGGCGCCGGCCTCCGCCGGTTTCGGCGGCGTGTGCGGGAGCGTCAGGCTGAACGCGGCGAGGAGGAGCGAGGCCGCCCCCGCCACGATGAACGTCCACGTCGTCCCGGCCTGAAGCGCCGGTCCGGTCAGTCCGGACGCGAGCACGGTGCCCACCCAGTCGACAACGCCCTGCGGATTGGCCGCGTGGACCTTGGCCCAGTCCACGAGGATGAACGTGAAGGGCCACGCCGCGAGAATCCAGCCGATCGTGCCCCCCATTCGCACGATACCGAACTCTTTCTGGGCATCCTTCATCTGCGCGAACGCGATCGAGTTGGTGATCGATATCGTGGGCACGTAAAGCAGGCAGTGGACCATCATGGCGCCGAAAAACGGCCAGAAGGACCGTGTGAACGCCAGTGACAGCATCGCGAGGCCGCCGATCAGATGGCTGCCGGCGAGGAACCGCTCCGCCGCGAAGTTCCTGTCCGCGAACTGGTTGCTGAAGAACATGCCGACGATGGCGGCAATCGGGAACGCGTTCAGCACCCAGCTCTGTTGCGCGGGCGTGAAGCCGAGACTCGGCAGATACGCGAAGATGAGCGGAAACCACGCTCCCCAGATGAAGAACTCGAGCACCATCATCAGGAAGAGCTTCAGGCGAATGGCTTTATTCATAGGGGATTACGTTCGACGCGCAATGGGCAATGTGCGACACGTGCGGGAGGCGCGTGCGGCGTGGGTCAGGTGAGCTTCCATCCGGATCGATAGTCGCGGGCCAGGAATTCGCTGGGATTGACCGTGCGGTTGCCGTTCCTCACGGTGTTGGTCACGCGCCCCTTCTGCCCATCGTAGTAGATCTTCCCGCCGGCACGCAGCGACACGACGCCGAGGAGCATCACTTCCGTCAGACGCGCGGCGTACTCGAACGGACTGGAGATCGCGGCCTTTCCTTTGATCGCCTCGACCCAGTTCATCTCGTGTTCTTCGTGCGCCACGCGAGCCAGTGTTGTCTTGGGGGCGCCGTAGGACTCGTGCAGCGACTGCGGAAGCAGGCGCGGGTTCAGCCCGTAGGTCTCCTGCAGCATCTTCCCCTTGCTGCCGACGTAGAGAATGCCGCCTTCGCCGTTCAGCCGCTCGTCGCCGATCTCCTCGGGCGTTGGCGGATTGAAGCCGCCGTCGTACCAGGTCAGCCTGACGGGCGGCATGCTGCCGCGCGCTGCGAAATCGTAATAGGTCTTCGTCGCTTCGGGATAGCAGACGCCGTTGAACGGCGTGGACAGCGTCTCGATCGCCGTCGGCATCCCGAGGTTGAGGGCCCAGAATGGATGATCGATGAGGTGCGCGCCCATGTCGCCGAGTGCGCCCTGGCCCCAGTCCACCCACCCGCGCCAGCTGCCCGGGTGATAGATCGGATGGTAGTCGACCGGCGGGGCCACGCCGAGAAACAGGTCCCACGCCATTCCGGGCGGCGGCGCGTAAGTTCCGGCCAGCGCGGCCGCGAGTCGCGCTTCCACGCCCGACCCGTTCCAGGGCAGCGGCCGGCCTTTTTGGGGGGGGAGCGGAGCCGGGCGGGGGATCCCCTGCGGCCAGTACCCGAGCGGACGGTTCGTCCAGACGTGCACCTCGCGGATATCTCCGATGGCGCCGCCCGAGATGTATTCGTACCCAAGCCGGGCGCCGTCCGTCGAATGCCCCTGGTTCCCCATCTGCGTGACGACGCCGGTGGCCTTCGCCTTCTGCGCCAGGTGCCGTGCTTCCTGTACCGACCAGCAGAGCGGCTTCTGCACGTACACGTGCTTGCCGAGATCCATCGCCGCCGATCCGATCGTCGCATGCATGTGATCGGGGGTTGCGACGACGACCGCGTCGATGTCTTTCTGCTTCTCGAGCATGACCCGGTAGTCCATGTATCGCTGGGCTCTCGGGAGCTGATCGTCGAGGAAGCGCGTGAGGTTGGCGAGCGTGTTTTGCGGTGGGCGGCGGGCATTCGCCTCGAGCTGCGCCCGCGTTCTCTCGCGCTCCGGGGCCGGCGGGGATGTGGCCGCCTGCATCCGCGCCTGGTCTTTCTTGTAAGTGGCCAGGCGGGTCTCGACGAGCCCGGGATCGACGTCGCAGATCGCGACGATGTTCTGGCTCATGAGGTTTCGCGTATTCGATCCCCCCATGCCGCCGATCCCGACGGTCGCGATGTTGACTGTGTCGCTCGGCGCCTGGAACCCGCGGCCAAGGACATGGCGCGGGACAATCGTCAGCCCTGCGCCTGTCGCGGCGGCCGTTCGCACGAACGTTCGCCGCGAGACTCCGTCCTGCGGGTTCGTCGTGTCGTCGTCTTCGGCCATCACCACGGGCTCCTTGTTACGTGCTACGTCCAACGTGCCACGTCCGACGTGCTACGTCTACGTGCGACGTGCCACGTGCGAGCAAGGCTCGACGCTGCGTAGCACGT
>JBBWZJ010000208.1:0-59155 GCA_039648985.1 Acidobacteriota bacterium | reverse complement strand
CGCTCCGGCATCGACGCGTCGCTCGTCAGTCGCGCACCCTCCGTGTCCATCTCCCGTTCCGAAAGAGTCAACGCCATGGCCATCTCCCGTGCTCGCGTCCGGCGGGTCTCGCTCCTCCTCGGCATCGCGCTCGCCGCGGCGACGCTGTCATTGGTCGCTCAGAGTCCCGCGCCGGCCAGCCAGCCGGCGACACCTCCCCCGGCTGAATTGGTAACGACGCCACAGGCTCCGCCGCCGGCCAGCCCGCAGGGTGGCATCGCGCCTCCCGGCACGCCGGCCGGCCAGGGCCGCGGCGCTTCCATGATGGAGCCCGATTTTTCGAAGAAGCGGCCGGTGCTCCCGCTGACCCCTGCGGAGGAAGCAAAGAAGTTCCTGCTGCCGCCCGGCTTCAAGCTCGAGCCGGTGCTCACGGATCCCGACATCGAGGAGTCCGCGCAAATCGCGTTCGACGGCAACGGCCGGATGTTCGTGCTGGAGCTGCGCGGGTACATGCAGAACGCCGACGCCGCCGGCGAGCTCGATCCTGTCGGACGGATCTCCGTCCACGAAGATCGCGACAACGACGGTGTCTACGAGACCCATCATGTGTTCGTCGATCGGCTGATCTTTCCGAGGTTCGTGCTGCCCTTCGGACCGAATGCGATTCTGACCAAGGAATCGAATTCAGACGACGTGTGGAAGTTCACGGATACGAATGGCGACGGCACGGCGGACAAGAAGGAGCTCTTCGCGTCCGGGCTCGGACGGCTGCTGAACGTCGAACACCAGGAAAGCGGATTCACATGGGGCCTCGACAACTGGATTTACAGCACGATCAATTCCGCGCGCGTCCGCTGGACGCCCGGCGGCGTGCTGCGCGAACCGACCGGGTCGAACGGCGGCCAGTGGGGCACGACGCAGGACAATTACGGGAAGATCTGGTTCCAGGCCGGAGCGAGCGGGATGCCCGGGTATTTCCAGCTTCCGATCGAGTACGGCAACTTCGCCTATCCCGAACAGTTCGAGCCCGATCTCAACATCACCTGGGGTGCCCCGGTGCTCATCGCCGACATGCAGGGCGGGATGAACGCCACGCGCATGCCTGACGGGTCTCTGGCGCGCGCGACCGCGGGGGCGGGCAACGATGTGTTTCGCGGCGATCGACTGCCGGCGGAGATGGTCGGTGACTATTTCTACGGCGAGGCCGTCGCTCGAATCGTCCGTCGCCTGCATCCGGTGAAAACGGAGGGGCTCACGCAGCTGCGCAACGTCTACCCCCTTTCCGAGTTCCTGCGATCCACGGACCCGCTCTTCCGTCCTGTCGATGTCACGACGGCGCCCGACGGCACGCTCTACATCACGGACATGTATCGAGGCATCATCCAGGAATCGCAGTGGTCGGGACCCGGCACGTACCTGCGCTCGAGGATCGAGCAATACAGCCTCGACAAGGTCGTGCGGCACGGGCGGATCTGGCGGCTCACGTACGAAGGAATGGGCAGGCGCACGGATGCGCCCCGCATGCTGAACGAAAGCGCGGCGCAGCTTGTCGCTCACCTGTCGGATCCGAACGGGTGGTGGCGCGACACGGCGCAGCAGCTGCTCGTTCTCGAGCAGGACAAGGCGGTGGTGCCGGCGCTGCGGCAGATGGCGCGCGCCGATTCGAATCAACTTGCCCGGATCCACGCGATCTGGACACTCGAGGGGCTCGCATCCGCCGACGCGGCGCTGCTGCGGGAACTCATGGAAGATCGCGATCCGCAGATCCGCATCCAGGCTATTCGCGCGAGCGAAACCGTCTACAAAGCCGGCGACCGCACCCTCGCGACCGACTACAAGGCCCGGGTCAAGGACGCGGATGTCGAAGTCGCGATGCAGGCCATCATGACGCTCAACACGCTGAAGGTGCCCGACGCGCCGGCGGCGATCAAGGCCGCACTCGAGACGAACAAGGCCCGGGGCGTGCAGCTCGTGGCCGGCACCATCCTGAATCCTCCCGCGACAGCCGGGCGCGGAGGCGGTCTCGGCGCCGTGGCGCCTTTCACGCCTGCTGAACAGGCGGTCCTCGACAAGGGACAGGCGATCTACAAGGAAGTCTGTTTCGCCTGCCACGCGGACGACGGACGCGGGGAGCCCATGCCGGGCGGAGCCCCCGGCGCCACGCGAGCGCCTGCGCTCGCCTCGTCTCCGCGAGTGACGGGGCACCAGGACTATGTGATCAAGACGCTGCTGCACGGGCTCACAGGCCCTGTGAACGGCACGACGTACGCCGAGGTCATGGTGCCGATGGGGCAGAGCCCGGACGAATGGGTCGCCGCCATCGGCTCGTACATCCGCAACGCCTTCGGCAACCGTGCCGCGCTCATCGCCGCGGCTGACGTAGCCCGCGCGCGCGCCGCGACGGCGGGACGCAAGACCCCGTGGTCGACCGCGGAGCTCGAGGCTTCGCTGCCGCGGCTCGTCGTCGTGGACTCGGGATGGAAGCTCACGGCGAGCCACAACACCGCGACAGCGTCCGATGCGCTGACGATCCGCCCATGGACCTCCGGTGGCCCGCAACACGCCGGGATGTGGCTCCAGATCGAATTGCCCCAGCCCGTGCAGCTGACGGAAGTCGAGTTCCTGTCGAGCGCCGTGCCGCTCGCGACCGAGCCGGCGGTTCCCGGCGCTCCCACACGCAGCGGATTCGGCGGCCGCGGCGCTCCCGGCGCGCCACCCCCGCCCGCACTGCTGCCGGGATTCCCGCGCGCATACCAGGTCCAGCTATCGCTGGACGGCACGACCTGGAGCAAGCCCCTGGCGGAGGGCAAAGGCACTGGGAGCCGCACGGACGTAAACTTCACTCCGACACGGGCGAAATTCGTCCGCATTACACAAACCGCCGCCGCGGCGGATGCCCCATGGTCGGTCGAACGGCTGCGGCTGTACGAAACGCCGCGGAGCGTCGGCACCCGCTAACTCTTCTGCACGGTGGCCCGGCCGTCGCGCGGCACGGGCCACTCTCCACCCGATCCTGCCGTCCGCCGCGTGTTATCGTACAGGGCTGGTTTTGCGTGCTCGCGGCAGCTCTCCGGCGGCACGTCCCCGGTCACCGGTCGCCACGCCGTTCGACGGTAAACGCGTCGCGGACCGGTGTCGTTTATATGGATGCCGCTCCATTCTTGTCCCCTTGTGCCTTGATGCCCAGAAAAACGAAGCGCCTTCTTGCCGCCAGCCTCCTGATCGTGCTGGTCACGGCCTGTTCCTCGCAGAAGGCGGCTGAGCCTGGGACCGGCGGTGCGTCGCCTGCGGGCGCCGGGGGCGGCGGGGGACGCGGCGGTCGGGGCGGTGGCGGTCCGGTCCCGGTCGTCACCGGACGCGTGCAGAAGAAGGCCATCCCGGTCACCATCCCTGCCGTGGGCACGGCAGAGGCACTCCAGACGGTCCAGGTCCGCGCCCAGGTTACGGGACAGCTGAGTGGAATCCATTTCGCCGAGGGGCAGGAGGTCCGGAAGGGGCAGCTGCTCTTCACGATCGATCCCCGTCCGTTCCAGGCGGCACTCCAGCAGGCTCAGGCCGTACTGGCGCGCGATACAGCAACCGCGAAGAATTCCCAGTCGCAGCAGGCGCGGTACGAGGACTTGTACAAGCGCGGCTTGATTCCGCGCGATCAGTACGAAACCCAGGCAGCGACGGCCTCGGCGCAGCAGTCCACGCTGGCCGCCGATCAGGCCGCTGTCGAGACCGCGCAGCTCAATCTTCAGTACACGAGCATTTCGGCGCCGATTTCCGGCCGCGCCGGTGCGCTGACGGTCCACCAGGGGGACCTGGTCCGGCAGAACGACACCACGCCGCTCCTCGTCATCAATCAGATGGCGCCAATTTATGTGGGCTTCTCGGTGCCGGGCCGGTTTCTCGGTGACATCCGTCGCTATCAGGCGCAGCGGTCCCTCAAGGTGCAGGCGAGACTCCAGGGCAGCCCGACAGGGCCGACGCAAATCGCGGTCGGCACGCCGGACGCACGGCCCGGGGACGCGCCGAGACCGGCGGCACTGCCGAGCGGGCCCTCGGCCCCGCCGCCCGAACAAGGGGTCGTCAGTTTCATCGACAATGCTGTCGACCCGACGACCGGCACCATCAAGCTGAAAGCCACGTTTCCAAACACCAGCCACAGTCTCTGGCCGGGCCTGTTCGTGCAGGTCACGCTGCTGCTGACAACAGACGCGAACGCGCTTGTCGTGCCGGCCACCGCCGTGCAGGAGTCGCAGCAGGGCACGTACGTGTACGTCATCAAACCCGACCGCACCGCGGAAATGCGCAATGTGCAGGTCGATCGCCAGCAGGGTGAGGAGACGGTCATCGCGCAGGGGCTCACGGCAGGAGAGGAGGTCGTCACTGACGGTCATCTGCGCCTGACGCCCGGTGCGCGCGTCACGACGGCGGCGGATTCTGGTGGACGGGGACGCGGTGGGACAGGTGCCGGCCGGGGCCGACAGGGTGGACAGGGCGGCGAGGGCGCGCCCGCGCAAGGCGCGGGGGGACGGCGTAGCGGGGGCACATCATGAACGTTGCGGAACCATTCATCAAGCGGCCGGTCGCGACCACCCTGCTCGTCACGACGATCCTCATCTTCGGTGTGATGGGCTACCGGCTGCTGCCGGTCAGCGATCTGCCTACCGTTGATTTCCCCACCATTCAGGTCGGTGCGGGTCTCCCGGGCGCCAGCCCCGAGACCATGGCCTCGTCGGTCGCGACGCCGCTCGAAAAGCAGTTCTCAACCATCTCGGGCATCACGTCGATCAGTTCGCGCAGCTCGCAGGGGCAGACCAGCATCACCCTGCAGTTCGATTTGAGCCGCGACATCGACTCCGCCGCGCAGGACGTGCAGGCCACGATCGCCCGCGCGCAGCGGAGCCTTCCGCCCGGCATGCCGTCGCCGCCGTCGTTCCAGAAAACCAACCCGGCGGACGCGCCCGTGTTCTTTCTGGTGCTGAGCTCGGCCACGCTCCCGCTGCCGCAGGTGGATCGCTATGCGGAGACAGTGCTCGCACAGCGCCTCTCCACCGTCACGGGTGTGGCGCAGGTCAACGTGTTCGGCGCGCAGAAGCCTGCGGTTCGCATCGACCTCGACCCAATGCAGCTCGCCTCGCGCCTTGTCGGTGTAGACCAGGTCGCCCAGGCCATCTCGGGCGCGAATTCAAACCGTCCGACAGGGACCCTCTACGGTCCGAACCGTAACTATGTCGTGCAGGCGCAGGGGCAGCTCCTCGATGCCGGAGGCTACAAGGACATCGTCGTTGCGTATCGTAACGGCAGCCCGGTCCGGCTCGATGAAGTCGCCCACGTGTACGCCGGCGTCGAGAACGAGCGGAACGTCAGCTGGTACAACGGCACGCGTGCGATCTATCTCGCGATCCAGCGTCAGCCGGGCACGAATACTGTCGAAGTCGTCGATGCGATCAAGCAGCTGCTGCCCGAGCTCACGGCGCAGTTGCCCGCCCCGATTCAGCTCGCCATCCGGAGCGATCGATCCGTCTCGATCCGCGAGTCGGTGGACGACGTCAAGTTCACGCTGCAACTCACGATCGCCCTCGTCGTCCTCGTCATTTTCCTGTTCCTGAGGAACCTGTCGGCCACGATCATCCCGAGCCTTGCGCTGCCGTTTTCCATCGTGGGCACGTTTGCGGTGATGTGGGCGTGCGGGTACAGCATCGACAACCTGTCGCTGATGGCGCTCACGCTCTCGGTCGGGTTCGTCGTGGACGACGCCATCGTCATGCTGGAGAACATCGTCCGGCACATGGAGATGGGCAAGACGAGGATGCAGGCGGCGCTCGACGGCTCGGCCGAGATCGCCTTCACAATCGTGTCGATGACGTTGTCGCTCGCGGCCGTCTTCATCCCGATCCTGTTCATGGGCGGGATCGTCGGCCGGCTGATGCACGAGTTCGCCGTCACGATCGCGTCGTCCATCCTGGTCTCCGGGCTGGTGTCGCTGACGCTTACCCCGATGCTCTGCAGCCGGTTCCTCAAGGCGCCGCATTCGGTCAGTCACGGGCGGCTGTACAACGGCATCGAGCGCGTGTTCGATGCGTGGGTGAACAGCTACGGCTGGACGCTGCGGCAGACGATCCGGTTCAAGGGGATCACGATGGTGATCTCGTTCCTGCTGCTGGCGGGCACCGTGTACCTGTTCCGGGTCGTGCCCACCGGCTTCATTCCGAGCGTCGACACCGGGCAGGTGGGCGGCCAGATCGAAACGATCCAGGGGATCGGGTTCGACGAAGCGGTCAAGCACAACCTCGAAGTCATCAACATCCTGGCGAACGATCCGAACGTTGCGGCGTACACGGCGAACATCGGCGGGATGGGCGGCGGGCGGCTGGACATCGATCTCAAGCCTCGCAATCAGCGGAAGCTGACCGCGGACGAGATCATCGAGGAGCTGCGGCCGAAGCTGGCGTCGGTGGCCGGAGTGCGCGTGTTCCTCACGAACCCGCCGGCGATCCGCATCGGCGGCATGATGTCCCGCAGCCAGTACCAGTTCGCGCTGCAGGGGCCGGACACGGACGAACTGTACAAATTCGCGCCGCAGTTCGAAGCCGCGCTGCGCAACGTCGAAGGGCTGCAGGACGTCACGTCAGACCTGCAGGTGCGGAATCCGCAGTTGTCGGTCGATCTGGATCGCGAGCAGATTGCGGCACTTGGACTCACTGTGGATCAGGTGCAGCTCGCACTGAACTCGGCGTACGGCACGCGTCAGGTGTCGCAGATCTACGCGCCGGAAGACGAATACCAGGTGATCATGCAGGTCGCGCCGCAGTTCCAGCGCGATCCGGCGGCGCTGTCGATGCTGTACGTGCAGGCCACGGGTAACAAGCTCGTGCCGCTGTCGGCGGTGGCGACCACGCGGCAGACCGTCGGCCCCCAGTCGATCAACCACATCAGCCAGCTGCCCTCGGTCACGCTGTCGTTCAATCTCAAGCCGGGCGTCGCGCTCGGCGACGCTGCGGCGCGGGTGCAGGAGCTCGCGCGCACCACGCTGCCGGGCACGATCACCGGCAGCTTCCAGGGGACCGCCCAGGCGTTCGAAGAGTCGATGCGGGGCCTCGGCTGGGTGCTCGCCCTCGCCATCTTCGTCATCTACGTCGTGCTCGGGATCCTCTACGAGAGCTTCATCCACCCGATCACGATTCTTTCGGGCCTGCCCTCGGCTGGCTTCGGCGCGCTGCTCACGCTGCTGATCTTCAAGCAGGATCTGAACATCTACGCATTCGTCGGCGTCATCATGCTCGTCGGTCTGGTCAAGAAAAACGGGATCATGATGATCGACTTTGCGATCGACGCGCGCCGCGAGCGGCAGCTGAGCGCCGCCGATGCCATTTACGAGGCCTGCCTCGTGCGGTTCCGGCCAATCATGATGACGACGATGGCCGCCCTGATGGGCACGCTGCCGATCGCGCTCGGCTGGGGCGCGGGCGCCGAGGCCCGGCGTCCTCTTGGCCTCTCCGTCGTCGGCGGCCTGCTCGTCTCACAGACGCTGACGCTCTACGTCACGCCGGTCTTCTACATCTACATGGAGAAGCTGCAGGAACGGCTGCAGGGCCGCCGGACCGTCCGCGAGCCGGAGCCTGCGCTCACGCATCTGCAGCCGCAGCGCTCCGTCGAGCGGTGAATCCGCCGGAGCTAAAGCTCCGGCCTACGTACCGCCGCCGGAGCCAAAGCTCCGGCGCTACGTACGTAGCGCGCAGCTTTAGCTGCGCGGCGCGGCCGGTGTTGATCTTTCACCGGAGTGCCGCAATACTCTGTGGCTGCCGCCGGAGCTAAAGCTCCGGCCTACGTACCGGTTTGACCCGGACCGCCCGACCTGACAGCAACCATTCTGGAGACACGAAACGATGGACGTGGTGACCTGCGCGTGAGCACTGCGGTGTTCGCAAATCGGGCGGCGCTCGAAGCAGAGATTGCCCGGCTGGGTGTGCAGATCCGGCTCGAGCCGGACATCAGAACCGCTCTCACGCCGCTTCGCATCGGCGGACGGACCGTCGCCAACCGCTTCGCGATCCACCCGATGGAGGGGTGCGACGGCACGCTCGACGGGGCGCCGGACGAGCTGACGTTTCGCCGGTGGATCCGTTTCGCGAGCGGCGGCGCGAAGCTCCTCTGGGGCGAGGCGATCGCATTCGACCCTGACGCGCGCGCCAACACCCGTCAGCTCCTCCTGTCGGAACAGAATCTGCCGGCGCTCGAGCGTCTCATCGCCCTCGCGCGCAAGGAGTACGGCCCCGGCGCCGACACGTGCCTGATCGGGCTGCAGCTCACACATTCCGGCCGGTGGTCGTATCCCTCACCCGCGGTTCTCTTCCACGACCCGGCACTGCGGAACAATGCCCGGATCATGACGGACGGGGAGCTCGATCGGCTGCAGGATCGCTACGTCGCGGCCGCGCTCCGTGCGCGCGACATCGGCGTGGACTTCGTGGACATCAAGCAGTGCCACAGGTACCTGCTCTCGGAGATGCTCGCGGCGAAGACCCGTCCGGGGAAGTACGGCGGCAGCCTCGAGAACCGGACGCGCTTCGTGCGCGAGCTCCTCGGGCGGCTTGCGAGCGAGGCGCCCGACCTGATTCGCGCCACGCGCATGAACTTCTTCGACGGCGTCCCGTATGCCAAAAATCCAATCAGCGGCGCCGGAGAGCCGGTGCCGGGCGCGACGGAAAATTATCTGGAGCTCGATGAGGCGCTCGACGCGCTGCGCATGTATCGGGATGCGGGACTTCAGCTCGTCAACGTGACCGCCGGCTGCCCGTATTTCAATCCTCATGTCGGCCGCCCGGCCGACCGCGAGCCGCCGGACGGATACGCCGCGCCGGAGCCGGGGCTCGTCGGGGTGGAGCGCCATTTTCGGCTTGCCGACGCGGCTCAGCGCGCGTGCCCGGACCTACCAGTCGTGGGCACGGGATACAGCTACCTGCGCCATTTTGCTCTGGAAGCCGGCGAAGCGAACCTCCGCGCGGGAGGCGTGTCCCTCGTGGGTCTCGGACGCGGCGCCATCGCCTATCCTGACTTCGCCAACGACGTGCAGATGGACAAGCGGAAGGCATGCATCACGGTGAGTTACTGCACGACGCTGATGCGCGCGAAAGGCAACGAGCTTGGCCAGTACGCGGCCGGATGTGTCCCCAGAGATCCTGTCTACGCGCGCCTGCTGCAGGTGATCCAGAAGGATGCGAAGCGGAAGGCCGCATCGACGCCGGTGGACTAGCAGTCCCCCCGCTAGGCGTACGAGCTCACGGCCGCTGCGTTGCGGCCCGCGCGCTCCGAGGTGATTCGCTCGAGATAGCCGCCTTCACGAAACGCCCGCAGCGGGTCGGCGGGGAGCTTTTTTGCCGAGCGCCACTCGCGGATGGCGGGGCGCACGTCGGTTGCGAATGCGTCCTGCAGCAGCGACTCCGCAGCCACCAGGTCCGAGCTGGCCTGCGCCGCGCGCAGCTTCTCCAGATCCACGAGCGCGGCCTTCGCAAAGAGCTCCTGCGCGACGGTCACGGTCTGGATCATCGCTTCGATCTTCCCTTTCAGATTGTGGCTCTGATCGATCATGTACGCGATGTCTGCGCGTGCGGCGGTATCGTGCTCGAACGATCGGATCTCGAGGAAGATGCGGAAGATCTGATACGGGTCGATGGACCCGAGCGTCAGGTCGTCATCGGCATAGCGGCGGTCGTTGAAATGAAAGCCGCCGAGCATGTCTTCCGCGAGGAGCCACGCGACGATCTGTTCGATGTTCTGCGCCAGGTAGTGGTGCCCTGTATCGACAAGGACCCGCGCCTGCGGCCCCGCGGCACGCGCGAACAGCAGCGCCATCCCCCAGTCGGCCACGTCTGTGTGATAGAAGGCCGGTTCGAACGGCTTGTATTCGACGAGGAGCCGCTGATCCGGTCCGAGCGCGGCATGCACGTCGCGCAACCCGTCCTCGAACCAGTGCTTGCGCGCACGGATGCTGGCGGTGCCCGGGTAATTCGAGCCGTCGGCGAACCAGAGCGACACGTCGCGGCTGCGGAGGGCGGCCGCGATCTGCACGCTGTCCACGATGTGCGCGACGGCGGCGCGGCGGACTGCGGGATCGGGATTGCCGAGCGACCCGAACTTGTACATCTGGTCCTGGAAGAGATTGGGATTGATCGACCCGGGCTGCACGCCGTGGCGCTCGCCGAGCGCCGCGACCGCGTCCACGCTGCGTGCGCCGTGTTCGAAGTCCCACAGCACGTGCAGCGCCAGCGTCGGGCAGGCGCCGGTCAGCGCGTGCACGTGCCCGGCGTCCGCAAACTTTTCCGCGATCGTCGCCGCGGCTGCCGGCTGCAGGAACTTGCCGAACCGGGTGCCGGTGTTCGCGAACCCCCACGACGGGAGCTCGATGCGAAACTCGTCGAGTGCTGTGCAGATGCGATCGATCTGGGGTGAGTGCATGGCGAGGCTGAGTCTCGCCGTGATGGACGAGAGCTGTCAAGCGACACCGCGCTCTTTCACCCGGCGTCATTTTCGCCTATGCTTCGCGAGGCCGGCAGGCGCCGGCCAGGGGAGCAGGGATGCGTCATCGAACGCGCGTGTCATGGGGCCTGGGGATCTGGGCCGTCGCCGGGGCGCTGGCCTTCGCCTCCGTCGAAATCCGCGGGCAGGCACCTGGTGCGTCGCAGCCGCCCCCCGGCGGACCGCCGCAGGCGCCCCCTGGACCGGCGCCGCAGCGGCGGGATGCCGCGCCCGTCGATCGCCCTGGCCCGAACGACAAGATGGTCGTCGATCCCGCGGAGGCCGACCGGGGCCGTACGATCTGGAACGCCGAGTGCGTGAGCTGCCACGGCGCTGACGCGCGTGGCGGGAACGGGGGCCCCAACCTCGTAAGGTCCGCCCTGGTGCTGCACGACCGCTATGGCAGCGGGCTCGGTCCCTTCCTGAAGGAAGGCCATCCGATGCAGAGCGGGAAGCCGAGCACCGCCCTTACTGACGCACAGGTCGTCCAGCTCTCACACTTTCTCCGGCAGCGCCTGACCGACACGCTGCGCGGCTCGCCGCTGTTCGAGGTGAAGAACGTCCTGACGGGCGACCCGAAGAGCGGGGCGCAGTATTTCAACGGCGAAGGCAAGTGCTCGACCTGCCACTCCGCAACGGGAGATCTGGCCGGCATCGGCAGCCGGCTGACGCCCGTCAACATTCAGCAGCGCTTCGTCTTCCCGTTCATCGGCGGACGTGGCCGTGGCGGCGCGACCGGCGCACCATCCCAGACCGCGATCACGGTCACGGTCACGCCTCCCGGCGGGCAGGCCGTCACGGGGGTCCGCCTCGAGCAGGACGATTTCTATGTGACGCTGCGCGACGCCACCGGACCGGTGCGGACGTTCAAACGCACGCCGGGCACAACCGTCGTCGTCACCAACCCGCTCCAGTTCCATGTCGACCTGCTCGAGCGAATCACCGACAAGCAGATGCACGACGTCGTCGCTTACCTGGAGACCCTGAAATGACGCGCTTCGTTTTCGCGATCGCGCTCCTGACGTGTGCGGCCCGAGCGTTCGCGCAGGACGGCGTGGATCCGGCACAGCTGTCGAAGCCGCCGACGGATTCCTGGCCCACCTACAACGGCGACTACTCCGGGCGGCGGTTCAGCCCCCTCGACCAGATTACCGACGCGAACGTGCAGTCGCTGAGCCTTGCGTGGATGCACCGCCTCGGAGGCGCGGCGCCGGCCGGCGGCTCGATCAAGGCGACGCCGCTGCAGGTGAACGGCGTCCTGTACTTCTCGCTACCCGATCATGTGTGGGCCGTCGACGCCCGCACCGGACGCGAGCGATGGCACTACGGCTGGCATTCGAAAGGGGGCGACCACATCGGCAATCGCGGGGTGGCGATCTCCGGCGAGTTGCTGTACTTCGAGACCCCCGACTGCAACCTCGTGGCACTCAGCATCAAGGACGGCACCGAGCGCTGGCACAAACCCATCTGCGATCTCGATCTGTATTACTTCGGAACCGCCGCGCCAGTCGCGATCAAGAACCACGTGATTGCCGGCGTCAGCGGCGACGACCTGGACATTCCCGGGTACGTCGAGTCGCATGATCCGGTCACGGGTGAGCGGCAGTGGCGATGGTACGTCGTCCCGCAGAAGAAGGGCGACCCGGGGTCGGACAGCTGGCCGAATGAAGAAGCGGCGAAGCACGGCGGAGGCATGACCTGGCAGCCGGTCACGTATGACCCCGACCTGAACCTGATCTACGTGGCGACCGGTAATCCCCAGCCGGTGGTGGCGTACGCAAATCGTCCCGGCGACAACCTCTTCACGGCGTCCATCGTGGCGCTCGACGTCGACACAGGGAAGATGGCGTGGTACTTCCAGGCGTCACCGCATGACACCCACGACTGGGACGCGACGCAGACGCCCGTGCTCATAGACGATACGGCGAACGGCCGCCCGCGCAAGCTTGTCGCGCAGGCGTCACGCAACGGCAAGTTCTTCGTCCTCGACCGAACGAACGGCCAGCCCGTGGTCGTCAGCGACTTCGTGAAGATCAACTGGGCCAGCGGGGTGGGCCCGGACGGCCGGCCAATCCCGAATCCCGCCAAGGCGCCGCAGGTCGACGGCGCGCTCGTCACGCCCGACCAGGGGGGCGCCGCGAACTGGCCTCCCCCGAGCTTCAGCCCGCGGACGGGGCTGTTCTATGTGCCCACCACGCAGGCGTGGAGCATCTGGTACATCTACGACACGAGCGACAACCCGCAAGGCTGGGGGGGCACGGACCGCGGCGGCTATTCGGAGTCGATGCTGACCGCACTCGACTACAAGACGGGGAAGATCCGCTGGACACACAAGTGGGAGGGGGTCGCCCGCTCCGGCGTGATTTCGACCGCGGGAAATGTGCTCTTCACCGGCGGCAACACAAACAGCCTCGTTGCTCTGAACGCGACGACCGGCGACGCACTCTGGCAGGCGCGGCTGAACGCCTCGATCAGCAACGGGCCAATCAGCTACACCCTGGACGGGCTGCAGTATGTGATCGTCGGCGCGGGCGACACACTCTGGGCCTTCGTCCTCAATCCAGCCCCGCGCTGACCTGCCGGCCTCCTGACGCGGAGCTGAAGCTCCGCGCTACGTAAGTCGGGGACGTCCCACGCGGAGCTGAAGCTCCGCGCTACGAAGCGCGCAGCATTAGCTGCGCGGCGTCGTCAGATGGCGCAGGATGTGGTCGTGAACGTCCACCGAGGTGATCCGCGTCGAGGGGACCAGCGCCTTCTGACGGCTGATGAACACAGGCCCTTCCTCCTGCCACGTGGTCTGCCGGCCGTGGGACCCTTTCACGAGCGTCGCGTCGAGCGGGATGACGTCGAGCAGCGAGCGCAGCCCCGCCTTTCGCTTGGCGAGCTTCCAGCCGACTGTCAGCGCCGGTACGCGGATGGCGGGATCCAGGAAGAGCTCCACGGGGTCGTAGCCCGGCTTGCGGTGGATCTCCACCGTCCGCGCGAAGTCGGGCGCACGATCATCCTTCTCCCAGAAGTAATACGTGAACCAGGCATCCGGCGCTGAGACCGCCAGCAGATCACCCGCGCGCGCGTGATCGATCCCGACGGCCGCCTTCTGTTCGCGTCCGAGGACCGTCTCCACGCCAGGCGTCCGCTCGAGAATGTCGCGGACGACGTGCAGCTTCGACCCGTCGTTCACATAGACGTGCGCGATCTGGTGGTCCGCCACCGCAAACGCCGCGCTCGCGCCCGGATCCAGCATCTCGTGGCCGAGCTCCTCGCGGTATGCGATGAACCCGTGCTCGCGAAGGACGCGGTTGAGGTGCACGGGTTTCGACACGGCCCGGATGCCGTACTCCGAGAGCACGATCACGTGGGCGCCCCGCGACTCGTAGTGCGTAATCAGATCGCCGCAGACCTCGTCCACCTGGCGCAGGTCGCTCGCGGTGGCCGGATCATCGGGGCCGATCCGCTGGAGGTTGTAATCGAGATGCGGAAGGTACACGAGCGTCAAGGTCGGATCGAACTTCAGGTCCACGTGCCGGGCCGCGTCAGCGATCCACCGCGTGGAGCGGATCGAGGCCCTCGGTCCCCAGAACTCGAACAGCGGAAACGTTCCGAGCGTGGATTGCAGGTCATCGCGCAGCGACGAAGGCCTGGTGTAGACGTCCGGGATCTTCCGGCCGTCGGCGGGGTACATCGGCCGCGGCGTGACAGAGTAGTCCGCGCTCGAATACATGTTGAACCACCAGAACAGGTTCGCGCATGTGAAGGACGGGTCGAGCGCGCGGGCCGTCTCGTAGATCTTCGGTGACTGGACGAGCAGGTTCGACTGTTTCCAGAACTTGACCTCCGCCTCCTCGCGCGAGTACCAGCCGTTGCCGACGATCCCGTGTGCCGTGGGACGCGTCCCCGTCAGGTAGTCAGCCTGTGCGGAGCACGTCACGGCCGGGAAGGCGGATTGAATCCGCGCCAGCGTGCCTTCGCGACTCCATCTCGCGAGCGCCGGCATCGACGCGCCCAGGAGATGTGGCGTCAATCCGACGACGTTGAGGACCACGGTCTTGTGCATGGGTATGAGAGGAGCGCCGGCGGGCGTCGCAGAGTCAGGCCTCGGCGGGGAAGTGTGCGAGCACCCATTCGTACTCGCGGCCGATCGAGTCGAGCAGGTCTCCCTTCAAGGCGGCGGGCAGGACGTCCCACGTGTAGGTCTCGATCTCGAAGTGAGCGGCCACGCGCGTCCGCGCCGCGATCCCCAGCATGGTGCGCACGTAGTCCTGGGTCGAGCCGAGTCCGTCATACGCCGCGGCAAAGAGCGGCACGTGAAAATGAATCCGCCATTCGGCGCCTGCCGGCGGGCGCCCCGCCGCGAGCGCCTGATCGAGGTCCGCAAAATGCCGGAGCTCGTGCCCGTCCCGGCGTTCGATCACCTGATGAAGATACGTCGAATCCGCGAAGGCGTACAACCGTTCGGCGACGGCCTGCCGCCCCTGTTCGTCAGCCGGAAACATCACCTTCAGCGCTGAACTGAGCTGGACCCGGCCGATCTTGATGCCGGCGCGCGCCAGGCGCTCGAGCGCCGCCTCGGCGTCCTCGAATTCGACGGCGAAGTGGCAGCAGTCCAGGCAAATCCGCACGTGATCGTGGAGCTCGCGGCCGGCCTCGTCCACGCTGCAGCCGAGCGCTGCCGCGAGCATCGGCGCGCCGTCAGGCAGCAGGTACTGTTCGAAGAACTTGACGAACTCCTGGCTGTGCTCGATCAGGCAATCGGGTTCGGGCTCGATGTCGAGGTGGATGAAGGTGCCGCGCTCTCTCCGGGCAGAGACGAGCGCGGTCACCACGAGGACCACGTTCGTGACGAAGGTGCGCCAATGCTGCGTGTCAGGGCGGTTGAGCCAGAACTTGTAGGACAACGGCACCGTCGACACGCCTCCGTCCATCCCGTCCGGGAGCAGCCGGCCCAGGATGGCGACGAGGTCGAGCGTGTATCGCACGCGTTCGTCTTGGCGCCAGTCGGGCGCGTAGACATCTGCCTTGACGACCGTGCGGTGGAACGAGCCGTGTGGAAACCCGTTGATGAGGGCCACATAGAGCCCTTCAGCGTCGAGGAAGGCCCGCAGATCGTCCAGTCGCCGCCCCTCGAGCAGTTCGCGGGCGTCGCGTGCGGACAGGCGGAGGCCGAGTCCGAAAGGCCGCACGGGGGAGAGGCGCTTCTTCAGCGCCGGAGCGAAGCGCCGAAGGTTCGCATCAACTTCGGTCCATCCGTTGCCCGGGTGGATGTTGGTGCAATACGTCAGATGGAAGAAGCCGTCGCGACCTACCTGCACCGTGTCGTTCCCGTCAGACTCGCGCGGGCGTCGCTTCGGTCGCACCGGCCGGCAGCGCGAACTTGGGCGACTGGCTCAGGAAGCGAACGGGATTCTCGAAGACGATCCGGTGGATGAGCGATTCCGGGTGCCGGCGGCGGCGCATCTCCATCGCAAATCGCGGCACGGCAATCGGGTCGCTCGGGCCCCAATCGCAGGCGCCGGCAACGCAGATCCGCTCGGGGCCGTACTTTTCGATGACGTCCACGGCGCGCTGCGGCGAGATCTTGGTCTGGGGATAGAGTGTGAGGCCGGCCCAGAATCCGTGCTCCAGGATCATCTCGATCGTGTGCTCCTCTGCGTGATCGACCATGACCCGCTGCGGATCGATCTCGCGGTACCGCCGGAGCACGTCGACCGATATCGTCGTGCCCTTGTACTTGTCCTCGAGATGCGGCGTGTGAATCAGGATCAACTGGCGGTGTGCAATGGCCAGTTCCACCTGCTCCGTGTACGTCGCGATCTCGTTGCGCGTGATGCGGTTGAGCCCGATCTCCCCGATGCCCAGCACCGTCGGGCGGTCGAGGAACTTCGGGATACGCTCAATGACGTCCCGCGACAGCGCCCGGTCGTCCGATTCCTTGGGGTTCACGGCGAGCCAGGTGTAGTGCTGCACGCCGTACTGCGCCGCGCGGCCCGGCTCGAACTCGGTCAGCTGGCGGAAGTAATCTTCCACGCTGTCGCCGCAGCTGCGATCCCATCCCGCCCAGAACGCCGGCTCGGTCACCGCCACGCATCCCGTCAGCGCCATCTGCTGGTAGTCGTCGGTCGTCCGCGAGACCATGTGCGCGTGATGGTCGATGTACTTCACGAGCGCGCCTCCTTGTCCCACCGGTCGTACGCCCCGCGCGCACTCTTCCTGTCCAGCCTTTCGAGCGGAGCGGTGGTTCGATCGCTCAGGAGGAGCTGGATCCGCATCAGGCGCTCCCCGGGACCAGACAGCGCAGCCACGGCTTCCGCGAAGGCCTTCATGCGGAAGTCTTCCGCGGCCGTCATCGGCGGTGTGCGATCGACCCTATCGAGGAACGCGGCGATTTCGAGCAGGCGAGTACGGTTCTCGATGAAGTACTCATCCAGGATCTGGGAAGTGGTCAGGGGCGATCTGAAGGATGTAGGGGTCATGGTGTCCCGCTCTGGTCAGCCGCTCACGAAGCCTTCTGCGCGGTCGTCACGCCGCGCGCCGCCTCGAGCGCTTTCAATGTCTCGATGCTCTGCAGCATCCGGTCGGTCTCAATCTCGTGCACGTCGAAGGGACGCCCGATGTCCTCGAGCATCATGATTGTCAGCCGGCCGCCCAGGTGTTCCTGGAATTCCGCGAGACCGCGCAGCACGGGGCGCGGTTCGCCCGGCCTCTCCGGATTCTCTCCGAGCGCGGGAGCGTAGAGCGGAAGCCCGAGCGCGCCGATCAGACCGATGATGCGCCGCCATTGCGCCTCGGGCAGGTAGCCGGCGAGGTACGAATAGGTGCTGTCGAGCGCGATGCCGATCCCGACGGCTTCGCCGTGGCGCATGCGGTGGTCGGTGAGCTGCTCCAGTTTGTGTGCGGCCCAGTGCCCGAAATCGAGCGGCCGGGAAGACCCGAGCTCGAATGGGTCCCCGCACGTCGCGATGTGCTGGAGGTGCAGCGCGGCCGACCGGCGGATCACCTGCTCCATCGCGATGCTGTCGCGGCTGACGAGAGCGGGTGCCTGCGCCTCCAGAAAGTCGAAGAACGGCGCGTCCCTGATGAGCGCCGCCTTCACCGCCTCGGTCAGTCCGCCCCGCCAGTCCCGATCGGCCAGCGTCGTCAGAAACGCGAAATCGTTGACGACGGCGAATGGGGGCGCGAACGTGCCGACGTAGTTCTTCTGGCCGAAGGCATTGATCCCGTTCTTCACGCCGACGGCCGAGTCGTCCTGCGCGAGGACCGTCGTGGGGACGCGGATCAGCCGGACTCCGCGATGCGCCGTCGCGGCGGCGAACCCGGCCACATCGAGGACGGCGCCGCCGCCAACTGCCACGAGATAGGAGTGGCGGCACAGCGCGGCGCCGTGGATCGCCTGCAGCACGCGCTGGAGATGCGCCGGATCGTTCTTCGCCTGCTCGCCCCCGGGAATGACCAGCACGGGTCCGGTCAGCTCCAGTGACGGCTGGTGCGCGTCGAAGTAGGCACTGATGGCGCTCACGAGATGCGGGTGCGCGCGCTCGACGCCGCTGTCGAGGACCACGAGCATGCGGCTCGGTCCCGAGGCGCCCGCCCGGGCGACGAGGTCGCGCAGGAGCGTGTTGGCAGGGGCGAACAGGCCCGTGGTGAAGTGCACCGGATACCGGAAGGAGACCTGAATCTCCTGAAGGATGGCGTCCATCTCAGGTAACCGCAAACAACCGGGCGAGGCCCGCCGCGACGCCCGCCGTCGCGAGTACGACCGCTCCGAACAGCGGACCCGCATATGCGGCCCCGAGGGTCGCGTCAACCAGCACCAGCGACAGTACCCCTGTCCTGATGGCGTGCCGGATCGGGCCGGGCGCCGGGTCCTTGAACACGCGCCAGAACGGAGGGAGCACACGCCACGCGAGCAGCAGCGCGACGGCACCGGCCCCGAGCCGGCGTCCCACTGCCGCGACAGCCGAGACGCACGCGAGCGCAATGATCACCCCACTCAACGATACCAGAGCCAGCGCGGCGGCTCCCCGTTTTCCGCCGTGGACTTCCCCGCGGCTGACGACCGTGACTGCGGCAATGTAGGTGAAGGGAATGAGCGTGAGCGGCCAGCTGCCGGCGATCACCGCCGGGGCCGCCGCCATGCCGAGGAGCAGGTTCAACCCGCGGCACGCCCCCATAACGGCCGGGCCGAGCGGGCCCTGGTGTTTCGCCCAGGTGTCATACAGGAGGATCGCGGCCGCTGTCGCTGTCGCGACGATTCCCGCCGCAGGCGTGGCGCGGAAGGCGAAGACGACGCCGGCCACCAGCAGCCCGCCGCCAAGGGCTGCCGCGTGGCGCGCGGGCACCCGGCCGCTCGGCAGCGGGCGCTCAGGCCGTTCGACAGCGTCGATGTGGCGATCGAAAAAGTCGTTGAGCACGACTCCGCCGGCGTAGAGACAGGCGGTCGCTCCAAGGAGCCAGGGCAGCGCTGCGGAATTGCTGAGCCCCGCGACGGCATAGCCCGCGAGCACGTCCGCCACTGCCGTCATCACGTTCGGCGGGCGCAGGAGTTCCAGGTACCCGCGTAACACGACCGTTTCAGCTCCCAACCGCGGGCCACCGACCCGAAATGGTTTGAATGCTAGATATTACTCGGGATCCGGGATACGGGACTCGGGACTCGGGACTCGGGACTCGGGACTCGGGACTCGGGACTCGGGACTCGGGACTCGAGCTTCGGCTCCAGACACGGCACTGTGGAGCTCTCAGCCGGAAGCTGGAAGCCGGAAGCCGGAAGCCGGAAGCCGGAAGCCGGAAGCGGGAAGCGGGAAGCCGGAAGCCGGAGCTGGAAGCGGGAAGCCGGAAGCCGGAGCCGGAAGCGGGAAGCCGGAAGCCGGAAGCCGGAAGCGGGAAGCCGGAAGCCAGAAGCCGGAAGCCGGAAGCCGGAAGCCGGAAGCTGGAAGCGGGAAGCCGGAAGCCGGAAGCCGAAGCCAGAAGCCAGAAGCGGGAAGCTGATAGCTGATGGCGGGCCACACGGGCGAAATAGACAATTTTGTTCATTGCGCGTGCGTCGAGCGACAAGTAGGTCTGGCGCGGACGCATGATCACGGCGAAGAATCACGGATTTGTGCTTGCGATGTGGTGTTCGCGGTTGACGCGGCGGCGGGGCGCGGGCGAGAATTGGGTGGCCGAAGATCATGCGCGCGACAATTTTGTTCAGGCGGATCGACCCTCGATGACCACGAAGATTGCCGCACGCAGTAGTCCGACCGACAGCCCCTCGACCGAACAGGAACGGCTCGCCACGCTGCTCCAGATCACCGACGCGCTCTCGAGCACGCTCAACACCAAGAGCGCGCTGCAGGAAGTGCTCGAGACGCTCGCGCGGCGGCACGCCATCGCGCAGAGCCTGATTGTCCGCCTCGACGAGGAGGGACGCCAGCTGCACGTGGAGGCGGCGCACGGGCTGAATCGGCCGTCGCACCACATCCACTACACCCTCGGCGAAGGCGTCATCGGCAAGGTCGTCGAAACCGGCAAGGCGGTCATCGTCACGCGCGTCAGCCGCGAACCTTCGCTGGTGCTGCGCGCCAACGGCCGCGAAGACGCGCAGGCGGAGGAGACGAGCTTCATCTGCGTGCCGATCGGGTTCGATCGCCGCGTGGTCGGCGCGCTCGGCGTCAGCCTCAAGTTCAAGGCGGACCGGAACTACGAACGTTCGAAGGCCTTCTACAGCGTGGTGGCTTCCGCGATCGGCCAGGCGCTCAAGGTGCAGCGGCTCGTCGCCGCCCAGCACAAACGGCTGGTCAACGAGAACGCGCACCTGAAGCAGGAGCTCCGCGAGCGGTACGACTTCGCCGGGATCGTCGGCAACAGCGGACCGATGCAGCGCGTCTACGAGCAGGTGGCGCAGGTGGCGCGCACGAACACCACCGTGCTGCTGCGCGGCGAGTCCGGGACGGGCAAGGAGCTCATCGCGAGCGCCATCCACTACAACTCGTCACGCGCGAAGAAGCCGTTCGTCAAAGTGAGCTGCGGCGCGCTGCCCGACACGCTCATCGAATCCGAGCTGTTCGGATACGAGAAGGGGGCGTTCACGGGCGCGGACGCGCGGAAGAAGGGGCGCTTCGAGCTGGCGGAGGGCGGCACGCTGTTTCTCGACGAAATCGGCGATGTGCAGCTCGCCACGCAGGTCAAGCTTCTGCGGGTTCTCCAGGAGCGCGAGTTCGAACGTCTCGGCGGGCACGAGACGCTCAAGTCCGACGTCCGCCTGATCGCCGCGACCAACAAGGATCTCGAACGGGCGATCGAAAAAGGCTCCTTCCGCGAAGATCTGTTCTACCGGCTCAACGTGTTTCCGATCTTCATCCCGCCCCTGCGGGAGCGGAAGCCTGACGTGCTGCTGCTCGCCGACCACTTCCTCCAGCGCTACTCAGCCGAGCACGGCCGCGACATCCGGCGGCTCGCCACACCGGCGATCGACATGCTGACCTCGTATCACTGGCCCGGCAACGCGCGCGAGCTCCAGAACGTCATCGAACGCGCGGTGCTCGTCTGCGACGGGCACGTCATCCACGCCCACCACCTCTCGCCGACCCTGCAGACCGCCGAGGCATCGGGCACCGTGATGAGCATCGCGCTCGACGATGCGGTGGCGGCGTACGAGAAGGACCTGCTGCAGGACGCTCTGAAGAGCGCCCGCGGCAACCGCGCCAAGGCCGCCCGGCTGCTCCGCACCACGGAGCGGATCGTGAACTATAAAGTGCGCAAGCTCGGAATCGACTGGAAGCGCTTCAAGCCCTGAGCGCGCGCGCCAGCTCGCCTCACCCCTGCGTGGCCGTTCCGGCCATCAGGCGCATCAATGCCGACTGCGTCGCCTCCGCCCTGGGCAGCTCCCCCGCGATCCGGCCGCTGCGGACCACGATAATGCGCGTGGACAGATGGAGAACCTCGGGCAGCTCGCTCGAAATCAGCAGCACCGCATTGCCTGCTGACGCAAGCTCGTCGATGAGGACGTGGATTTCCGCCTTTGCGCCGACGTCCACGCCTCGCGTGGGCTCGTCCAGGATCAGGATGCGGCAGCGGGCGGCGAGCCATTTCGCGAGCACGAGCTTCTGCTGGGTGCCCCCCGAGAGCCCCGCCGCCAGCGCGTCGAGCGCCGAGACCCGCACTCGCAGACGCTCGAAGTAGGCGCGCGCGAGGCCGCGTTCCGCACGGCGCCTGATGAACAGGAATCGGGAGAGCGCGTTCAGAGTCGGCAGCGTCGTGTTGGCCAGCGCCGACATGCTCAGCACGAGCCCCTGCCGTTTCCGATCCTCCGGCACAAGGGCGACGCCCGCCTGCATCGCGGCAACGGGGGAGCGCGGGATGCCTTCCACCCCGTCGATCCACACACGTCCCGTTGCGTTCGCGTCGAGCCCGAAGAGCGCCCGTGCGATTTCCGATCGTCCCGCGCCGACCAGGCCCGCGAGGCCGACGACTTCGCCAGCGCGCAGCGACAGCGACACGTCCCGAAACGACGGCTCGCTGGTCAGTCCTGCCACACGGAGCAGCTCTTTCCCGGGAACCGCGTGCAGATGCTTCGGGAAATACTCCCCGAGCGGGCGGCCGATCATCGCTTCCACCAGCGCTGCCTCGGTGAGTGCCGCAGCGGGCTGCGTGCTCACGTGGCGGCCGTCCCTGAGTACCGTGATCGTGTCGCAGAGCCGGAAAATCTCGTCCATCCGGTGGCTGACGTAAATCAGCGTGGCGCCGCGTTGGCGCAGGTCGGCGACGAGGCAGTACAGCCGCTCGGCCTCGTGCTGGGACAGGCTGCTCGTCGGCTCGTCGAAGACAATGACCCGGGCGCCGCGGCTGACGGCGGCGGCAATCTGCAGCATCTGCTGCTGCCCGGTGCTCAGCTCGCCGACGAGGCGGTCGGGGTCGACGTCGGCCCCAATCGTCCCCAGCATCTCCGCCGCGCGGCGCCGCATCGCGTCGCGCGACACGAACGGTCCGTGACCGGGCAGGGACCCGAGGCACAGGTTTTCGGCGACTGACAGGTTCTCGCAGAACGCGAGCTCCTGGTGGACGATCGCCACACCGGCCGCGAGCGCCTGCTCGGGGCTCCCAAAGCTGACCGGCTCGCCGAAGACGATCACACGCCCGCCATCCGGCGGATGGATGCCGCCCAGGATCTTGCCAAGCGTGCTCTTCCCGGCGCCGTTCTCCCCGCAGAGCGCGTGGCAGGAGCCGGCCGCGACGTCGAAGCTCACGTCGTCCAGGGCGAGCACGCCAGGGAATCGACGGGTCACCCCCTCGAAGCGGATCGCGGGCTCAGGCGTGGACATGCGTCACTGCATCTTCAGATAGGCGTCGGGCACGTCGGTGAAGCCCCACGTTTGCAGCTGGCGCGCCCAGGTGCCGAGGTTGTCCCTGGTGACCCGCACGACATCCATGGGGATGATCGTCGGTACGTCCTGCTTGAGATGCACCTTGTCGACGATCCGCTGCACCGATACGTAGCCCCACATGTATGTCGGCTGTGCCAGCAGCACGGGCGCGAGCCCCTTCTCGACGTAGACGAGCTCCACCGGCAGCGCGTCAACCGCGACGATCTTCACTTTCGATGGATCCAGGTCGGTGAGCAGGGTCGGTGTGAAGAGCGGCCACCCGCCGATCATGGCCCACCCCTGGATCTGCGGATTGGCGTTCTGCGCCCGCACGACTTCGGCCGCGGCGTCCTGTGGGGTCTCGATGTGATAGAAGGTGTCCACGATCTTGATGCCCGGATGCTTCGCGGCCTCCTGCTTGACGCCGAGGACGCGGTTGCGCAGGTTCGGCGCATTCTGGTTGCCGGCGAGGATGGCCACCGCCCCCTTCTCGTTCATCAGCGGTGCGAGCTCCCGCATCACCGTCTCCCCGGTGCGGACATCGTCCACCCCGTAGAAGGCGAAGCGCTTGGACTGCGGCGCGTCGCTGTCGAAGGTCATGACCGGCACGCCGCGCGCGGCGGCATCATTGATCGCGCCGGTCACCTTGCCGGCATCCGAGCACGAGATCAGGATGGCGTTCGCCCCCTCGTTGACCGCCTGGGCGATGCGCTGGGCCTGGACCTGCCCGTCCTCTTGCGGCGGCGTCATCCAGACGACGTCGATCGCGATGCCGTGCTTCTTGGAGAGCTCGCGGGCTGCCGCTTCCGCGCCGGTGCGGGCCGACAGGAAGACCGGGTTGGTGGAGCTCTTCGCGATCATCGCGATCTTCAGCGGGCCGCCCCTCGAGACCAGGGTCTTCTCGACGGTGGCACCCTGTTGTCCGCCGCCGCAGCCCGCCAGGATTCCGGCGGCCAGCAGCAGCGCCACGGCCGCGGATACTCGATTCGTCATGTGTCTCTCCCGTGTTGTGGGGGCCTACCGCGTGGCCGCGCGCGCGAGCCGCCGCGCCGTGAAGCTGGCGCTGGCGCGGTCGAGCACGACCGCGATGATTGTGGCGCAGCCGATGATGATCCACTCGTAATTCTGATCGAAGTGCAGGGTCCGGATGGATTGCCGGATGAGGACGATGAGGAGCGCGCCGAGCATGGCGCTGATGGCGCTGCCTTTGCCGCCCGCGAGGCTGGCTCCTCCGACGACAGCCGACGCGATGACATACAGCTCGTAGCCGGTCGCGTCGACGCACGAGGCCGATCCGTAGAAGCTGGCGCCGATGAAGGCCGCGATCCCCGCCGTCAGTCCGGAGATCACGAAGACGCTGCATTGGATGCGCCGCAGCGAGAGTCCGGAGAACCGGCTGGCCTCCGGATTGCCGCCGACTGCGAACACGTGGCGACCCATGACCGTCTGCCGCAGGTAGATCGCGCCGAGTACGGTGACCGTGATCATCGCGAGCATCGGCACTGGATAGAGCGACGCGCTCAGGCCGAGCGACGCCTTCGCGACGTTCGTCAGGGCGCGGGGCAGCAGGATGCTCTCGGCGTTGCTCGCGACGAACGCGACGCCGCGCAGGATCCACATGGTCCCGAGCGTGATGATGAACGGGTGCACGTTCAGCCAGACGACCATCAGCCCGTTGATCAACCCGCACGCGAGGCCCACCCCGATCGTCACGGCAAGCCCGAGCGCCACGGCGCCGGCGGCGTCGGCCGGCCCGTGCGCGCGCAGCGCCATGGCGGCCGCGACGCCCGCGAGCGCATAGATCGACCCGACCGACAGATCGATGCCGCCCGAGATGATGACGACCGTTGCGCCGACGGCCATGATCGCGAAGAAGCTGGCGTCGGTGGCTGTCTGGATCAGCGTGTAGGAGTTCAGGAAGTTATTGACCGTTCGGCCGGTCACGCGGTCCGCATGAGAGCCGGCGAGCAGCGTCAGCACCGCGGCGAGCAGGAGGATGACGAGCACGAGCCCGGCCTGCTGTGACGCGAGCACCCCGCGCAACGGATTCTGTCGGCGTACCGCGTCGATGCTGGCCATGAAAATGCGGACACTCAACTGTAGCGTAAGTTGTCGATCCTGAGGTTCAGGCCCGCCCCGTTCCGAGGCGGCACGCATCTTCGACAGCGTCGGCCGGCGCCATGCCTGCCGCGGGACCGACGCCCTGCTCTTCCATCTGGCGGCCGGCGTTCAGGATCCTGCGACGCTGGTGGCCATCTATACCAGCCAGGTCAATGGGGCCACGTACCGCTGTCATCCTACCCAGACTGCGTGTCGGTGTCCGCGCCGCGCCCGAGTCCCCTCCTCGTATTCAGGGAGCACGTCTGACGCTCACGGTCTGTCGCGTCTCGGCTCCACGTCCGGCAGGAAGGCGGTCAGCAGACCGAGCGCCGGCAGCCACGCACATATCTGATAGATGAACGTCACCGTCGTCCGGTCGGCGAGAGCGCCCAGCGCCGCGGCCCCGAGGCCGCCCACTCCGAAGGCAAAACCAAAGAACATTCCCGAGATCATCCCGATTTTCCCCGGGACCAGCTCCTGGGCATAGACGATGATCGCGGAGAATGCCGAGGCGAGGATCAGGCCGATGACGGCGCTGAGGACGCCTGTCATCGCCAGATTCGCGTGGGGCAGCGCGAGCGAGAACGGCAGGACGCCGAGAATCGATCCCCAGATCACGTATTTGCGTCCGACGCGATCGCCGACGGGGCCGCCGAGAATCGTGCCCGCCGCGACCGCGCCCAGGAAGACGAACAGGTGCAGTTGGGCGCTGCGGACCGACACGCCAAAGGTCTCGATCAGGTAGAACGTGTAGTACGTGCTCAGACTCGCGAGGTAGATATACTTCGAGAACACGAGGACGAGCAGCACGATCAGCGCGCGCGTCACCTGCCGGTTCGTGAGGTGATGGTGCGCCGCATGTCCGGCGGCCCGCGGCCCCGTCACCCGGTGCGCGCGGCGGCCGTACCACCCACCCACACGCCACAGCATCGTGATGGCGACGACCGGCGCAACGGCGAACCACGACAGGCTGCCCTGGCCACGCGGCAGCACGATGAACGCCGCGAGCAGCGGACCGATGGCGGATCCGGCATTGCCACCAACCTGGAACAGCGACTGGGCCAGGCCGTGCTGTCCGCCGGAGGCGAGCCGCGCGATGCGTGAGGACTCGGGGTGAAAAATCGAGGACCCGATCCCGATGAGTCCCGCCGCCGCGAGCACCGTGCCGAAATGGCCGGCCCACGCGAGCAGCAGCAGACCGGACAGCGTGAACGTCATGCCGACCGCGAGCGATTGCGGCTGCGGACGACGATCGGTGTAGTAACCGACGACGGGCTGAAGCAGCGACGCGGTGAGCTGGTTCGCGAGGGTAATCAGTCCGATGTGACTGAAGTCGAGATGGAGCGACGCTTTCAGGATCGGATAGATGGAGGGCAGCAGGGACTGCACCATGTCGTTCAGCAGGTGGCAGAGGCTGAGCGCTCCGAGGACCGGAAACGCGGTGCGGCTGTCCCTGGGTGGCGCGATGGTCTCGGGAGGGTACGACATCCGTAAACGGGGGCTCCTGATCAGCGCGGGATCGCCCAGCTTCGCGCGCCGGTGTGGACGAGAGAGTTCAGTTGCCCACTCAATGGCCCGCCAGGAACAGCTCGTACCCGGCGTTGCCGATCTCGCGCTGATAGCGGTAGCCCAGGCCGTCGAGGAACTCTTCGAAGCGCAGCATGTCGCTGGCCGGGACCTCGAATCCGGCGAGCACCCGGCCGAAATCGGCGCCGTGGTTGCGGTAGTGGAACAGGCTGATGTTCCACCGGCCGCCGAGCTGTTCCAGGAACGCCATGAGGGCCCCGGGGCGCTCCGGGAACTCGAACCGGCACAGCTGCTCGTTCGCGACCTCCGGACTGCGGCCGCCCACCATGTGCCGGACGTGCAGTTTCGCGGTCTCGTCGTCGGTCAGGATCGCCGTCCGGTACCCGCGGGCCTCGAAGGCCGCCTCGAGCTCCGCGGCGTCGTCCCTGGAGCGGGTCGCGATTCCAACGAAGATGTGCGCGTGATCGCGTCCGCTCAGCCGGTAGTTGAACTCCGTCACCACGCGGCGGCCAATTGCCGCGCAAAATTCCCGGAAGGCCCCCGGACGCTCGGGTATCGTGACACCGAACAGCGCCTCACGCGCTTCGCCGAGCTCCGCGCGTTCGGCGACGAACCGAAGCCTGTCGAAGTTCATGTTGGCCCCACTCAGCACGGCGGCGAGGCGCGCCCCGGTGGTGCCCGTCCGCGTGACCCACGCGCGCATGCCGGCGACCGCGAGAGCGCCGGCGGGTTCGAGGATCGATCGCGTCTCGTCGAAGATGTCCTTGATCGCGGCGCAGATCTCGTCGTTCGAGACGCGGACGATTTCGTCCACGGTCGCCTGGACGATCGGGAACGTGATTTCGCCGACTTCACGCACGGCGACGCCATCGGCGAAGATCCCGACGCCGTCGAGGACGATCCGGCGACCCGCGGCAAGCGACTGGAACATCGCGTCGGCCTCGAACGGCTCGACGCCGATGACGCGAACCGAGGGCCGGAGCGCTTTCACGTAGCTGGCGATGCCCGCAATGAGTCCGCCGCCGCCGACGGGCACGAAGATCGCCGAGACGTCTCCGAGGCGATGCCGCAAGATCTCGTTCGCGATGGTGCCCTGGCCGGCGATGACGAGGGGGTCGTCGAACGGATGCACGAACGCGAGCCCGGTCTGCCGCGCCAGTACGTCGCAGTGCGCTTTGGCATCCGCGTAAGTGTCGCCGCTCAGCACCACTTCGGCGCCCATGTCGCGCACGGCGTCCACCTTGATCTCCGGGGTGGTCTGCGGCATCACGATCAGGGCGCGGATGCCGAGGTGCCGCGCCGAGAAGGCCACTCCCTGGGCGTGGTTGCCGGCGCTGGCGGCGATGACGCCCGCAGCGCGCGACGCGGGCGTGAGATGCGCGATGTGGTTGTAGGCGCCGCGAAGCTTGAAGCTGAAGATCGGCTGCAGGTCTTCGCGCTTGAGCAGGACGGTGTTCCCGAGCCGCTTCGAGAGCCGGGGTGCGGGGTCGAGCGGCGTCTCGTGGGCCACGTCGTAGACGCGGCTCGTCAGAATGAGCCGCAGCATGGCGTCGGCATCCACCTGCAACGTGCGCGTCGATGGGATCGTGTACTCAGGTCTCATACAGGTCGCGACCTCACCGCGCCGCCAGTGAATAGACGTCATTGAGGATCCCGGCGGCGGTGACCTCCGCGCCCGCGCCAGGCCCGCTGATTACCAGAGGCTCCGTGCGATACCGCCTGGTGGTGAACGCGACAAGGTTGCGCGTGCCGCGCAACGCGCCGATCGGCCCACCGGCCGGCACCGCCGTCAGTCTCGCGGACACGCCCCGTGCGGTCGCCGTCACCACGTAGCGAAGGACGCGCCCCGCGGCGGCTTCGCGACGCGTCCTGTCGGCCCACTCGGTGTCGAGCGTGGACACGCGCGTCAGGAACTCGGCGATGGAGAGCTTCCTGAGCGCGACAGGGACCAGGTTGTCCGGCTTCGGCGACGGGCCTCTGTATCCGAGCAGGCGCGCCAGGATCAGCGCCTTGCGCGCCGCGTCCTGCCCGGAGAGGTCCTCGCGGGGGTCCGGTTCCGCGTAGCCGCGTTCGACGGCCTCGCGGATCGCGACGGAGAACGGCGTCCCGGAGGAGACCGCGGACACCCCATACGTGAGTCTGCCGCTGACGCAGCCCTCGATCCGCAGCACGCGGTCCCCGGTTTCGACGAGCTTGTCGAATGTGTCGATGATGGGGAGCCCGGCGCCGACGGTAGCCTCGTACCGCAGCCGCCTCCCGCCCGCGGTCATCGCCTCGAGCAGATCCGCGTAGCTGCGCCAGGAGCCCGCGAGCGGTTTCTTGTTCGCGAGCACGACGTCGAACCCGTGCCCGAGCGCCGCTCGCAGCAGGTCGCCTGTCTCGTCGCTCGTGACGTCCACAATCACCGGCCGCGACACCGCGTGGCGCGACATCAGGGTCAGGGCATCCGCCGCGACGGCTGGTTCTCCGCCGAGCGACGTGAGCAGGGCCCCCGCGTCCTTCTCTCGCGTCAGGGCCAGGAGGCGCCGCCGGGAGATGCCGCGCGCCTCGAAGACGTAGCCGGATCGATCGAGGAGGCCGATGACGCGGACTGCCGGTCCGCCGTTCGGCGCGGCGATCTGGTCTGCGAGCGCCCGTCCGACACGTCCGAACCCGAGCAGGACGACGTCGGTGCGCGGCGCGGCCTGGGACCGTCCGCCGCCAATTTTCGAGAGCTGGAAGGCGGCGTGAACGCACCGCGCGGCCGCGGCGGCGTCCGCACCGGCCACAGCAAACGAAATGTTGCGCTCGGAGGACCCCTGCGCGATTGCCACCACGTTGATCGCGTGGGTCGCGAGCGCGGTGAACACGCGCGCGGCGACGCCAGGGGCGCCCGCCATCCCGTCGCCCACGACAGCGATCACCGCCATGCCGGCCCGGGCGGTCACATTGTCGATGAGTCCGGTGGCGAGCTCCGTCCGGAAGGCATGCCGAAGGCTCAGGACCGCGCGGTCCGCTTCACTCTCCGGCAGCGTGAATCCAATCGAGCTCTCCGACGAGGCCTGGAAAATCGTCGAGACCGACAGCCGCTCGCCTTCGATGGCCGTGAAGGTCCGGGCCGCAATCCCGTGGACGCCGATCATGCCCTTGCCGGCGACGGTGACAATCGCCTGGCCCTGCACGATCGCCAGCGCCTTGACCGGGTACTCGGTGGCCGACCGGCGCGCGGAGACCTCCGTTCCAGGCGCCTCGGGATCGATGAACGATCGGACCCGGAGCACGATGCGCGTGCCGGCGAGTGGAATCAGGGCGCGCGGGTGGAGCACCTTTGCACCGTAATGCGCGACCTCGGCGGCCTCGCGATGGTGCAGCTGCGGAATCAGGCGGGCGTCCGGCACGAGACGCGGATCCGCCGTGAGAATCCCGGGCACGTCTTTCCAGAGCACTACGCACCGTGCGGCGAGCGGCGGGGCGAGCAGCGTGGCCGTCAGGTCGGACCCGCCCCGGCCGAGGGTGATGATGCTGCCGTCTGGAGCCGCGCCGATGAACCCCGGCACGACCGGCGTAAGGCCACGCGCGAGCAAGGGGCGCAGCGCGCGCTTGGCTCGACGGCCGCTCTCCGCGAGATCCGGCGCGGCGCCCCCGTGGTGACCGTCCGTGACGACGATCTCCGATGCGTCGACGTAGACAGCTTTCCGCCTCGCGGCGCCGAGCGCGGCGGCCAGGATGGTCGCCGACATCTGTTCACCGCGCGCGATCAGCATGTCGCTCGCCCGCGGCGCCAGATGCCCGAGCACCGCCACAGCGCCGCAGAGGTCGCGGTATTCACGTGCGGCGGCGTCGATGGTCCGGAGAAGGGCTCGCCGCGACGCCCCTTCGGGGAGCAGCGCCTTCGCGACGTCGTGATGCCGCCGGAGAAACACCGCCGCCACGCGCCCCGCTTCATCCGCTTTGCCGGACGCCGCGAGCGCCGCGCCGTTCAGGAGCAGGTCGGTCACACCCCCGAGCGCCGACGCGACGATCACGAGTGGACCGGGGTGCGCACCAATCAGCGCGGCGGCCCGCTGAATCGCCGCCGCATCCGCGAGCGACGCGCCGCCGAACTTCCAGATCTCCAGCCCGCCGGGGCGAGTGCGCGCCCCGGGCGCCTCGCTCACGAGCGGCTCCGGGCGACAGGCGATTCCGCGGGGGCAGCCGTCACGAGGCTGTCCACCGCCCGACGCACCGCGTCGTAGTCGTTCGGCAGTTCGACGGGGGGATTCGCGTGCCGCGGCGTGACGCCGGGCAACGTGCCGGTGTGATACGCCACCTTGAAGTCGCTGAACTTCAAGCCGTTCGCGGTGGAGATCACGATCGTGCGATCCGTGCCCGCGATGATGCCGCGCGCGGCGAGCTTCTCGAGGGCCGCAAGCGCCACGCCGGTGTGGGGGCAGTTGAACATGCCTGTCCGATCCGCCCGCGCGGCCGCATCGGCGAGCTCGCCCTCGGTGGCCTGTTCGACAATCCCGTCGAACCGCTGAAGCGTCCGGATGGCCTTGTCGATCGACACCGGGTTGCCGATCTGGATGGCGGACGCGATCGTCGGACGCGCCGTGATCGGCTCGAACTTCCAGTCATTGCGGTACGCGGTGTAGAGCGGGTTGGCCGCCGCCGCCTGGGCGACGACGAGGCGCGGGCGTTTGGCAATCACCCCGAGCTCGATCATCAGGTCGAAGCCGGCGCCGATCGCGCTCACGTTCCCCAGATTGCCGCCCGGGACGATGACGACGTCCGGCACTTCCCAGTCGAACTGCTGCGCGATTTCAATCGACAGGGTCTTCTGGCCTTCGAGCCGCAGGCTGTTCATCGAGTTGGCGAGATACACGCCCTCCTCTTCGGCGAGCCGGCGCACGATGCTCATGCAGCCGTCGAAGTCGGTGTCGAGATACAGGACCCGGGCGCCGTTCGCCAGCGGTTGCACGAGCTGCGCGGGGGTCACCCGGCCCCGCGGCAGGATCACGATGGCGGGGATGCCGGCCGCTGCCGCATACGCGGCCAGGGCCGCGGACGTGTCGCCCGTCGACGCACAGGCCACCGCCCGTACGCCCGCGCCGTCGGCCGCCATCTGCTTGACGACCGACACCAGGACGGTCATCCCGAGGTCCTTGAAGGAGCCGGTGTGGGAGTTGCCGCACTGCTTGACCCAGAGGTCCTCGATGCCGAGCTCGCGGCCGAACCGCTCCGCCCAGAACATGTTGGTGCCGCCTTCGTCCATCGAGACCACGTTCTCGTTTCGGAGCTCCGGGCACACCCACTCCTTCTTCCCCCACACGCCGGACCCGTACGGCCACGCCGTACGCTTGTAGCGGTCGTCGAAGAGACGGCGCCACTCGGCAGCCGTGCGATCGCGCAGCGCCTCGACGTCGTGCACGACCTGCAGCAGCGAGCGGCAGGAGGGGCAGCGATAGAGCGGCTGCCAGATGCTGTGGTCGCCCGGGCAACCGGCGGTGCAGCGAAAGACGGCGCGGTATCCCCGGGCGGCGCCGATCATGACGGGAGCGCCCGCGCCAATGCGGCGGATGTGAAGACCATGGCTGCTGCTCACCCTCGAGCGGCCGCGCGTCGCGCGGCGAAAAAAAACCCGCCGGCCCGTGGAGGCCGGCGGGTTGCGTGGTGTCCGGGACGATGTCTTATCCGGCCAGCGCGCAAGCCCCGCCGACAGCCCGAATCCTCGTCGTCCGGGTCCGGGTCTGGCGAATGCTGGTCGTGATGATCTGCGGTGACATCAGGGTTCTAGTATAAGCGGCGATGATTTTCGGGGTCAACCCATGCGTGAGGCTTATGGGACCATAGCGCAAGGCTATCAGGTCTCAGACTTCAGCTGTCAGGCTGTCAGCTGTCAGCTTCCGGCTTCCGGTTATCGACGACGCGCTCCCTGCTACTCGCTCCCCGCTACTCGCTATCCGCTTCCCGGTCGAGCTACCGGTTGTCGGCGACGCGCTACGCGTTATTCGGCAGCTCCCCGCTGCCCGTTGTCGACGACGCCCTGCCGGGGACAAGCGACGCTACCAGCGACGCCGCTCCGGCTTGAAGCTCACGTCTTCGCAGCTCCCATCTCGCAGCCGACAGCTGATAGCTGATGGCTGATAGCTCACAGGCATTTGAGCGCGAATCACGGCGAGCGGCGAACTGGAGAGAACTGGCAGCTGCAGATGCGGCGCCGCCAGCCTGTGAACCGCGCTGAGAGCTGAGAGCTGAGAGCTGAGAGCTGAGAGCTGAAAGCTGAAAGCTGGAAGCTGGAAGCTGGAAGCCGGAAGCCGGAAGCTGGAAGCGAGTAGCTGATAGCTGATACCTGCGAGCAGCCGCTATGCCCGTTCCTGGACGATCGCCGCATGGCGGCCCGAGTTCCTGGAGCGGCGGCCCGCCTTGTCGTGATACATCCGCTCGTCCGCAGCGGCCAGCAGTTCTTCGAACGTGCTGCCATCCACCGGGAATCGCGCGGGGCCGGCGCTGATCGACAGCGAGACCCGCACGCCCGGCCGCGGTTCGAACGGGTACGCGGCGATCGCGTTCTGCAGCTGCCGCACCCGGTGCGCTTCCTGCTCCGGCGTGCTGTCCCACAGCAGCACGACGAACTCGTCGCCGGCGAACCGCGCGCACAAATCGTCCTCGCCGACGGTCGATCCCAGAACGGTGCCGACAGCGCGGAGCGCCCGGTCGCCCGCTTCGTGCCCGTACGTGTCGTTGATTTCCTTGAGGCGATCGAGGTCCAGCACAACGAGGCTGACGGTTCCCTGGTTGCGCGCGGCGCGCTCGAGCCCGGCCTCGAACTGGCGATCGAGCGACCGGCGGTTCGCAAGGCCCGTCAACGGATCCGTGTGGGATTCGTGCTGCGTCTGCTCGAACCGCGTCGAATTGAAGATGACGGCGGCGGTCTGCTCGCTGACCCGCGCCAGCAGCCGGCGGTGCTCGTCCGTGAAATGCCCCGGGACTGTGTGATAGAGCGCAATGCCGCCGATGAGCACCCCGTCGAACGTGAGCGGGCAGGGGAGCATCGCCGCCAACTCCTCGCCGTGAATCCCACGGCCATCCGCGCACGCCGGCAAGCTGAGCGCGATCTCGCTCCACGATCGCGGCGCCCAGTTGAGCAGCGCCTCCGTCCCGGGTCCGTGGGCATAGCGGCAGACGTATCCGTCGGCGTCGTCGCCGAGAAAGAGCGCACAGGTCACGAACGGCACCAGGCGGCGCACCTTTTCTCCGACGAGCGCCATCGCGTCCGCGACGCCGAGACTCGATCCGAGCGCCTGCGCGATTTCATAGAGCATCTGCTCTTCCCGGTGGGTCTGTGCGATGTCCTGGAGCGCGACCATGCCTTCGCCCTGCGTCCAGGTGTCCTCCCCGGTTTCGTCCCCGCTGCGCGCTGCCTGCGAGCGATGCACGCGCGCGATGAGGAGATCCACGAGCGCCGGATCGAACGCCGCACCCGCTTGTTCCCGCAGCGCCGCGATCGCCGCTCCCTCGGTCCGGGCGCGCCGATACGGGCGATCCGACTGCATCGTGCTGTAGCAATCCGCTATCGCGAGGATGCGCGCGCCGATCGGGATGTCCGCGCCCCGGAGGCCGCCGGGGTAGCCGAGGCCGTCCCATCGTTCGTGATGGCAGAGCACCATGTCGGCAACCGGCGCGCCGAAAGGCACATTCCGCAGGATTTCGGCGCCGACCCGCGGGTGGTTCTTGATCCGTTCGAACTCCTGCGGTGTGAGCGGTGTCGGTTTGGCGAGGATGTGTTCCGGTACGGCCATGTTGCCGATGTCGTGGAGCAGGGCGGCGGTCCGCACCCCCTGGACTTCCACATCCGACAGACCACTGGCTTCGGCCAGCAGGGCCGCGTACTGCTGGATCGACTGGATATGCTCGGGTGTGGATCCCGCCTTCGCCTCGATCGCGAGCGCCAGCGCCTCGACGGTTGCCAGCTGCACTTCCATCGCCCGCCGTGTTTCCTCCTGCTCCTCGCGGAGGCGTCCGACAACGCTGTGATAGCTCCTGAAGACGAGATACAGGGGCAGCGCCAGCAGGATCAACCACCCGAATGCGCCCCGTGTGGTCGCGGCGGTCGCGACGGCGGCGAGCGCGGCACCGGCGAGATAACTCGGCGCGCTCCAGAGGAAATTGCGGCGCCACACTCGCCCCAGCGGCTCCCGCGTCGAGAGCGCAATGGCGCCCGCCACGAGCGAGGCGTTGACGAAGAAGTAGAGCGGCCCGACGACGGCCGCGGCGCGCGCCAGTGCGGCGGCGCTCGCGGGATCGGCGCCGAGGAGCAGCCCGAGCGGAATGCCGGCGACCCAGACCGTGATCGTCAGCGAAGCGATGCTGAACACGATTCGGTGCAGCGGGTTGCGCGCGCCCCGCCCGAACGTGCACTGTGCCCACGCGCTCACGGCCGCGATGCAGACCGCCGGAGCGGACCCGATCGCAAACAGCGCCCAGAAGTTCACAGCGTGGGAAAGCGAGAGGTTCGACTGGCTGCGTCCAAGCGGCAGTTCGATCTTCGCGGTGGACGTCGCCGCGCCAAGCGCGAGCAGCGCCCCGAAGAGCCACGGGTGTTCGAACCGCAGATGCATGGCCGCGGCGATCATGCAGCCGGCGCCCGCGCCGATGACTGCGGCGACATAGACCCGCGCCGCGCGCGGCAGCGACATCAACGTCGGCAGCGTGGACGTGAACGACTTCATCGGCCAGACCCTCGGACCCGCGGCGGCGGAGTCCCGGTTGATGACATGTCAGGCGCGACGTGGTGCGAGTTGAGCGAATACATGACTTTTTACGACTGTACGGTCAGAAATCACGCAAGCGCGGTACCGCCGCCGTTCGCAAGCCACCGCCGCAGCCGAACGTCGCGCTAACCGCTTGTATTCAAAGGGGCCCGTATCAGGTGCTTCGGTCGTCGCGGAACACCAGGCGGCCTGGTGCAGCGCCGCGCGCGAGCCTCGAAGTGCCCCGTCGTGGAACACTGTCAAACGATGCTGAATTGGGCAGTTTTGGCTGATATTCCGCCCGGGGGACGGGCGCGGCGTGGAATTGCTCTACTTTGGAACGATCGTTCCGCGGAGCTGGGTGAGAGGCGTTTGTTCGGGCCGAAGGTGACTCGCGCGGGGGCCGAGTGTGACGCGGTCCTACTTGCGCCGGGCCTGGGTCCGCTTCGCACGTTCGTGCTGGGCGGCGTTCCGCGTGGGAAACGGGCGATCCGACGGCGATATGGTGATGATGCCGCCCTGCGGAACCCAGTTGTCCGGCAGGTCGACGACGTACCACAGCCCGTCGTGCTGGTTTTCGATGATCAGCGGAATCGCAGCCATGGGCTCGATTGTAACTGGTTCCGCCCGCGGGCGAACCCGGGTCCGTGGTTATTCCGGGGTCACTCGCACCGACTTGACAGTCCCCGGCGGTCCCATCATCTCTTCGGGCCGGCCGTTGACGCGCCAGCGGATTGCACCCGCATTGCCCACCCTCAGCGAAATGCTGTCGTGCCCCGCCAGGCTCTGGCGCTCGCCCGGCTGCATCGTTCGGTAAATCGCCCGCTTGCCGTCCACCGTCCCGGCCACCCACGCCCGCCCTGTGGCCTCGAGTTCGACGGCAACCGGAGCGCGCGGTGGTTGGACCGGCACGGGCGCCGGTGCGGAACCTGTATTACCCACGACGCGCGGCGTAGTGGTTCCCCCGGTGCCGATCTCCGGACGCGATCGCACCTGGCGTTCGGGCATTCTCCGAAACGTCGTGGCGACGACGACTGCCACGACGGCGCAGAAGAGGGCGACAATCCCTGCCGCTCGCGGCATCTGGAACCCCGTACTCGCCAGCTGCGGGATGCGTGTGCGCTGTGCCGCAGGCACGGGGGCGGGCGGCGGTGGCGGGGCAAACTGCGCGAAGAACTCCTGGACGGTCTGGTAGGGACTTTCGCCGACCTCGGACGCGTAGGCGTGAACGAAGCCGCGTCCGTACGGCCGCGGCGGCAACGCGCGCCAGTCGTTCTGCTCGATGGCGGTAAGGTAACGCGCCTGGATTCGCAGCGCGGCAGCCATGTCGTCGATTGACAGGCCCCGGGCTTCTCTTGCCGCCTGCAGTCGCGTTCCGACGTTCATGGGATCGCTCCTTCGTCACGGGGCGGGCAGCTCAGCCGTCCGCTCCCGCTCTCCGGGCTGCGGAGTACACTGCAACCATGCAGCTGCGAACCGCCAGGCTCTGCCTGGATTGCGAAGAAGTGCACGACGAGGGCCAATGCCCGGTGTGTGCGTCCGAGACATTCACATATCTGAGTCGCTGGGTCCCCTCCGATGAGCGCCGCCGACGCCCGCGCACGGAGGCGCCGGTGGTCGCGGCCGGCCGCACGGCCGAAATGCCCACGCATGCGCAGGGCGAGCTCGACGCGTATCGCCGCTTCTCGACAGGCGAGATCCCTGCCCCGAAGGGGCGGCACTTACTCAAGAAGGGCGTCATGGGGCTCGCGGCGGTCGGGGTCGTCGGCTGGCTGTGGGGCCGCCAGGACAGCGGGCAGCCGAAATCGCCAAAGGCCAGGACCTGACGCCTCCTGCCGCTCGTTTTACATTAATATGCGCGCATGCGCATTGCCCGCCCTGCCTGGGCGCTCGGCCTCGCGATGTCCTGCATCGGAATCGCGCGGGCATCCGGCCCCACGGCGCCGCCCGGACCGCAGGGAGCCCCGTCGCCCCCGGTCAGCTTCAACCGCGACATCCTGCCGATTCTGTCGAACAACTGCTTCGCCTGCCACGGTCCCGACGAGAACAAGCGCGAAACGAAGTTCCACTTCGATACGCATGACGGTGCGTTCGCCAAGAAGGGCGTGATCGTCCCGGGCAATGCGGAAGGCAGTTTTCTCGTCCAGCGGATCACCAATCCCGATCCCGACGAACGGATGCCGCCGGCCGAGACCGGCCACACGCTGACGGCGAAGCAGATCGACCTGCTGCGGCGCTGGATTGACGACGGCGCGAAGTGGGACACGCACTGGGCGTTCATTCCCCCGAAGCGCCCCGAGCCGCCCGTCGTCACCTCCGCGCAGGCGCGCTGGGTGCGCAACCCGATCGATCAATTCATCGTCGCGCGGCTCGAGCGCGAGGGGTTGAAGCCCTCTCCGGAAGCTGACAAGACGACGCTGCTGCGGCGGGTGACGTACGACCTGACGGGACTCCCGCCCGGGCCGGAGGCGATCGATTCCTTCCTCGCGGATGGATCGCCGGATGCGTACGAGAAGCGGGTGGATGCGCTGCTGCAGTCGCCCCGGTACGGAGAGCGCATGGCCATGCCGTGGCTCGACGCGGCGCGCTACGCGGACACGCACGGCTATCACATCGACAGCCTGCGCGGCATGTGGCCCTGGCGCGACTGGGTGATCGACGCGTTCAACCGCAACATGCCGTACGACGAGTTCGCGATCGAGCAGCTCGCCGGCGACCTGCTGCCGAACGCCACGCGCGATCAGAAGGTGGCCTCAGGCTTCAACCGCAATCACATGATCAACTTCGAAGGCGGGGCCATCGCCGACGAATATCAGGTGGAGTACGTCATCGACCGGGTGGAGGCGACATCGGGCGCCTTCATGGGGCTGACGATGGGGTGCGCGCGGTGCCACTCGCACAAATACGACCCCATCACGCACAAGGAGTTCTACCAGTTCTTCGCCTTCTTCAATAACGTCCCCGAGCTGGGGCTCGACGGCCGGACGGGTAACGCGCAGCCGTATATCCAGCTGCCAACGCCCGAGCAGCAGGCACGTCTCGACGAGCTCACGGCCGCGATCCGGACCCGCGAGGCCGCGGTGGCTGATCCCGTCGTCGCACCGCTCCAGGCCGCGTGGGAGGCCACCCTGCCCGAGAGGGCGGCGCCGTCGGGCGAGGGGCTCGTCGCCCACTACGAGCTGGACGGCAGCTTCTCGGACATCTCCGGCCGATATCAGCACGGGCGGACCGTGACCGGCGACCCGACGTTCGATCCCGGGCAAATCGGGCGAGCGGTGTCGTTCGACGGCGATACCCAGGTCAGCTTCGGGAACGTCGGCGCATTCGATCGAACGGACCCGTTCAGCCTGGCGGTCTGGTTGAAGGGCCGCGGCAACCTGCCGATGTCGGTCTTCCAGAAACTGGACGACGGGACGCACCGTCGTGGTTACGAATGGGCGTTCGAAGACATCACGCTCGTCGGGATCCAGCGCTGGGCGGCGCGGCTCACCGTCACGCTCGCGTCCGCGCCCTCGCAACGGATCCAGGTCCGTACCCGCGAGCGGCTGCGCCTTGGCGACTGGTACCACGTCGCGCTGGTGTACGACGGTTCCGGCAAGGCGTCTGGTCTGCGCATCTTCGTCAACGGCAAGCCGTCCGAGACGGACATTGTGACCGACACGCTCGCCGGCGCCGTGAAAACGGATGCCCCCTTGCGGGTTGGCAGCAAGGATCTGGGCGTGCCGTTCACGGGCCAGCTCGATGACCTCCGTCTGTATGACCGGGTGCTCACGCCCGCGCAGATCGAGCAGCTCGCGATCCACGACAGCGTCCGCGTGATCGTGTCGGGCGTCCACGGCAAGCGCTCGAAAGACGAAGCGGAACAGGTGCGCGAGTACTTCCTCACCTACGCCGCGCCGCCGACGCTGCGCACGGTGTACACCGAGCTCAAGGCGCTGCGCCGGCAGAAGGAGCAGCTGGACGCCGTCATTCCGACGACGATGGTGATGGCGGAGATGAAGAAGCCGCGGGACACGTTCGTGCTCGCGCGCGGCGACTACCGGAATCAGACGGAGAAAGTGCAGCCCGGCGTGCCGGCCATGCTGCCGCCCCTGCCCGACAACGCGCCGCTCAACCGGCTCACGCTGGCGAAGTGGCTCGTGCAGCTGGATCATCCGCTCACGTCGCGGGTCGCGGTCAACCGGTTCTGGCAGATGTACTTCGGCATCGGCATCGTCAAGACGCAGGAAGATTTCGGCGTGCAGGGGGAGGCACCCGTGCACCCGGAGCTGCTCGACTGGCTGGCCACCGAATTCGTGCGGACCGGGTGGGACATCCGCGCGATGCAGCGCCTGATCGTGACCTCCGCCACGTACCGCCAGTCGCCGAAAGTGACGCCGGCGCTTCTCGAACGAGACCCGGAGAACCGGCTGCTCGCCCGGGGACCGCGCTACCGCCTGCCTGCGGAGATGATCCGCGACACCGCGCTTGCGGCGAGCGGGCTGTTGAACGATCAGATCGGCGGGCCGAGCGTGCTGCCGTATCAGCCGAAGGGGCTCTGGGAGGAGATGGCCTTCGGCGACGGCTTTTCCGCCCAGGCGTACGAACAGAGCCACGGGCGCGACCTGTACCGGCGCGGCATGTATACGCTCTGGAAGCGCACCGTCCCGCCGGCGTCGCTCGCGACATTCGACGCCCCTAATCGGGAGAAGTGCACGGCGCGCCGTGCGCTGACGAATACGCCGCTCCAGGCGCTGGCGCTGATGAACGATCCGACGTACGTCGAAGCGGCGCGCGCGCTCGCGCAGCGGGCTCTGCTCGAAGGCGGCGCCGACCCGGAGGCCCGGCTGGCGTACGCGTTCCGGCTGGCGACGACGCGCAAACCGAGCGGAAAAGAAACGAAGGTGCTGCGCACGCTCCTCGATCAGCGGCTCGTCTCGTTCAAGGCCGATCGTCCGGCCGCGCTGCAGCTCGTGTCGGTTGGCGAGTCTCCCAGAAACCCCAGGCTGGATCCAGTCGAGCTCGCAGCCTGGACGACAGTGACGAGTGTGATCTTCAATCTCGATGAGACGGTGAATAAGTGATCAATCGAGGGGTTTTAAGGTTCTAGGGGTTTTACGGGTTATAGGGTCTCGTTTTACGTTTTACGTTCTACGTTCGATGCGTTCTAGAGGCCTGGTGTGAGGCCCCTACACGCTAGAACCCTACAACCCTAAAACCCAACCCTAGAACCCACGTAGAACCCGTAAAACGTAGAACCCTCGTACCGAGATCGAGAAATCATGACCGAATACAACCGCGCCCTCGAGATGACGCGTCGACAGCTGTTCGGGCTGTCAGCGCAGGGCATCGGCATCGCGGCGCTCGCGTCCCTGCTCGGCCCGGAACTGCTTGCCGCGGGGCCTGAGGGTCAGGCCGCGGCGGCCAGGAGCGGCGGGCTCGTCGGCCTTCCGCACTTCGCGCCGAAGGCGAAGCGGGTCATATTCCTCCACCAGTCGGGTGGCCCCTCGCAGCTCGAGACGTTCGACTACAAGCCGGGGCTCGCGCAGTACCAGGGCACGCAGATCCCCGACTCCGTCCGGCAGGGGCAGCGGGTGGCGCAGACGATGGGGCAGTCGTCGCTGCCGGTCGCCAGGTCCCTCTATTCGTTCGCGCAGCACGGGCAGTCGGGCACGTGGGTGAGTGAACTGCTGCCGCACACGGCAAAAATCGTCGATGACATCACCGTCATCAAGACGATGAACACCGAGGCCATCAACCACGATCCCGCCATCACGTTCATCCAGACCGGCTTCCAGCAGCCGGGGCGGCCCAGCATGGGTGCGTGGCTCAGTTATGGACTCGGCAGCGAGAACCAGAACCTGCCGTCGTTCGTGGTGCTGCTGTCGCAGGCCCACGCGATCAACACCGACCAGCCGCTCTTCTCGCGGCTCTGGGCCAGTGGATTCCTGCCATCGAGCTACCAGGGGGTGCGCTTCGGGACCGGGAGCGCGCCGGTGCTGTACCTCGACGATCCGCCGGGAATCAACAAGACGACGCGCCGCCAGATGCTCGACGCCGTCGCGAAGCTCAATACGTTCACGCACGAGGCCTACGGCGATCCGGAGATCGAGACGCGCATCGCGCAGTACGAGATGGCGTACCGGATGCAGACCTCGGTGCCCGATTTGATGGACCTGTCGAAGGAGCCTGACTCGATCTTCGAAATGTACGGGCCCGAGTCGCGGAAGCCCGGATCGTATGCGGCGAACTGCCTGCTCGCCCGGCGACTGGCGGAGCGCAACGTGCGGTTCATCCAGCTCTATCACCGCGGGTGGGACCAGCACAAGGATCTGCCGCGGGATCTCGCGCTCCAGTGCAAGGGGACCGACCAGCCGACGGCGGCACTGATCACGGACCTGAAGCAGCGCGGACTCCTCGACGATACGCTTGTCGTCTGGGGCGGCGAGTTCGGTCGGACGGTCTTCAGCCAGGGCAAGCTCACGGACGTGAACTACGGGCGGGATCATCATCCGCGCAATTTCTGCATGTGGGTTGCGGGGGGCGGGACGAAGCGCGGGTTCGTGCTCGGCGAGACCGACGAATTCAGCTACAACGTGGTGTCGGACCCCGTGTCGGTCTACGACCTGCAGGCCACGATCCTGCACGTCCTCGGAATCGACCACAAGCGGTTGACCTACAGGTTCCAGGGTCGGGACTTCCGTCTGACCGACGTCCACGGCGAGGTCGCAACGAAAATTCTCGCCTGAGGGATAGCGGCCGGATCAGCGGTTGAGCGCCTGTGACGGCGATATCCGCGCGGCCCGTAGCGCCGGAATGTAACTCGCCAGTACGGACGCAGTCGCCAGCATCACGGGTGCCACGATGAACGTGGCCGGATCGATCCCGTGGACCTGGAAGAGCAGGTGCTGCACGGCCGCGCCGGCGAACGCCGACGCCCCGAGCCCGAGGCAGATGCCCACGAGCGTCAGCCGCGCGCCCTGCCACACGACCATTGCGACCACCCGCCCGGGCGACGCGCCGATCGCCATCCGCACGCCGATCTCCGGGATGCGCTGCGACACGTTGTAAGCCATCATGCCGTACACGCCGACGATCGCGAGCGCTGCCGCGACGCCGGCGAAGACCACGAGCAGGATTGTTTCGAGGCGGCGCTGGGCGACGCTGCCCGCGACGGCCATTTCCATCGTCCGGACGTTGACGAGCGGCTGGCCGGGATCGACCTCGCGCACCGCGGCCCGCACGGAGGCCGTGAGGGCCGACGGATCGCCGTCAGTCCGAACGACAAGCGCCGTGTTGAGGTAGAGCGACGCGAGGATCGGATCCGGGTACTGGCTGTACGGCACGAACATCTCCGCCTTCGCTCCGGTCTCGAACGACTGCTTCATGTCGCCGACGATCCCGACGATTTCCATCTTGGGAAAATCCTCGGACGCTTCCGTGCCCAGCTGGATCCACTGACCCAGCGGATCGCGGTCGGGGAAGAACTGGCGCGCCATCGACTCGTTGACGACGACCACGCGGGGCGCCCGCTCGTCGTCAGTGGCCGCGAGCATACGCCCCCGGCGCAGCGGGACACCCAGTGCAGAGAGGTAGCCCGGGGTGACGGCGCGGAAGCCCGCCATCACGTAGTCCTCGGGTCCCTTCGGCGGGTGCGCGACGCGGTTGAAGTGAATCGTCGCGCCCGCTCCAGCCATGGGCACCATCGTCGTCATCGCGGCGCTGCGAACGCGCGGCAGCGCCTGGACGCGTGCGACGATCCGCTCGACGGACGTGGTCCGTGCCAGGTTGTCCGGGTACGTGAGCGGAGACATCGGGAGGTTGACGACCAGCAGGTCGGCCTCGTTGAACCCGGGTGAGACGTGCGTCAGCGCCGAAAAGCTGCGCAGGAGCAGCCCGGCGCCGACGAGGAGCACGAGAGCGAGTGCGACTTCGGCCACGACGAGCGCCGCGCGCATGCCGCGATGGCGGCGGCTCGACGAGGCTCCCCGGCCATCCTCGTGCAGGAAACCGCGCACGTTGACGCGCGTGCTCTGGACAGCCGGGAACAGGCCGAACGCGAGACCGGTCACGAGCGAGAGGCCGAGCGCGAAAAAGGCGACCGGCCATGCAACCCCCACGCGATGCGCGCGGGGGAGCGCGGCGCCGATGGCGCCGGACAGCGTCAGGAACGTGACGCCCCACCACGCAAGCAGGAGTCCGGCGGCCCCGCCGACCGACGAGAGGACGATGCTCTCGAGGACGAGCTGCCGCACGATCCGGCTTCGGCTCCCGCCGAGGGCCAGGCGGACGGCGATTTCTCTCTGCCGGCCGACTGCGCGGGCGAGCAGGAGGTTCGCCACGTTGGCGCACGCGATGAGCATCACCAGGATCACCGCGGCCGAGAGCGCCAGCAGCGCAGGTCTGACGTTCTGCACGAGCTGGTCCTGCGCGCGGCTGACGATCACGCGCACGTTCGTGTTCGAGTCGCGCCGCTCGGCTTCCAGCTGCCGCGCGATGCCGTCCATCTCGACGCGCGCCTGCTGGAGCGAGACGCCTGGCTTCAGGCGTGCCACGGGCAGAATACCGGGATGCCACCCGGGATCGTCCGGGAGTGTCGCCGCCCAGGGACCGAACGGGACGTAGATGTCAGCGGGCTGGAACAGCTCGAATCCGTCCGGGAGCACGCCCACCACGGTGTAGGACACATTATCGAGCTGCAGGCTGCGCCCGAGCGGCCGCACGCCCGGAAAGCGGCGCGCCGCGAAGCCCGCGGCGACGAGCGCGACGCCTTCGGCGCCGGGGCGATCGTCCGCGTCGCCGAATCCCCGGCCATCCGCGATCGACACACCGAGCAGCGGCAGGACGGTCGCGGAGATCATCTTGACCTGCACGCGCTCGGGTTCTCCCGCGCCTGTCAGGGTCATGCCGGTCGGCCGAACTGCGGCCATGCCGGTGAACGACTGCGCCCGATCCCGCCACGCTTCGTAGTTCTGCCTCGTCGCGGAGAGCAGCGGAATTTCCGGCGTCTGCTCGTTCAGGACGACGACTTCCTCCGGGTGCGCATAGGGCAGGGGCGCGAGGACGACGGCGTTCAGGACCGTGAAGACCGCGGTGTTGGCGCCGATCCCGAGCGTCAGCGTCAGGATGACGATGGCCGAGAAGGCTGGCCGAAGCCGCAGGTTGCGAACCGCGAGCCGGAGATCCTGCATGGCACCAGTGTAGCTGAGAGGGCTGCCGTCGTTCCCGACCCCGGCTGTCCGGTTGTATGCTGACCGCATGACCGAGGACGAACGTCGCCACCTGGATGAGCACGGATACGTGGTGCTTCGCGGGCGGATCGACACGGATCTGCTGCACGGGCTGACGACTCGCATCGCCGAGGTGTTCGCCGAGGAGGGACTCCGCGCTGGCCATGAGTTCAAGCAGGAAGTGAACGCGCACAGGTTGTCGAACCTGGTGGACAAGGGCGAGGTGTTCCGCCGGGCCATCGCCCTGCCGGACGTGCTCGAGTGCGTGCGGCACGTGCTTGGCCCTGCAATGAAGTTGAGCAGCCTGAACGCGCGATCGGCCGATCCGCATTCCGAGGAGGGACAGCCGCTGCACGTCGACATGGGTGCGGTGGCCGACGAGAAGGGCTACTGGGTGTGCAACACCGTGTGGATGCTCGACCCGTTCACGACCGAGAACGGCGCGACGCGGATGGTCCCCGGCTCGCACCTGTGGGGCACGCGGCCCCAGGACGTCCTGGCGGATCCGATGGCTCCGCATCCCGACGAAATCCTCCTCACCGGACAGGCCGGCAGCATCGCCGTGATGAACGCCCACCTGTGGCACGGCGGCACCGCCAACCGGACCGCGGCTCCTCGACTGGCGATGCACGCCTTCTACTGCCGGCGTGACAAACCCCAGCAGCAGTATCAGAAGCGGCTGCTCAGTCCAGAAGTGCAGTCGGCCCTGTCTCCGGAATTGCGAACGCTCCTGGCGCTGGATGATCCGTTGAACGACGAGCTGAGCTCCGCCCCCGTGGTCCGCAGCGGCTTCCTGAAGTAGTCAGCCCTTGTACCCGAGGAGGATTCGCGGCAGAACGAGCGTCAGCAGCGGGAAGGCGGCAATGAGCGCGAGCCCGACGAGCAGCGCGACGAGATACGGCACATACGTCCGGCTCACGTCGTCGATGTCCACGCGCGCGATTCCTGCCGCAATCGACAGCCCCACGCCGACCGGCGGCAGGAAGAACGCGATGCCCATCGCGGCGACGATGACGATGCCGTAGTGCACAGGGTCGATGCCCACGACGCGGCTGATCGGGAACAGGATCGGCCCGAAGATCAGGAGCGCCGGCAGCCCCTCGAGCAAGGCGCCGACGACGACGAACAGCACGACGGTCATGGCGAGGACCCCGGTTCGGCCGGCGCCGATCCCGCCAATCCATTCGCCCAGCATCTGCGGCACCCACTCGCGGACCAGGATCCAGGCGAAGGCGGAGGCCGCTGCGAGGACCCACAACGTGGTCGCCGTCACGATGCCGCTCTGCGCGAGCTGACCGGCGAGCTCGGCGCCCCGGATGCCTCCCATCAACATCCCTGCGACAAGTGCGTACACGACGGCGATGAGAGCTGCCTCGGTCACGGTCGTTGCGCCGCTGAAAATCCCGCCGAAGAGGATGACGGGCAACCCGAGCGGGACCGCTGCGCGGCGGGCTGCGCGGGCGACGTCGGCGCGGCTCACCGGCGGGCTGAGCGGCCAGTGCTGACGCCGCGCACGGATGGCGATGAGCACGAGCAGGACCGCCGCGAGGATGAAGGCGGGCACGAACCCCGCCAGAAACAGCGTGACGATGGACAAATTCACGAGTGACCCGAGCACGACCATCGTCAGGCACGGCGGCACGAGAATGCCCATCGCGGAAGCGGCGGCGACGATGCTGACGGCCTCTGGTCCGGAGTAGCCCGCCCGCCGCATCGACGGCACGAGGAGGGCACTGATCGCCGACACGTCCGCGGCCGTCGATCCCGAGATCCCCGAAAACAGGATCTCGGCGACGACGGCCACCATGGCCAGGCCTCCGCGCACGCGTCCCACGATCGCCATCGCAAGATCGACAATCCGTTCCGAGATGCCGCCTGACTCCATCAGCGCGCCGCCGACGATGAAGAGCGGGATGGCGAGGAGCACGAACGAGTCCACCCCGCCGAGGATCTTGATGGGCAGGATGATGAGGCTGACGCCGCCGATGCCGAGCAGGTAGGTGAGCGATGTGAGCGCGAGTGTGAACGCCAGGGGCACACCAAGCGCCGCGGTTACGAGGAAGCCGGAGACGAGGATCACGATTGGCGCGGCCCCGGCGACGAGGGGCACGAGCACGGACGCAAGCGCGAGGGCCGCTGCGCCCGCGGCCCATGCCTGCGACGCCCTGTCACGCCAGACCTCATAGCCCTCGTGCCGAAGCTGCTGCAGGAGGACGAGCGACATCAGGACGAGCGACACGGGCAGCACCACGGAGATGGCCGCTCCGGAAAGGCCACTCGCGGGCAGGCGCTCACCGGCGCTCGCGACAGTCAGCCGCCAGGCCGGGATCACGAGACAGGCGAAGAAGGCGATGAGCACAAGGCGCAACCCGCGGTCTGCCGCGCGGCGGCGCGAGTCTGGCAGAAGCCGCAGCAGCGCTGTGACGCGGGGATGCTGTCCATCGCGAACCGCGGAGATACCGCCGACGCACATGAGCCAGACGAGCAGGAGTCGTGCGATCTCCTCGGTCCAGGGGATCGGCTCCCGCAGGACGTGGCGCCCGATCACCTGCAGCGCGACGACGACTGCCTGTGCAACGACAAGGAAGGCGATCGACAACTGGAGCGCGCGGCGGGGCAGTGAGGCGTGTGCCGGCCGATCGAGGACGCCCCCCGTCACTCGCGAATGGCCTTCAACCACGCGTTGACACCGAGCGCGTCGGCTTCGGCCTCCCACAGCCGCGCCGCCGGGGCCTGAAAGGGGGTGACGTCGATGTCGCGGATTGTCATGCCGCGGGCCATGAGCTCGGCTGACGCAGCCGTGTCCTCGGCGGGGCCCATCGTCCGCTGCGTCTTCGCCGCCTCTTGTGCCGCGTGTTCGACAGCGTTGCGGATCTCGGGAGGAAGGCGCGCGAGACCGACTGTCGACGCGAACAGACCGAGCACGCCCGCGATATGACGCGTGCGCGCCATGTACCGCGCGACTTCGTAGAAGTGCTGCTGGTAGGTCGTGCTGGCATCATGCTCATATCCGTCGATCACGCCGGTCTGCAGCGAGGTGTAGACCTCGCCGAACGCCATCGGCGTGGGGCTGCCGCCCATCAGCTCGACCGCCTTGACGTAGATCGGCGACTGGATGGTCCGGATCTTCAACCCGGTCAGCTGACCCGCTTCCGTGATGTCGCGCGACCGGGTGACGACCTGGCGGAAGCCGAACGAGTCCCCCCACGCAATCGGCCGGATGTGAACCGCGGCTTCGAGATACTCCGCGGCGTCGCGGCCGGTGGGTCCGTCCACCACCCGGTGCACGTGGGCCCAGTCGCGCCAGAGGAACGGAAAATCGAACGCCTGCAGCTTGGGCGCGACACTTCCCCAGATGGCGGTCCCCGAGACCATGAAGTCTACGAGCCCTTCCTGCAGCTGCTGGACGACCTCGCGTTCCTGGCCAAGCGTGCCGCTCGGAAAGAGCCGCACGGTGACGGCTCCCGCGGTCGCCGCTTCGGCAAGCGCGCGGAACCTGTCTCCAAAGACGTGCAGCGCGGTCGACCCCGCGGACATCGAATGCGAGAGTCGCAGGACGATGGGGCCGGCGCCACGGCGGGATTGGCACCGGCCGGCGAGCGCGGCCGCCCCCAGGGACGTCAGGAACCGGCGCCGGCCACTCGCGTGCGTCGCGTCAGCCACGCGTCATTATCACCGGAACGCCTGCCGGCTCCTGCGGCGACCACGTTGTAGACTGCGGCCATGCACAATTACCTCGACCTCACCGGCAGCACCGCGCTCGTCACCGGTGCGTCGTCCGGGATCGGGGCCGCGACGGCCGCCACCCTGGCGGACCTGGGTGCGTCTGTCGCGCTTGCGTACCATCGCAATCAGAAGGGGGCCGAGGCGACGCGGGACGCGATCGGCGCCGCAGGAGGGCGGGCGATCACGGTAGCGGCCGATGTCCGGAGCGGCGACGACATCCGGTCGCTGGTGGATCGTGTACGGACGGAGCTCGGACCCATCGACATCCTCGTGAATAACGCCGGCTCGCTCGTCGTGCGCCGCGGCATCCGCGAGATCACCGCTGAGCAGCTCGACGACATTCTTGCGGTGAATCTCAAGAGCGCGGTGTTCGCATCCCAGGCGGTTGCCGAGTCGATGATCGAGCGGCGTCGCGGCGCGATCGTCAACGTCGTCTCGATCGCGGGCCATAACGGGGGCGGACCAGGGGCGGGGGCGTATGCCGCCTCGAAGGCGGCGCTCACGTCGTACACCAAGGCGCTGGCGAAAGAGCTCGCGCCGCACGGCGTTCGAGTCAATGCCGTGTCTCCGGGCGTGATCGACACACCGTTCCACGAAGTATTTTCGACACCGGAGATGATGCGGGCGTTCGTGTCCGCGATTCCGCTCGGCCGGGTGGGAACCGCCGCCGAATGCGCGACGGTGATCGCGTTCCTGGCGTCGCGAGCGGCCGGCTATGTCGTCGGCGAGACGATTGAAGTCAACGGTGGGCAGCTGATGCGGTAGCGTGCGCGGCGCGGCGGGGCACCTGCCAGGACGACCCGCATGGCGTTGACGACGGCCGAGACCACGTATTCCTCGTCGTCCAGGCTGCTCACCCGGAGGTCGACCGTCGCACGCCGGGCCGATCCTCGGTACTCCGTGCTCACTGTCACTTCCGCGACCTCGGGCTCGAGCACGGGACGTCCCTGTGCGGAGTCGAGGCGCAGGGCGCAGTCGTGCCCGTCCACGTCCACGCGGGTCGTCTCGATTCTTTCGCGGAGCGCGTAAGGGATGACGACTTCTTCCGGGATGAGTTTCGCGTCCGACAGCAGGCCGCTTTCGGGAAACTCGATTGGCGCCGCCGGGGCGCACGCTGCGAGCCACGCGATCGCTTCGTGCCGGTCCGTAAATGCGGCGACTCTGGCGCCGCGGTCGACCGAGAGCGTCGTGATGCACACGGCGGATTCGTAGCACTGGCCGGACTTCGCGATTATCGCGATTGGCGAACAGGGAAACGCTGTCGCGAACAGGCCGGCGAATACGCGGGATTCGCCGTCGGAGGGGCGAAATTCCAGCTCCACGGCGTCGATGAGGATGCCGATCCCCTGGTTGTGCGCCTCGTGCGCCTGGACCGCTTGCAGTGCCCGCTGTCCTTCACCGGCATTCCCGGCGCCGTACGCACGGAGCAGGATTGTCTTCGGCTCGTCGGTGGCGCTGATTTCGAATGGCATACGGTTCCCGGCGTCCTCGCGTGGCTTACTTGTCGCGGCGGACGAAACCACCCGGGGTCTCGCGCAGCACGCGGTTCTTCACGAGGCTCGCGATCGCTTCGTCGCACTCCTGCTGGTTCAGATCCCACAGACGCGCGGCCTGCCATCGCGTCAGCCGGAGGTTCGGGATCGCCCGGTACTCCGCTTCGATCTGCATCGAGATCGTCAGGATGCGATTCCCGTCACTCCCGTGGAAATGCCCGTTCGTGCCGGCGCGTCCGCCGCGCGCGCGCTCGCGCACCAGGGCGCGCTGCAGCCGCTCCGCCAGTGCAGCGAATTCGTCCGCCGACTTCCGGAGCAGCTCGTTCTCTTCCCGGAGCTCGCGAATCCTCCCGACGCACGCGCGGTGTTCCGCGAGTTCCGCGGCTCCCGACGGCAGATCGTCGTGGCCGTCGCGATCTTCCACGCGACCGTCTTTCGCCTGGGCGTTCCTTCCGCTGTGAGCACCGAATGCATGAAGCGACATGGTGGTCACCCCGGAGCAAGGAACGGTCCGGCTGACAGACGTCCGCAAATGAGTGAGAACGCACGCGTTATGCGTTCCGCCGAATTCCCACCGGAGCAAGGATGTTCCTAAACGGGACAAACGTACACCGATGTGCAAGTTCGTTAGAGTCCGTTGTTGTCGTTACGGGTGAGTCGTGGGGACGGGGTTGCGGGACGTGCAGATCGGTCGCCCGAGCCGCTCCGCGAGTCCGCCATCAGGCGGCGAGGGTGAGGAGGACGCAGCGTCGCAGGGCCGCGTCAGTGAACGACGCGGCGGTTCTGGAACCTGGGATTCGGAGCGATCAACGCCGCCGCGAGTGACAGCACGTCCTGCATGGTCAGCGGCTTGAAGCACAGCTGCGCGCCGAGGGCCTGCACGGCCTGCTGCGCCGTGTCGTCGAGGTGCGTGTCGGCCGTGACCACCGCGACGGGAATCTGGCGCCGCTCCGGGTGCGCACGCAGCGACAGCAGAAATCCCAATCCGCCCATCCCGGGCATCCGCAGATCGAGCAGCACGGCATCCGGCATCAAGCCGTCGTCCAGCAGGCGCAACCCGGCTTCGGCGCTGAGCGCTGGCACGGTCTCGTAGCCATCGAGCTGCAGCGTCTCAGTGAATGCACTGACGATCGCCGTTTCGTCGTCCACGACCAGGACGACAGGCGGCTTGCGCGGAGCCTCGTTGACGGTCATGCGGAACTTCACCTGCTGGATTATCGGGGGGAGGTTGACGCCGGGCCCCCGCGGAAGCGCGCACCGGCCTCAGGCCGCTCCCGCCCCGCGACATGGTAGCCGATTGCGCAGGCCGCGCGCGATCTCAGGGCAGGGCAGGCGAAAGCTGCAGCTCGAGGACGGACACAGAGGCGGGAGGAAATTCCCACGCGCCCCCTCGTTCGAACGCCCGTTCGGTCGTGATCATCACGTCGCCGCTGTTGAGATACGAAACTTCTTCGGTCGTGTCGCCAGCGATTTGGAACACGCGGCCGCTCCTGATTTGCCGATTCTGCACCGCCAGCGCGGCACGCACGGACGCCGTCCGCCGCGTGTTCGCCACGTGGACAAACAGCGTGTCGTCGCGCCGGCTGGCGACGACGTCGAGCGCGTCTGGTGCGGCGGTGACCCGGACGGCGTGGCTGCCCATGTGCGCGCGGTACAGGCGCATCACGCGCGCGACGGGCTGAAGGTACGCGCGGTTGTTTCCCCTCGGCACCGGGATCATAACGGCGTTGTTCTGCCAGCGGGTTCCACAGAAGTCCGCCGCCGTGGCAATCTTCAGGACGGCGCCGTGCCGCTGATGGTTGTTGAGGATGCGGGCGTATGAGACGCCCGCCGCCCAGGTCGAGAGGACGTCACCACGGTGGCGTCCCGGGATCGTGAAGTGGCACTCCGTCAGCGCGAGCGGAAGGGACCGGCCGCCGAGCGCGTCGCGCATCCCGCGAATTTTCGCGTCCGTGATCTCCCAGGCCTTCATCAACTGCGCCCAGGTGGCGTCAGGATCGTGCCGGTACAGCTCGCCTCGGAGCACGGGGTGCGCCGGATCGTCGGGATCGAACATGTGGTGGAACGCGAGATACTGCACGTGTTCGCCGGCGATCTCCGCCATCCGTGCGGCCCACCCGCTGTCGCCCCAGGCGATCAGCCGGAGTGCGGGATCGGCCTGCCGCATCGCCGTCGCGAACCCGACGGTCTTGAGGGCGGCTGTCTCGAGGTCGAACCCGTTCCGGTCGTAGGACGTTTCGTTGCCGATCTGCCAGTGCCTGACGTTCAACGGAGCGGCCCGACCGTGCGCGGCGCGTTCGGGGCTCGCGGCGGCGTTGCAGTAGGCGACCCACCCGGCGGCTTCCCTGGCGTCCGCCGTGCGGACGCTGCCGCCCGCGTTCATGTATTGTCGCCGGCCGTCCGACTCGAAATTGACACACACCAGCGGCTCGGCTCCGGCGGCCCTGCAGAAGTCGACGAACTCGCCCGTGCCCACCTGGTTCGACTCGATACCGCCCCAGAGCAGGTTGATCATCGGCTGCCGCGCGGCGCGCGGGCCCACGCCCTCGCGCCAGCGGTAGTAATCCGAAAAGATCCCGCCCCACCGGATCATTGTCGGCGCGAGATCGCGCGTCACGTCGAGCACGTCCTCGCGCCACGCACCGCGAAGGTGATCCCACGCCGCTTCGACGGAGCCGTCCGTGGCGCCCAGCGGCTCCATGAACTGCATGTACAGGTACGGCGACAGCTCGAACGCCGGCGTCGGGTCGACGGCAATCGACGGGTCCGCGGCCTCGTCGATGCGCAGTGCCGTGCGCGTGGGCCCGAGCGGGCCTGCTACGGCGAGCGCCGCGGCCGCGCGGGCGGTCTCCTTCAGAAAGCGTCGTCGTCTCACGGCAGCGGGTCCTTTCAGGAGCGGCGCAGTCCGGCGGATCGCAGCGGCCGGCGGCTTTAGACTTTTGGGCGCCGATCTCCGTAGACTGAGCCCAGAACGTAGCACGTTCGCAGTGCCGCACTGTCACACGTCGCGCGTGTCTCACGCGGGAGGCAATCATGATCGGACGAGTGAGTCGATGGCCCGGACTGACGATCTCGATGTGGCTCGTCGCCGCTGCGGCCGGGGCGCAGGCGGCCGCGACGCCGCAGGCGCCGTTCGAACCAAAAGTGGGGCAGGCGGGCAAGGATGTCGTGTGGGTGCCGACGCCACAGGCCCTCGTCGACAAGATGCTGGACATGGCCAAGGTCACGCCGCAGGACTACCTGATCGATCTGGGGTCGGGCGACGGCCGGACGGTCATCACCGCGGCGCGGCGCGGCGTGCGCGCACTCGGGATCGAATACAACCCCGACATGGTGGAGCTCGCCCGGCGCAATGCGGCCGCGGCGAACGTGGCTGACAAGGCGACCTTCGTCAAGGCCGACATCTTCGAGAGCGATTTCTCGAAGGCGACGGTCATCACGCTGTTCCTGCTGCCGCAGCTGAACCTGAAGCTCCGTCCGACGCTGCTCGGTCTCGCGCCCGGCACGCGCATCGTGTCGAATTCGTTCACGATGGACGACTGGCAGCCCGACGAGACGGCCACAGTGACCGAGGGGTGCACGACCTGGTGCACCGCTCTCTTCTGGGTCGTGCCGGCAAAGGTCGAGGGGACGTGGCGGGTGGGGGACCAGGACCTGGTGCTCACGCAGCAGTTCCAGAAGCTTTCGGGATCCCTCGGAGGGACACCGATAACCGATGGAGCGATGCGGGGGAGCGAGATGACATTCACCGCGGGCGGCGCGAAGTACACGGGTCACGTCGCGGGGAATGCGATTCAGGGAACGGTGGTGGGTGGCCGTGCGTCCACGTGGTCCGCCACGCGGCGTTGAGTGACTCTGGGAGCCGGGCCGGCGATGAGGTACGGCCCTCAGCGGCTCGCGCTGCCCTGCCGGTCGGGGGGAGCGTCGCCCCGCCGGTCTTCGCCGTGGCGGGCGAGGCGACGCTCGCGGCCGTTGCGGCGCTCCTCCTGGAGCTCCGAGTTCAGCCGTTCCGCCAAGCGCCCGAATGAGGCCCCCGACTGCCGCAGCGAGGCGTTCTCGTCGAGCAGTTCCTGGATCATCGCGTGACACGCTTCCACAGTTTTCGGCAGTTCCATGGCTCCTGGAGTGGTTGGCCGGAGAGTCCGCGGCGGGTACCCCTCTGTCTGAATAACGACGGCGTTCGAAAGATGCTACGTGATCCCGGAGGAAGGACGAAAGAAGAATTCGGCTGGCCGTCGCGGATCAGGCAACCGGCCGCTGTGGCGGGACCGACAGCCGGTATTCGGCGAGCTTCTGTTCGATTCGCTCCATCAGAATGGCGGGGGAGACAGGCTTGACGAGATAGTCCGCGCCCATCGCCCGTGCCTCGGCCTGCAGCACTACGTCGTCGAAACCGCTAATCACGATGACGGGGATGTTCAAGGCGCTCGTGGCGATGAGTTGCAGGCCGTTGAAGGAGCCCAGCCGGACGTCCGCTATCAGCATGTCGGGTGCGCCGTGGCGCAGAACTCGCCGGCCTTCCTCGAACGTGGTGACGGCGACCGCCTCGTGGCCGGCCATTTCGACCAGCTGCTTCATGCCCGACAGGCATGCCTCGTCGTCGTCAACGATCAGGACCCGACCATGCATCTGGCAGTCTCCGGTGGTAAGGCACACCGCACGCGCGAGTGTATTCAGTATTGCACAGCTTCCTCCGGTTGTCGCCCCGGCGTTCTTTAGTCTTCCCGTCGCGCGATATCCGGAGCGATTCCCTCGAAATCAGGCGTAAACCAGGTGGAAATGGGGGGCCGAGCTATTGCTTTACTGCTGAGGCATGCGGACGCGCGGAACGGGACCCGGCGAGTGAAGCACCTGACGACGCGGCTCGTGCTGGCGGTTTTTCTCGTCCTGCAGCTTGCGGACGGACTCATCACCTTTCAGGCCGTGGCGGTCTTCGGACCCCTGGCGGAGGGGAACCCGCTGCTCGCGGCCTGGATCGCGATCCTCGGACCCGGGCCAGCCCTCCTCGGCGCCAAGCTCGTCGCATGCGGCTGCGCGACGTTTCTCTACCAGGCTGGTTACCATCGGGTCATCGCCGGCCTCGCCACTGTGTACATGGTCGTTGCCGTCGGACCCTGGCTCCACGTGCTGACCGTCCTCGCGCATCAGCGCTGAGGCGCGCGGCGACCGGGAGCCTCCGTTCGCACGCTCGTCAGCGGTGTGCGATCCACGCCAGGCCGTCGGGCTGCTTGCCCGCCACGATGCGCCCTGCCACCGCCAACGTCTTCAAGTCGATCACGGCCACGTAGTCATCCGGCGTGCACGCGACGTATGCGCGGGCTCCGTCGGGTTGCATCTGGATGCCTGCCGCGCCATGTCCGACCGGGATCCGCCTGGCTTCCTTCCTGGTGCTCGCGTCGAAGACGAAGACATCGGGGCCGCTCAGGGTGGACACGAGCACCAGCTTGCCGTCAGGCGTGAACTTGAGGCGGTTCGCGCCGTTCACCCCCGCCGCGATCGTCTGGGTGACTCGGCGGGTCGCCAGATCGATTACGGAGATTGTGCCGTCCTGAGCATTCGCCGCCCAGAGCTCCTTAGCATCGGGCGAAACGTCGAACCCTTCCGCGCCGCGTCCGACGGGAATTACGGTCTCCTCCCAGTCGCCCTGGCCGCCGGGTCCCCGCCCGGGTCCGCCGCCGCCTCGTCCCGCGCCACCCGCGGTCTTTTCGACGTATGTCATGGTCGCGGAGCTCACGTTCGAGGTCACCATCCATTTGAGATCGGGCGACACGAAGATCATGTGCGTGCGGTTCTGGCCGGTGCCGAGCACCCAGTCGACTTTGGCCGCGGCCGGGTCATAGCTGCCGATGGCCTTCGCCGCTTCGGCCGTGAACCACAGCTTGCCTCCGACGAACGCGAGACCGTGCGGCGCCCGCAGCGGGCCAAGGTCGATGGGCGCAAGCGGCTTCATGGACGTCATGTCGATGACCGTCACGATGTTGGCGCCGCCGTTGTAGTTCGAGATGTACGCGACGCGACCGTCCGTCGAGACAACCACTTCGTGCGGGTCCGGACCTGAGGGGGCCGTGCCCGTGACCTGAAGCGTGGCCGGGTCCACGACCGAGAGCGTCCGATCCGACTTGGCGAGCACGAGCACAGAGCCCGCCGGAGTGCCCTGGGCGGCGAGGTGGGCCACCGCGCCGCACGCCATCAGCGCCACGATCGATTTCAAGTTCATCAGAGCCCTCGAGAACGGGATACCGAAAAGCGAACCATTGCGGCTGAACATAGCAAAGCTGCGGCTGACGTGCGATGAAAGAATTGTGTCAGCCATCCGCGCCGGACGTGTTATCAACGGCCGCAGGAGGCCCTATGGAGATGACAAGGCGTGAGTTCGTCGCGACGGCGGGAATGGCATCGGCGGTGCTGCCCTCCCTCCTGGGCCATGGGCAGGCGCAGCGCTCGGGATCGCCGCCGCTGCGGATTGGGATGACGGACTGGAATCTCGGAAAGCGGGGCGACGTAACGAAGATCGCCCTTGCGCGCGAGATAGGCCTCGACGGAATTCAGGTCAGCCTCACGTTCCCGACTGACGGCAGCCCCCATCTCCGCGAGCCGGCGACCCAGGCGGCGTTCAAACAGGCCGCTCTCGACAACGGCGTGCAGATCTGCTCGCTCGCGATCGGTTCTCCCGGCAAATCCCGGCTGCCGCTGCATACGAACCCGGCGGCCGCCATCCTCCTCGTCGAAGCGGTCGATGTGGCCAGCGCGCTCGGGACGACGAACATCCTGCTGCCGATCCTGGGCGACAGCCACATCACCATGACGAACCAGCGCGAGGTCGACACGTTCGTCGCGATGATGAAGGAGGTGGCGCGGTATGCGGAGAAGGCTGGCGTGGTTGTCGCGCTCGAAGACTGGATTTCCGCCGAGGACAACCTGCGGCTCCTCGACGCGATCGGGTCGGAGTTCGTGGGGGTGTATTACGACGCGCGCAACATCAAATCGAGGCTGCACGATCCGTACGGGGAGCCGACCCGGCTCGGGAAGCGGATCCACCAGGTCCATGTGAAGAACGGGCCGATGTTGATGCGCGACCGCGACATCCTCGACTGGCCGCGCCTGGCGCAGGAGTATCACGACATCGGGTATCGCGGATGGTACGTCCTCGAAACCGACGCGCCAACAGGCGATTTGATCGCGGATACACGGGCGAATGTGGAGTATGTCCGGGGGACGTTCACGATGCCGGCGGGCTGACGCGTCGCGCTGCCACCCAAACAGGCGCTACGACCGCACGTACCAACGACCGTACGACGCGCCGACCGTACGTAGCGCGGAGCTTTAGCTCCGCGGAATATCGTGGCCGGAATCAGAGTGCGCCGGCGTGGCGCGCGGGAGCGTCGGCGGGTTTGGAGCCTGTCCGGACTTGCTCGATCATCTGGGGTGGTTCGTCTTCGACGCGCGTCCAGCCGAGCGCGGAACCGACTTCGTCGGGCACATCCGCGATCCCCCGCTCGATGTGAAACGCCCCTTCCGACGTGTGCACGATGCCGCGGACAAGATGCGGATGGCGAAAAAGACCCATATTGTTCAACCCCTGCGATGACCCGAGCGGGACCTGCGCGGCCGGGACGTCGCCGCGGCCGGCGCCGGTGCACTGACGCGTGCTGCGAACGGGATGACCTCGCCGCGCACCGGATGCAGGTGCACCGGCAGCAGATCCGTCCGATGTCCACACGACTCGCACACGAACAGCATCAGCCCGTCCTCGTTCGTGACGACGAACCGGTGCCGGCAGCCGAATCGTGCGGAGGCGTCCACGATCATCGGCATCCTCGCGTCGATCCCTCAGAACGTGCCGCCGTGGTGAATTGTGTCATCGCCCGTCCGACCAAAGGCAATGCGGATGCCGTCGCGGAGGGCCTGTGAATGGGCCGTTTCTGCAGGACGGTGCCCGATTCGATTACGAGCTTGGTAGAAAATTACACATCTGTCGCGAGACGCTCGCGCAGCTTTTCGCCTGCTCGGCGACGTGCGCTGCCGCCGGCGCCGCTGAACCTGGTGGGTCACGTGGCTGATGCGTATGAATGGGCGCGCCGATCAACCGGGCGCGGACGCGAGCGAGAGGAGCCGCCGTTCAGCCCCTGCGTCGCCGTCTTCGATTCATCCGCGCGTGAGCCAGCCAATGCACCCGCGTCCTGGAGGTAATAGGATGTCGGAGGCCCATGACGGATATCAGCAGGCGTGACTTCGTGGCGGCGGTCGCGGGGACGCTGGCCGCCCCTGCCCCGTTTGTCTCTCAGCGGGGGAGCCCTGGCTGGAAGGCGGGGGTGGCCGCCGTGGACATCACCCCGGATCGTTCACTCTGGATGGCGGGCTTCGCGCTCCGGAAGGAGGCGTCGCAGGGAGTCGCGCTGCCGCTCCATGCCAAGGCGCTTGCCCTTCAGGCTGCGGGGGCGCCGGTGGCCGTGCTGGTAACGGTGGACCTTCTCGGCGTCACGCGCAGTATCACCGACCGTGTGGCGGCGGACGTGCGGCGGCGCTTCGGCATCGCCCGCGCGCACCTGCTCTTCAACGCGAGCCATACCCATTGCGGGCCGGTCGTGGACGAGCAGCTGTCTGTCGCGTATGACTTGTCGCCGGAGCAATGGCAAGCCATCCGGGACTACACGAGCCGCCTCGAAGACCAGCTGACGGCGCTAATCGGCGTCGCGATCTCGCGGCTCGCGCCCGCCCGCCTCTCGTATGCACGCGGCGAAGCGGGGTTCGCGGCGAACAGGCGGGTCGCGTTCAGCCCCGACGGCCCCGTCGATCACTCCGTGCCGGTGCTGCGCGTCGACGCGGCTGACACGGCGCCACTCGCGGTCGTCTTCGGGTACGCCTGTCACAACACGACGCTCCAGGACGGGTTCGTCAAGTACCACGGCGACTACGCCGGGGTCGCCCAGGCCGCCCTCGAGGCTCGCCATCGCGGCACGACCACGCTCTTCATGATCGGCTGTGGCGCCGACGCCAACCCGAAGCCGCGCGGCACTCTCGAACTGGTCCAGGCCCATGGGACGGCTCTCGCGGATGCCGTCGATCGAGCGCTTCCTGAGGCGATTCCCCTCACGCCGGCGCTGCACGCCGCGTATGGCACCGTCGATCTGCCGTTCGCCGGGTCGGCCGCGCGCGAGCGGTGGCACGCCCGGCTCGATATCGATCCGGTCTACCTGCGGCGGCACGCCGCCCTCATGGAGGCGATCATCAAACGCGACGGCCACCTCCCGGCAGTCCAGCGTGACCCCATCCAGGTCTGGCGCTTTGGAACGGAGCTCACCCTGGTCGCACTGGGCGGAGAAGTCGTCGTGGATTACGCGATCCGCCTGAATCGCGAGTTTCCGAACCGCCGGCTCTGGATCGCGGGCTACTCGAACGATGTGTTCGGATACGTGCCTTCGCTCCGGATCCTGCATGAAGGCGGGTACGAAGGGGGCGATGCGATGATCTACTACGGGCGTCCTGGCCCGTTCACCGACGCCGTCGAGGACCTGATCGTCGGCAAAGTGCATCGACTGATGCGATCCTGATTAGTGACTCCA
>JBBWZJ010000206.1:0-15221 GCA_039648985.1 Acidobacteriota bacterium | reverse complement strand
GGTCGCCGCGGCCGCCCGCGACCCCGCGGGCGGCGAACTCCGCGGCGGCGGCGGTGAGCAGGCGCTCCCGCGACCCTGAGGCGAGTCCGCGCGCGGCGGCGGAGCGGCGGGGCGGCATGGACGTCGGCGACCTCGGTGGCATGTCACGTTTGACTATCTGGTTAGTCAAACTAACTGGATAGTCAATACCGGATGACATGGCCTGTCAAGCCCGCGCGGGCCACGTCACGTGCGGGGCGCGATCGTCCTACAGCAGCGTCGCGAGGCGCGCGTAGCCCGCGCGGCTGACCGGGAGCCGCACCCCGTCGCGCAGGATGGCGACACGGCTGTCCTTCGCGTACAGCTCGACCCGTGCAATCCGATCGATGTTCAGGAGATACGAGCGGTGAATCCGGACGAAGCGCGCCGGGTCCAGGCACGCCTCCACCGACGCGAGCGTCTGATCCTTCAGGTACTGCTTGCCGTCGGCTTTGAAGCTCACGTAGTCGTCCTGCGCTTCGACATAGTCGATGCGATCCACAGGGAGCACGTGCACCCGGGATCCGTCCCGGATGAGCACCCGCTCGAGCGGGGTCTGGCGCGGCCGCACGTCCGCGAGCAGCGCCTCCACGGGCAGCGCCTCACGGCCCGCCAGACGCTCGCGGGCTCGCGAGAGCGCCTCGGCGAACCGCTCGGGCCCGAACGGCTTCAGCAGATAGTCCACGGCGTGCACCTCGAACGCACGAAGCGCATATTGGTCGTACGCGGTCGTGAAGACGACGGGCACGTCCTTCCCGAGCAGCTCCAGCACTTCGAAGCCGCTCAGCTTCGGCATCTGGACATCGAGGAACATCAAATCCGGCTTCAACTCCGACACCGCCTTCACCGCGTCGAAGCCGTTCGCGCATTCGGCGACGACCTCCACGCCCGGGTGACCGGCCACGAGCTCCCGGACCAACGCGCGCGCCAGCGGCTCATCGTCCACGATCACGACACGCAAGGTCTGTTCGCTCATGCTCCCGACTCCGGCCGCGACACCGCGGACGGCCAGGCCGCGCCCGGGATCACTCGGCCGCGCCCCGCTCGAGCGGCAGCGACATCTCGACGCGCCAGCCGCCCTCGTGTTCCCCGGACGCCATCCTCGCGTCGGGGCCATACACCGCACGCAGCCGCGCACGCACGTTCGCCAGCCCAACGCCGGTGCCGGTCCGCCGCGGTCGATCCTCGTCACACGGGTTCTCGACGACGATCCTCAGCATGGATGTGGAGCGGGACACCGCAATGCGAATCGTACCACCCGCGAGGACGTGCGCCACGCCGTGCGTGACGGCGTTCTCGACGACAGGCTGGAGCAGCAGGGGTGGCACGAGGCACGCCCCGGCATCACCGTCGTGGATCGACACGTTCAGCCGCTCGCCGAACCGAACCCGCTCGATGTCGAGGAACCGCGCGGCGAGGTTCAACTCGCGCGCGAGCGGAATCCGCGTCGCGCCCCCGAGCGCGAGGCTCTCCCGCAGAAAGTCCGCGAGCAACAGACACATGCGCCGCGCCGCGCCCGCGTCCGTGGTCGTCAGCGCACTGATCGAATGCAGGCTGTTGAAGAGGAAGTGCGGGTCGATCTGCGCGCGCAGCGATCGCAGCTCGGCCTCACGCGCGAGCACCTGCACTTCGAGCGCACGACGTTCCGTCTCGCGGGCCCGCTCGAAGGATCCGATGAGGTGGCTGATCGCGAGCGACAGCAGGTACAGGAGCACGCCGAAGCCGAAAACGAGCGCGGCGATCCGGCCGAATACGCGGTCCGCGTCGAACCCGCCGCTCCGGCGCGCGAGCGCTTCGAGCCACACGCGCGTCAGCACCAGCCACGCGGCGCTGCTCAGGCACGCGGCCGTCACCGCCGTGGCAGTGAGGCGCACGGACCCGGTCGCGGCAAGCGGCATACTCCGCGACACGTACCATGCGGAGAGGCAGAAGAAACCGTACGTCACGGTGAGCGGGATCGCGAGCGGGAGGGACTGCGACCACGGAAGGCCGGCGGTCCCCCCGAGGAGCGCCGCCAGCAGCGTCCCGCCGATGGCCCAGACGGCGACATAGAGCGCCAGACGTGCACCGCGCGCAAGAATCGGATGCATCCTGCGTCAGTTCTTCACCTCGATGCCCCCCATGATCGCGAGGCCGCGGATGACCAGGCGTGGCCCCCCCGCGGTCTGGGGAGCCCGCGTCTTGTCGTCGAAGCCGCCCAGAATGGGCGTCACGCGTCCGACAACGGTCCATTCTTCCGGAACCCGGATCTCGATCCCGCCGCACAGCGCGAACACCTCGATCACCGCCTCCCCGTCGATCCCGGCCTGCCGTAGATCGATGTCCCAGCCGCCGAGGACCGCCGTGAGATCGCCCCCCTCGAAGCTCCTCGAATTGTTGCCCCGGGCGCCCCCGCCGAGCACCGCCATTCCGCTGATCGTCGCGTTCGCGTCGGTCGATCGTGGTCCGCGGCTGCCGCGCCCCCGGATCCCCTGCCACACGAGCGACGCCCCAAAGAACACGAGCAGCACCGGCCACAACTGCCACACGCTGATCTGGACGATGCCAAGCGATTCGAGGAGCAGCCACGTGCCGGCCGCGACGAACACGGAACCGCCGAGCTTCCCGCCTCCCCCGCACGCCTGCCCCATTTTCAGCAGCCCGATCGCAATCAGCGCGACCGGCCAATACCGAAGGTAGACGCGTGCGTCCAGGACGTCGAAGTTGTCGAGCGTGAAGAGCACGCCGGCCCCGATGATGAACAGCCCCACGAGGAGCTGGGGCGTGATGTGGAAACCAGGTTCGGCGCGGGGCGCCATCAGCTCTCCCGGCCCGATCCGGCGCGCGCGGCCGGCGTCTCCGATGCGCGCGAGACGATGAGCACCCCGGCTGCGATCACGAGGAGCGGCCAGGAATTGTGGAAGTCGAACCCGAACACGTGGAACTCGCTGAGCAGCCCCCACACGCCGAGGCCGATCAGCCAGACGCCGGAGCGCGACGAGCGGTGCCGGCGGTCCGCGCGCGGCCTGTCGGTCAGCTTCAGGATGCCGAGCGCAATCAGGATCAGCGGCCAGTAGCGGCCCGACAGGTGCACGTCGTAGAACCCGGTGCGATCCGCGAGCATGGACAGGCCGGCCAGGATGACGGCGATCCCGGCCACGATCCGGCCATTGTTCCGGTGCGGCGCCTCGATGTCGGTGGTCATCGCGTCCTCCATGGGCTTCAGAAACACCATACGACGGGCGCGGCGCGGCTCACGCGGTTTCCCGGTGAACACCGCCGGACCTCCGGTAAACGGCGACCGTCTGATAAGATGCGCGCCAACCATGCCCATCCGTACTCGACCGCTGCAAGCAGCACTCGTGTTGACCTGCCTGGCGCTCGCCAGGCTCGCCTCGGCCGGTCCCCTCCAGGATGATTTGAAAGCCCGCCGGGCGCGCGCGCTCGAGCGCCTGGGGCCCGATGCCATGGCAATCTTGTGGAGTGCGCCGGCCCGCGTGTTTTCGACTGACGTCAATTACGAATACCGGCAGGAGAGCAACCTCCTCTACCTGACCGGGATCGACCAGGAGGACACGATCCTGGTGCTCGTCCCCGGCAGCGACGCAAAGGAGTACCTGTTCGTGCGGGAGGCGGACCCGCGCCGCGAGCATTGGAACGGCCACAGCCTGACGCCGCCCGAGGCCTCGTCCGAGAGCGGCATCGCGACGGTCATGACCGCGAGCCAGTTCGAGCCGTTCGTCAGCGCAATCTTCTCGCGCCGGGGGGGTACCGCGACGGCCCCGTTCGCCCCCTTCATCAAGACGCTGACCGAGAACCGCGCAAAGCTCGCGGTGCTCTCGGACTTTCAGGGGGACCTCTCCGCCCCGCCCGGGCGCGGCCCGGAGTTCGCCGCGCGGCTGCGGCAGCACTTCTTTGGTTTCTCGGTCGTGGACGCCGGGCCGCCGATCGCCGAGCTGCGCCAGATCAAGACGCCCTACGAGCGCGAGTTGCTGCGCAAGAGCGTGGCGATCTCGAACGAGGCGCACCGCGCCGGCATGCGGGCGGCGGCGCCGGGCAAGTACGAGTACGAGGTGGAAGCCGAGATCGAAGCCGTGTATCTCCGCCGCGGCGCGATGAGCTGGGGATACCCCTCCATTGTAGGCAGCGGCCCGAACGCCACCATCCTGCACTACCAGAAGTCACTCCGCCGGATGGAAGCAGGCGATCTGCTGCTCGTCGATGCGGCGGGGAACTACCAGGGTCTCACGGGCGACATCACGCGGACGTATCCGGTCAGCGGCACGTACTCCCGTCCACAGCGCGACATCTACGACATCGTCTTCGCTGCCCAACAGGCGGGCGAGAAGGCCGCGAAGGCGGGCTCGGACGCCGGTGAAATTCAGAAGGCCTGCGACGAGGTCCTTCGCGCGGGGCTGCTGCGCCTCGGCCTCATCACGGATCCTGCGGGGACGCAGTTCAAGACGTGGGCGACGCACGGCGTCTCGCACTGGATCGGCATGGACGTCCACGACGTCGGGATTCCGAGGCCGCTCGGGCCGGGGATGGCGTTCACGATCGAGCCTGGCATTTACATCCGCGAAGCGGCGCTCGACGATCTGCCGAAGACGCCGGCGAATCTCGCGTTCATCGAGAAGGTCCGTCCGATGGTCGACAAATACAAGAACATCGGCGTCCGCATCGAAGACAGCTACCTGCTGAACGAGTCGGGGCTCGAACGGCTGTCGGCGGGCGTGCCCCGGACGATCGACGAAGTCGAGCAGTTCATGAAGACCCGGGGAGAGAAATAGTGAAGCGATGGAAGAACGCCGTCGCCGCGACGGCGCTGGTGCTCGCCGGCGTGTTCATCATCGCGGTCACGGCCACTGTGGGGTGGCGCCCATTCCTGGGGCCGCGCGCGCGGCCGCTCACGAACCGGACTTTCGAACCCACGGCGGCCCGCCTCGAGCGCGGCGCGTACCTGGTCCGAAACGTGACGGGCTGCATCTATTGCCATTCCGACCTCGAGTCCGCTGGTGACATTCTGCAGATCAGGGCCGACCGCGAAGGCGCCGGCCGGAGCTGGAAGGACGAAGGCACGCCGTGGCTGGTCGCGCCGAACATTACGCCCGACAGAGAGAGTGGCGCCGGGGCGTGGTCCGACGATGCGATCGCCAGGGCGGTGCGGGAAGGTATCGGGCACGACGGCCGGGCGCTGTTCCCGATGATGCCCTATGGGAACTACCGACAGATGTCCGACGAGGATCTCGCATCGGTGATCGTCTATCTGCGCACCCTCAGACCCGTCCGGCACACGCTGCCCTCGTCGACGGTGCCCTTCCCCGTCAATCGACTGATCAACGCAGCGCCCCAGCCGGTCGATGGACTCGTCTCGTCCCCCGACCTGTCTGACCCGTTGACCCGCGGCCGTTACCTGGCCACCATGGCCTCGTGCGGCGAGTGCCATTCGCCGAGGGACGACAAAGGCCAGCCGGTGCCGGGGATGGCATTCTCCGGTGGCAATACGCTGTCGTTCGAAGGTCACCGGAGCGCTGCATCGGCGAATTTGACGCCCGCAGCAAGCGGGATCCCGTACTACACCGAGGCGCTCTTCGTCGAGACGATCAGGACGGGCCGCGTGCGGGCTCGGCGGATCTCCGAGCTCATGCCGTGGTCCTTCTACAGGAACATGAGCGACGAGGATCTGAAGGCGATCTTCGGGTACTTGAAAACCCTCGCACCCGTCGATCACTACGTCGACAACTCGCTGCCGCCGACGCCGTGCGTCCGGTGCAACCTGACCCACGGGGGCGGAGAGCGGAACAAGAAGCCTGTCTGAGGCATCTCAGCGCGGCGGAAGGCCGGCTTTCAATCGCGCCTTCTCCAGCTCCGCGAGCGCATCCTGCACTTCCTTGCGCGCTGCCTCGCGCTCGCGATCCTGCTGGGCGGTCTCGTACTTGTGGATGGCTTTCTGGAGCGCCCACTTCAGCGCGAACGAGGTGGCCGCAATGGTCATCCCTTCGCGGTTCGTATACGGCGCGTAGCCCTGATAGTCCTTCGGCGTGACCATGTCCAGGAACTCCTGGTGCGTCATGCCAGCACGCGGGACAGGGCCTTTCAGGTAGTCGGGCCCGAGGATGTCCTCAATTGTGACCTTCCTCCCGAGCACCTCGACCCGGAACACGGGCCGCTCGGCATTGACGTCAATCGCGGGGGGATGCGACAGCGCACGCTGGATGCGCTCCACCGAGACCGGCAGGTCCGCATGGGACGCGTCCTCTCCAGCCCCGTCCAGCGACGACGGCTCAACCGCCGTCCCGGCTACCGCAGCTGGCTGCTGCGAGGCCTGGGGACCGGCGGCGAGGACGACAAGAAGAAGGGGGATTATCACGGCTACGCGTATTAGGACGTCCACGAGCTGGTGGCGGCTTCGCGCTCGCCCGGCGCCGCATTCCTCAGGATAGCCCGCCCGGCCCACTTATAATCAGAAACCGTTCCGATCGTGTTCCCGTCTAACTGTCGAGCGACCCTCCGCGGACCCTCCGCCGGGGAACTCGTCCGAAGGAAGGTGCAGCAGGCTCATGGCATTCTTTTCAAGAAACACCCAGCCGGTGCGTCCGCCCGACAGCTTTGCCGCCGCAACCGTCGCGCCCGACGCTCTCATCGGCCTGCGGAACATCGAAAAATCGTACGCCCACGGGACGAGCCGGAGCTACGTGCTGCGCCGGATCAACCTGGACGTCAAGGAAGGCGAATTCATCTCGATCATGGGCCCCTCGGGGGCCGGCAAGTCCACGCTGCTGCACATCATCGGCATGCACGACAGCGCGTGGACGGGCGAGTACTACTTCGTCGATCAGCCCGTGCACAAGCTCGCGCCGAAGGATCGGTCGAAGCTTCACAAGCAGTACGTGGGGTTCGTTTTCCAGAGCTATCACCTGCTCGATCACCTCACGGTCTACGAGAACCTCGATATCCCGCTCTCCTATCGCGACATCAAGAAGTCCGAACGCGAGAGCATGGTGTGCGACATCCTCGACAAGTTCGCGATTGTCGGGAAGAAGGATCTCTATCCGAATCAGCTGTCGGGCGGGCAGCAGCAGCTCGTGGCTGTCGCGAGGGCGGTAATCTCCACGCCGAAGGTGATCCTCGCCGACGAACCCACGGGCAATCTCCACTCCAGCCAGGGCAAGGAGATCATGGAGCTGTTCAAGAAACTGAACGAGGGAGGCACGACCATCATCCAAGTGACGCACTCGGAAGCGAACGCCGCCTACGGCAGCCGCGTCGTCAATCTGCGCGATGGGTGGCTGGTGGATGAGTAGCGCGACGAACCGCCGGGACAGCTGAGCCGTCGGGTCGGCGTCGTAGTCATGGAAACAAAAAGGCCGGCGCATGTGCGCCGGCCTTTTTTAACTGTGTGCCTGCAGTGCAGACCCGGGAGACCGACCTACCAGCGGGGCTCTTTCCTGCGTCCTCCGGAGAAGTCGCCATCGTCCATCCCGCGACCTCCCCCGCCGCCACCGCCTCGGTATCCGCCGCCGCCCCGGCCCGCGCCGCCCCCGCCAAAGCCGCCTTCCGGTTTCGGGCGCGCCTCGTTGACGACGAGTGCCCGGCCATCCATCTGCTGTTCGTGGAAGTCGTTGATGGCCTTCTGCGCCTCTTCGTCCGTGCCCATCTCGACGAACGCGAATCCGCGAGCGCGTCCCGTCGCCATGTCACGCATCACGCGTACACTGTCGACCTTGCCCGCGCGGCTGAACAGTTCCGTCAGCTGATCTTCGGTGGCCGAGTACGGAAGGTTCCCGACGTAGAGTCTCCTGCCCATGCTGTCACTTACTCCTGCCAATTGACGCGCGATTGTCTAACAGGTGAAGGCCCCCGCGTCCTGGACCCGCCGCCCGTCGGAAAGCTCACGCGGACTCGCGACTGCCGGAAGGTTCGACCTGCGCAGGCAAGGGGCGCGCTCTCAACTGGCCGGAGTATAGCAGATTGCATGCCGCCTTCCGGGACGGTAACCACCTCATCGATTGAGCCTTTACGGCGATTTGACTGCACAGTACAGTGGCGGGAATGCGTTCGCGGATGAGGGTGCTCGCCAGCCTGCTGCTGCTCGTCGCGTGCGGGCGCAGCCGTGAGTTCGAATTGCGCGGGCAGGTGCTGGCGGTGGATCGCGACCGGCAGGAGCTCACGATCAAGCACGGCGACATCCGCGGCTTCATGCCCGCCATGACGATGGCGTACAAGGTGAAGGATGCGAGCCTGCTGAACGGACGGACGGCGGGCGATCTGATCACTGCGACCCTCGTCCTCGAGGGCAATAGCGGGTACCTGTCGACAGTCACGACTACGGGACACGCGACGCCCGCCGAACTGCCTCCCGTCCGGACCATGGACGTCCTCGACGAGGGCGCCGCCGTTCCGGCACTGACACTGACCGACGAGTCCGGCCAGACGCGATCGATCGCCGACTGGCGGGGGCGCGTGCTGGCCGTCACGTTCGTATACACCCGCTGTCCGTTGCCCGACTTCTGCCTGCGGATGGATCAGAACTTCGCGGCCGTGCAGCGCGCCGCTCTGGCCGATCCAGTGCTGCGCGACAGGCTGGCGCTGCTCTCGATCACCCTCGATCCGGAGCACGATACGCCGCCCGTGCTCGCGGAGTACGCGCGGCACGCGGGGGCCGACCCGCGCATGTGGCAGTTCGCCACCGGCGAGCCGGACGCGATCACGGCCTTCGCCCGACGCTTCGGCGTCGCAGTCTTCCGGCAGGACGGCGATCCGACCGTGTGGACCCACAATCTCAGGACCGCCGTGATCAAACCGGACGGGACGATCGCGACGATTCTGAACGGCAACGACTGGACGCCCGCCGCGTTGCTCGACGCGGCGAGGCATGCGGGTGCATAGGCGCACGGCAGTCGCGACGCCGCATCCACCGCCGCTGTCGGCGTTCACGCCTGCGGAGCGCCGGGTGATCGCCCGGCTCAGGACACCGACGAGTGTTCAGCGGTACCTGAACGCGTTGCCGTACAACACCGAGCCGGCGCCGGGCGGGGCCACCTTACGCAGTTTCCGAGGCGTCGTCCGACACCGCACGGCGCACTGCCTCGAGGCGGCGATCAGTGCGGCGGTGATCCTCGAACAGCACGGATGGCCGCCGCTCGTGCTGTCCTTCGAATCCATCGACGAGCTCGACCACGTGATCTTCGTGTATCGGCAACGCGGGCGATGGGGGTCGATTGCACGGTCGCGTGACCCGGGTCTGCACGGACGGCGTCCGGTCTTTGCCACCCCGCGCGCGCTTGCGCTCAGCTATGTGGACCCCTACGTCGATTACACGGGCAGGATCACCGCATACACCGTCGCGGATCTGCGGGACATCGGCCGGTACGACTGGCGCCTCGCGGAGGGAAACGTGTGGAAAGTCGAGCGCATGCTTCTCGATCTGCCGCACCGCCCGCTGCACATGTCGGATCAGCGGTTCGAGCGGCTGCGGAGGCGGTACATCGCTTACAAGGCGCGCTACGGAACGAAGCCGCTGTACTACACGCGCCGCGAGCGCTGGAGCGAGCTGCCGGCGGAATTCAGGCGGGGCGCGGTCGGCTGAAGGCGTCGTCAGGATGTGCCCGCCCGCGCGACACCCCCTCACACGCGGATCGGCCGCTCAGTCGAGATCGAAGTCGCGCGTCGGCTTCGTGATCGGCTCGTCCTTCGCCTGACGAAGCGCCTCCTCGAACCGCCTGGAGAGCGCATCGCCCCGCGTGCGCTCGGCGGCAACCGACTTCTGGAAGAGCGACTCGCGACGCTCGGCTTCCTCGGCGACCAGCCGGTGCGCATCGCTCAGCTCCGGGCGATCGCCCCGTACGGGTTCCTCGTGCCGGACGATACGCCGCAGGTTGGCATCCACGATGAGCGTCGCGTTACAACAGGGACACGTCGCTTCGAATTCGGACTGCAGCTTCATCGTCGTCACCTTCCGGGAGTCGAGACTCTGGCGTCCGGTGTCACGCACGGCGGCTTTCGCATCAGGCCGTGACCGGCTTCTTCTGGGCATATGATATCCCCATGTTCCTTGCGAGCCGGACCGCGGCTCTGCTGGTGTCGTGGTCAATCGCGTGCATCGGCGGACCGCCGGCATCCGCGGCGGCTCGCGACCGCGCCCAGGCTCCGGCGAACGCGTCGCCGGCCGCGCGGGCGGCGAGCACGGCGTCGATCAGCGGACATGTGCTGAGCGGCGCGGACGGAGCCCCCCTCGCCCGCGCGCGCGTGACGCTCGTGTCGCCCGCACTGACGGACCCGCGTGTCGCGCTGTCGCGTGCGGGTGGCGAGTACGACTTCGTGCACCTGCCCGCCGGCTCGTACACCATCACGGCCAGCCGGAGCGGGTACGCATCACGCGGCTATTCGGACCGGCCGTCCGCTCGTACGACGGCCGTGACGCTCGCCGAAGGCCAGGCGCTCAACAAACTCGACGTGGTCCTGCCGGCTGCCGGCGTCATCGTCGGCCGTATTCTCGACGAGGACGGAAAGCCGTTTTCCGGTGCGACGGTGGACGCGCTGGTGTCGCGCACCGACGCCGGACAGGCTACGCTTGCGTCGGTCTCGACGACCGAGAGTGACGATCGCGGTGAGTTCCGGCTGAGCGGACTCCCGGCGGGGCAGTACTACCTGAGTGCATTCGATCCTGCCTTCGCCCGCGTGGGCGATGAGACGGGGCCGCTGCGCTACAACGCGACGTACTATCCCGGTGTGGCGTCGGTCGAGGAAGCGACGCGGATCACGGTCGTGCCCGGCCTCGAGCCGGCGCCGGTCAGCCTCGGGCTGAAGATCGTGCGGCCGGGCCGGGTGAGCGGGCGCCTGAACACGCCGGAGCGTCGCCAGCTGCTGAGCGCAGCCGTTGTCATGACACACATGGACACCGCGCTCAGCGAGGCGGCCGACCAGGCGAACGTGCTGCCGAACGGCACCTTCACGTTCCGCAACGTGCCTCCGGGACGGTACGAGATCCGGGCGCGCGGAGACGTCACCCCTGGAGGAACCGCGCTTTTCGCCAGCTTCCGGCTGCGGCTCGAGGGGCGAGACGTCACCGACATCGTGATGGAGCTGCTGCCGGGCGCAACCCTCTCGGGCGAGCTGACCTTCGAGCCCGCGGGGGCCAGACATCCACCGTTCACCGGTTTCAGAGTCCGCGCACCGCTCATCGACGGGCGCAGCTTCGCTGACGCGCTCACCGGAGGAGTCACGCCGGAGGGCACGTACGCGATTCGGGGAGTGATGCCGGGCCGACACGTGCTGGCGGTGGAGGGGCTGCCATATCCATGGGTTATGAAGAGCGTCACGTGGGCCGGGCAGGACGTCACGGACGCCGGCCTCGAGGCTGACGCGCGTCAGCGGTTCGACAACATCCGAATCACCCTCACGGATCTCGCCACGGACGTGTCGGGCGTGGTCCACGACGAAAACGGGAAACCGGTGCCGGACGCGATGGTGCTCATGATTCCCCAGGGGCAGCAGTACTGGCAGCGGACCAGCCGCCGGTTCGGGCTGCTCCGGACCGGCGCGGACGGCCGCTTCCGGATCCGCGGTCTGCCGGACGGCGAGTATCGCGCTGTCGCCCCGGTGGACCTCGACGAGAGCGACGCGTTCCGCACCGCCGTACTCGACGAGTTGATGGAGGCGGGCGCCCCGATCAGCCTGAAGCCGCTCGAACAGCGGGTCCTCGACCTCCCTCTCACGCAACCCGGCCGGGTCCGGCGCGCCTCCAGCCGGTGATTGTTCGATCCGTGGCCGATCCGAAACCGCCCCGCCGCCACGTCGACGTGCGGATTGCCACGTACAACATTCACCGCAGCCGCGGCATGGATCGCAGGACGATGCCGTCGCGCGTGGCTGAAGTCATTCGGGGACTGAACGCTGACGTCGTGGCGCTCCAGGAAGTGATTGGCGCCGGCCCCGCCGGCGCGGGGCAGGCGGAGGAAATCGGCGCCGCTGTCGGCATGGGCTGGGTGATGACGTCCGTGCGGCAGCTGCGCAAGCATCTTTTCGGGAACGTGATCCTGAGCCGCCTGCCCATCGTGCATCACAGCCAGTACGATCTCTCCTGGCGCACGTGCGAACCGCGTGCGTGCCAGCGCGCCGATCTGGATCTCGGCGGCGGCTCGCCTCTCCACATCTACAACGTGCACCTGGGCACCGCCGTACTCGAGCGCCGGTACCAGGCGACGCGGCTCGCCGCGTTCGTCCACGATCGCCGCGTCACGGGGCCCAAGATCATCCTGGGCGACTTCAACGAGTGGACGCGCGGGCTGGCGACCAAGACGCTCAGCTCGTTGTTCGAGAGTGTGGACATCTACGCGCACCTCAAACGGCGCCGCACCTACCCGGGGATTTTCCCGTTCCTGCATCTCGACCACATTTATTACGAAGGGCGGGTGGAGGTGCGCGGGGTCGAGCTGACCCGATCCCGCACGTCGCTCATGGCCTCGGACCATCTGCCGCTCGTCGCCGACCTGCGGATCCGCTTCTAGCGATCGAAATCTGAACGTCCAGTTCCCAGTTCCCAGTTCCCAGTTCCCAGTTCCCAGTTCTCGGTTCTCAGTTCCCAGTCGCCAGTCGTCAGTCCCCGATCCCCGATCCCTGATCCCTGATCCCTGATCCCTGGTCTCTGATCTCAACCGTTGACATCGCGATGTCATTGTGATATCACTATGACATCTGTTGCGAGGAGGTCGCACACCATGATTCGTGAACGCGAAAACACCGCTTTACCCGGTCTGCCGGTCGCGATCGGACTGCTCACCCTCGTCGTGCTCGCCCTCGCGGGAATCGTCAACGGCGCGCGCACCAACACCCCGCGGTTCGCGATCGCCGGGGCGGTGACGGTCGTGCTCTCGATGATCCTGATGCGGGGGCTCTTCGTCGTGAACCCGAACGAAGCCAAAGTGCTCCAGTTCTTCGGACGCTACTCGGGGACGGTCAAGCAGCCGGGCCTGCGATGGGCCAACCCGCTCTATACCAAGCGAAGCATCTCGCAGCGGATCCGCAATTTCGAAAGCGCGCACCTCAAGGTGAACGACAACGAAGGGAATCCGATCGAGATCGCCGCGGTGGTCGTCTGGCGGGTCGTCGATACGGCCGAAGCGGTGTTCGAAGTGGACGATTACAACAACTACGTGAAGGTGCAGACCGAAGCGGCGCTGCGCAACCTCGCCACGCGTTATACCTACGACACCCACGACGAGGCGCAGATGTCGCTGCGCAGCCACACCGCCGCGGTTGCCGAACATCTGAAGACCGAGATCCAGGATCGGCTGACGCGCGCCGGCGTCGAGGCGATGGAGGCCCGCATCAGCCATCTCGCCTACGCGCAGGAGATCGCCCAGGCGATGCTGCAGCGTCAGCAGGCGGGTGCGATCATCGCCGCGCGGCAGCGCATCGTCGAAGGTGCGGTCGGCATGGTGGAAATGGCGCTCGAGATGCTCTCGCGGCGCGACATCGTCACGCTCGACAACGAACGCAAGGCCGCCATGGTCAGCAACCTCCTCGTGGTGCTCTGCGGCGACCGATCCACGCAACCCGTCATCAACGCCGGCACGATCTATCAATAACCGCGTGGCCGAACGAAAGCCGTTTCTGCTTCGGATGGATCGCGACGTGCTCGAGGCGGTTCAGCGCTGGGCTGACGACGACCTACGCAGCCTCAACGGGCAGATCGAGTTCCTCTTGAGGCGCGCGCTGAAGGAGGAGGGGAGGGAACCGGCGAAACTGAAGAAAAAAGGCTGACCGCGGAGCGCGCTCAGGACTCTTCGTATTCGTTTTCTTCCGGGGGCAGCAGACGCGTCGAAGGACGCAGCGCCTCGCGATGATCGAACAGCGGCAGGTCACGCACGTGGAGCGTGAGCGGGCACCCGGGCCCTTTCTGGTCCACGACAACCGTCACGGGGCTGCCTTCCACGCCTTCCCGAAAGCCGACGCGGCAGCCGCAGGCGAGACGTGCGTGGGTGAAACCTTTCATCATCTGCAGGCGATCATACTACAGGAGCGCCTTGATCTCCTGGTCCACCTGCTCCTTCGTGACGGGGCCGAAGTGCTTCTTGCTGATCGTCCCGTCGCGTCCGATGAAGAACGTGACGGGCACGCCGAAGATCGGGCCGTACGCCTGATCGACATCGTCCTGCATCAGCAGCACCGGGTACGTCATCCGCTTCTGCGCGGCGTAGGCGCGCAGCGTCTCGGCGGTGTCGTCGATCGACACGCCGAGGATGACCACGCCGCGATCTTTGTACTCGTTGTACGTGTTGACGAGCTCCGGGATCTCCGCCTGGCACGGTCCGCACCAGGTGGCCCAGAAGTTCAGCAGGATGACCTTCCCCTTGTAGTCGGCGAGACGCACCGGCGCGCCGTTCATGTCCTTGACGGTGATGTCGAGCTTCGCGTGCTCGCCCTTGCTCGTGGCAGCGGCGACGGGCGCGGCCTGTGGCGCATCCTGCGACGTCGTACCGGCTCCCCTGATCAACCAGGGCACGGTGAGCAGCGCGACCGCGCATGCGGCGGCGCCCGCCGCGATCCATCGGCTCGTCATGTGCGGTTGTGCCTGTTCCATGTGTTCGCGATCCTATCGCACCTGCGTTTTCAAGTATCCGACGACGGGTGTGACGTCGCCCGCACCCTGCGTCAGGACGACGTACGTCCGATCGCGCGCCGACCACATCACTGCCTCGTGGCCGAAGTTCCGGACGATTTCATCCAGGTCGGCGTGGCGCCGAAGCGCGCGCGGGAGGACGAAGACGGACAGCGGTTCGCCGCGCCACTTGTAGAGGATGTGCGCCGTGCTGCCGCTTGCGGTGAGGCAGCGACGGACGCCGAGCAGCTCGAGCTGCGCCGGCGGGGAGCTCGCCGGCACCTGGAGGGTCCATCCGTGCTTCGCGGCCCACAGCTGTCCGGCCGCCGCGGCGTCGGCGTGCGCGAGCCGCTCCGGCGCGAGCTGGAAGCAGCGGACGTGATCGAGCGTGAGCTGCGCCGCGACGGCCTCGACATTGTCGTTGAGGCCCGCAACGAATGCGCCTGCCACGGCGAGCACCAGCGTGGCCGCGAGCGACAACGGCAGCCACGCGCGGGTGCGAACGCCGAAGAGCGCCGTACGCCGGCTCCGGTGCGCGGCGCACCGCGCCCGCAGCCCTTCTGATGCGCCGGACCGCACGCCGCTGCGGCGCGCGACGAGCAGCTCGCGGACGGCGCGTTCG
>JBBWZJ010000205.1:0-6888 GCA_039648985.1 Acidobacteriota bacterium | reverse complement strand
AGGCTCACGAACTCATCCATGTCGATGCGGGGGAATATGCCCCCAATCTGCTTGCTGGGCAGCTGGTTGACGAGACCCGCGGGCCAGAACTGCGTCGCGTCGAAGCCGATCCCGGCGGTGGAGTAGCTCCACTCCAGGAAATAGGTGTAGCTGCTTCGCAGGTTGAACACGGTCCCGGCGCCGAACACGTGGACCCAGTCGCCGACGAGCGCGCGGTTGGCGCGCCAGAGCGGAAGCTGGCCATCCTGCGCGGGGCCGCTCCGAATCGCACTGGTGTTCCGGATCTCGTTGCGCTTGTTCTCACCCCAGCGGAAGAATGCGCGGTCCTTCGAGCTGAAGTTGTGATCGACCTTGCCGACCCAGTTCCAGAAGACGTCCTTGTTGAAGTGTTCGGCGTACTGGAGGTTCTGCTGCCACGGCGCGACGCCGGCCGTCGTGCCGTTCGGATCCGGGTAGAACGGCAGGATCGCTTTCGCTGTCGCCGAGATGCGATCCGCGGGAATGCGGTTGCCGGGGAACGGATCGCGCGTCCAGACGCCGTTGACGTCGTGGCCGGTCGCGGGGTCGTAGATGGTGATGAGGCGCCCCGAGGCATCCACGAGGCCGCTGAAATCGCCATTCTTCATCGCCGGCGTCGGCACCGTGCTGAACAACGGGTTCGGCGTGCCTTCCCGGTACTTCTCGCCCGTGAACAGGAAGAAGGTCTTGTTCTTGAAGATCGGACCGTCGACACTGAATCCGTACTGATCGATGTACTGGCTGGTTTTCGGTGCGCTTCGCGAGTTGAGGAGGAAGGAATTCGCGGCCAGGCCCTTCCGCCGCATGAAATCGTAGCCCACGCCGTGGAAGTTGTTCGTCCCCGACTTGAGCGACATGTTGATGACGCCGCCGGCCGTCCGCCCGTACTGGGCGTCATAAGAATTGGTGGAGACCTTGAACTCCTGCACGGCTTCCGCGGGAGGCACGTACGCGATGTTGTTGCCACCCTGATTCGCGTTGTTCGGCGCACCGTCGAGGAGGAACTCGTTGTTGCGGTTCTGCCCGCCGTTCATCGACCAGTCCGCGAGCGCGCCGTTGTCGAAGGGCCGGAGGTAGACCGCCTGGGCGTTGTAGTTGACACCGGCCACGAGGGTCGCGAGCGCCATGGGGCTGCGCGACTGCAGCGGCAGCTCCGCGATGCGGGCCTGGTCGATCACGGTGCCGCGGTTGGCGTTGCTCGTCTCGAGGAGGGGCGCTTCAGCAGAGACGTTGACGCTTTCCGCGAGGCCGCCGACGCCGAGTTGTGCATTGATCACGGCGACCTGGCTCACTTCGAGCCGCATGTCGGTCCGCGTATATTTCTGGAAGCCTTCCATTTCGACCGTCACGCTGTACAAGCCGGGACGCAGAAACGGGATCGTGTAGTTGCCTTCGCCGTTCGACGTGGCCGTCGCGACCTCGCCGGTTTCCTGGTTGCGGACCGTGATCGTCGCGCCAGGCAGCGCCGCCTGGCTCGAGTCGACCACCTGGCCCTTCACCGTGGCCCGGAACTCCTGGGCCGTTGCAGCGCTGGCGAACATCACCAGCAGCGCGATGCACAACACGCTGTGACACGCACGAATCGTTTTCATCGATCTCCTCCGAACACGGGCGGTGAATCTTGGCACGAACGACACGGCTGGAGCAGGGTATGGCGCGCGACCCCCCGTCCGTGACGTAAGGTTATACAACCGCTCCTAACGCGGACACAAGGAGCAAACACCGGCGACCGCGGCGATGGCGGCCCGTCAGCGCGACGGTTGAGGTGGCACAAGGCCGGGGTTCAGCTGAGCTGCCTTGGCGAACGCCTCTCGCGCCGCGTCGCGCTGGCCCAGCCGGTCGAGCACCAGTCCGATCTGATAGTGCGCGGGGGCGTACTCCGCGAAGACGGCCGTCGCGCGCCGGAACTGCTCGAGTGCGCCAGTCAGATCCCCGTGCTCGAGACTGCGGCTCCCGACGGCGGTCCAGACGCCCGCTTCCTGCTCGAGCGCCGCGCGCCGGCGCAGCCGCTCCGCCTCCGCGAATTCGCGGGCTCCCGCTGTGGTGTCGCCCGACTGCTGGAGCACGCGCGCCAGCGTGTCGTGCGCGCCGGCCAGATCCGGACGGACGCCAATTGCATGGCGCAGTGCGTCGGCGGCCCCGCGCCAGTCCTTCCGCTCGGCAAGGACCGCGCCGAGCGTGTAGTACGCATCGGCGTAGCGCGCGTCTGCCGAAATGGCCGCCCGTAAAGCGCGGACCGCCGCGTCGCCGTCGCCCTGCTGCCAGTAGATGACGCCAAGGGTGTAGAACGCCTCCGGCCGCGGCTCGATCTCGACCGCGCGGGTCAGCGTGTCCACCGCTTCGGGCAGGCGATCCGCGCGTTTCAGGACGAGCGCCAGGTTGTAGCGCGCGAGCGCATGCCGTGGGTTCAGTTCCAGCGTTCGGCGGAACGTCGCAATCGCGGCGTCCACATCCTGTTCGGACTCGGCAAGGCCCAGCGTGAAGTAGCGCTCCGCGTCGTCCGGCGCCTCTGAGACGAAGGCGCGCGCCCGGGCGATCGCCTCCTCGCCGCGCCCCGCTTTCACGAGCGTGAGGACGAGGTTGTTCGCCGCCTTCCGGAACCCGGGCCGTTCTGCAAGGGCCCGCGTGTAGGCGTCAATGGCGGCGTCGAGGGCGCCGATTCGGGCGAGCGCTTCGCCGAGCGCGTTCTGAATGTCAGGATCGTGCGGCGCGGCACCTGACGCGTACCAGAGGAGCGCGAGTGCGCCGGAGTGATTCCCCGCCGAGTCGAGCTGAAGTGCTCGCGCATATGCGTCCCGACCACCGGACGACTGCGGGCCGCCGTCCTCTGACACGCCGTGCGCCTGCAGAAGAGCCGGCCGCACTGAGGACAGCACGAGGAGCACGACCGGCAGCAGCCGGCCTTGATGCATCGGCACCCACCGATGCTACCGCGCCCGCCGGCCGATCCCGAACTGATCGCCCGCACGCGTCGGCCGCCCGCCGGCCATCGCCACTTCCACGACTTTCTCGCTTTGCACCTGCCCCCCGTTCTCGTCGGCGAGGGTGGCGACAATGCCCCGCGTCTTCGTGTCGATCACCTCGCCTGTCGACGGGTACGCGTAGGCGCCATCCATGCTGAAGGTGATCCAGCCGGGTTGATCCCGCAGCGCGATGCTCGCCACCTGGCGGGGCGGCATCACTGTCGCGTCAAAGACGTGCAGACGGCTGTTCGGGCCGTCCGACAGCCAGAGCTCTTTTTCGTCAGGCGTCAGCCCGATGCCATGGCTCGGGCAGCCGTGCCGCTTGACGGGCCCCGTTTCGTAGCCGGCCACCTGCACGCGGTGCAGCATCCGGCCGGTCTTCAGGTCGCCAACCTCGAACCCGAGCAGTTCGTTCACGTTCACGAAGCAGAGCGTCTGGGCGCCGTTGATTGTGAAGGGACGGATCACGTTGCCGAACGGGCCGACTGACTGCACCACCTTGTGGGTGCGGGCGTCTGCGACACCGAGCGTGGAGGACTTGAGCCCGGCCAGATACACGCGGCGTCCGTTGCGTCCGTAGATCGTGTTATGTGCGCCCGAATTCGTCACGATTGTCGTGACGACGTCACCCGTGGCGGCGTCGAGCACGTGCCAGTGCGGCCCCTCGAAGGAGGGTACATACAGAACGTGTCCATCGGGCGCGATGGCCAGCCGATCGCAGCCGCCCGGATATTCGCGGCTCCACACCATCTGGTCGGTCCTCAGGTCGAAGCACGCGAGCCGCTTGTGCGTCGTGACGTAGACGCGCTCCCGCTTCGCGCTGGCCGCGATCCCCTTGACGTTCTCCGGGGCGTCTCCCGGCGGCACCGCGAACGTCCGGATGCGCCGCACGAACCGGTGGTCGTGATCCATGTCGTAGACGAGGATCCCGATTCCCCCGTACTCGACATAGTTGCGGATGCCCGGTGTCGCGACGTAGAGGAAGCGTCCCGTCACGCCCGTTTCCGCGCGGAGTGGCACGGAGCGCGCCAGCAGTCCGCCGGCGGCCACTACGGCGGTCTCGAGAAATCGCCTCCGGTTCATGGTTGATGCCCTCTGTCGCTCAGCGGGGGTCCAGCACGAAAATGCCGTATCCGACCCCCGCCGGATCCTTGCTGCGGGCCGATTGGAACGCGATCCGGCCGTCGCCGCTCACTACTGGATTGGACGCTTTGAAGCCGCGGTACTCGCCCCAGTGCGTCACACGTGTGAAGTCGCGGCTGTGCGGCTCGAGCTTCAGCTTCCAGATATCGATGTAGTTCGAGTTCTGTTCGAGCTGGTCCCGGCTGGACTCGACCAGGGTGTACTCCCCATCCGGGAAGATGCCTTCGACCTCGTTGTACTCCGTCGGTTCTTTGCGATACACGGTCTGCGCGCCGGTCGTCAGGTTCACGCCGAGCACGTCGGCGTAGGGGGATCGGTAGCACGTATAGATCAGTTCGGTGTCGTTGTGCCGGAAGTCCTGCGCCTCGAGCGTGCACTCGGGCGCCATCGCGCGGAGGATCTCCTTCTTGTTCGCCAGGCGCGGCTGACCGCCCTCGGACACGATGTCCGCCGTGTAGATAACCGACTCGTTCGGCTTCAGCAAATCGGGGTACTGGCCACGCGTATTCGACCAGGCAATCTTCATCGACGTGCGCGAGATCGCCACGCCTTCGGAGATCTTGTGATCGAGCGGCACCGCGTGATCGCCCGGCTTGGCGTCCGCCCGGAGAATCCACATCTCCTGATCGCGGGCCCGGGTGGTGCTGATGTCGGTGAACGTGCGCGCGCCAATCAGGAAGTAGTCGCCGTTCGGCAGGAACTGGACGCGGAGGAACCCGGGATGCGGGTAGTGCGTCAACAGCCGGATCGTCCGTGTCGCGACGTCCACCTCGTATGCGTCGCCGAAGCTCTTTTCCATGAACGCGATGCGCGTCCCGTCCGGCGACCACGACGCCCGCTCACCGAAGTGCGAGAGCCGGGTCATCCCGGGCGGGAGGTGGTCTTCCGGATTGCCTTCGCGGGTGCCCTGGGGAGAGCTCCAGCCGAACGTCAGCGCCACCGCGACCGCAATGATGTTTCGCATGGCGTGGATTGCACTGTATCTCCCGCGCGGTGTCAATTGGGGAGGGGATCGGGGATCGGGGATCGGGATCCGTCACTGGGCACTTTGCTTACGCCCGTAGCCTGAAAGCCGGAAGCTGATGGCTGAGAGCTGGAAGCCGGAAGCCGGCAGCCGGAAGCCGGAAGCGGGAAGCGGGAAGCGGGAAGCTGATAGCTGATGGCTGAGAGCTGGAACCTGGAAGCCGGAAGCTGGAAGCCGGAAGCGGGAAGCCGGAAGCGGGAAGCGGGAAGCCCGAAGCGGCAAGCGGCAAGCGGGAAGCTGAGAGCTGATAGCTGTTAGCTGATAGCTGATACGATCAGCGCTTATATGCCTTTCCCGCGGCGCGTGCTCCTGCTGTTCGTGTGCCTCCTCCCGGCACTCCGCGCGTCTGCACAGGGCGTCGCCGCGCCTCCCGCTCCGCCGATGTCGGAGCTCTCGCGGTCGCTCCAGGACCTCGCCGCGAAGGTGAGTCCGACGGTCGTGCAGATCTTCGTCACCGGGTACGCGGCGCCGGACGAGGAGAACCGGGTGGCCACGGGCGAGCCGCAGCTCGAGCGCAGCAGCGGATCGGGCGTGATCGTCGATGCCGACGGGTTCATCGTCACGAACGCCCACGTCGTCGAAAATGCGACGCGCGTCGAGGTGGAGCTGCCGTTCGAAGCGACAGGCGGCGCTCCGGGGCGTTCGATCCTGAAGCGCCGCGGCCGCATCGCGGCGGCGCACGTTGTGGCGATCGACCAGGAAACCGATATCGCGGTCGTCAAGGTTGACGCGCGGGGTCTGCCGACGCTGCCGTTCGGCGATTCCGATGCGCTCCGCCCCGGGCAGCTCGTGCTCGCGTTCGGCAGTCCGCTTGGTCTGGATTCCTCAGTCACGATGGGAGTCGTGAGCGCCGTCGCCCGGCAGCTCACACCCGAAGACCCGATGATCTACATTCAGACTGACGCCACCATCAACCCGGGGAACAGCGGGGGGGCGCTCGTCGACACCGAGGGACGGCTGGTCGGGATCAACACCCTGATCTACAGCCAGTCCGGCGGCAGCGAGGGCATCGGCTTCGCCGCGCCGAGCAACATCGTCCGGAACGTCTTCGGCCAGATCCGCAAGTACGGCCGCGTGCGCCGCGGCGAGATTGGCGTGAGCGCGCAGACGATCACACCGTTGATGGCCGAAGCGCTCGCGATGACGTTCGATGCGGGCGTCGTGCTGGCCGACGTCACACCGGGCGGCGCCGCGGCCAAAGCCGGCCTCGAGCCCGGCGACATCGTCCTCACCCTCGACGGCAAGCCGATGGAGAACGGCCGCCAGTTCAGGATCAACGTCTACACCCGCGGCATCGGCGAGCAGGTCGCGATCGAAGTGCGGCGCGGGAGCCGCACGATGACGATCCGCGTGCCGGTGACGGAGCGCGCCAACGACACCGGCGAACTGGAGGCGCTGGTGGGGTCGCAGCAGGCGATTCCGCCACTCGGGATCATGGCGCTCGATCTCACCCCGCCGGTTGCGGAGATGCTGCCGCAGCTGCGCCGGCCGCGGGGCGCGGTCGTTGCGCGTGTGCTGCCCGAGACGCCGTACTCGCAGCAGGGGAGGCTACAGGTCGGTGACGTCATCTACGCGTGCAACGGCAAACCGGTGACCGGCATCGGCGATCTAAAGGTGGCCGCCTCGGCGCTGAAGGCCGGCACGGCCACCGTCCTTCTCATCGAGCGCGCGAGCACACTCATGTATCTCGCGTTTCGAGTCGAGCGGTAGGGCTGCTCCCGGGATCCGGGATCCGGGATC
>JBBWZJ010000182.1:0-6679 GCA_039648985.1 Acidobacteriota bacterium | reverse complement strand
GATCCCGGTCGAACCGCGCACCCCAGGCCATCAGCTCTCTGACGTACCGCGGCCCGTCTTCGACCAGCACGCGCACCGCGCTCTCGTCGCAGAGGCCGTCGCCCGCCGCCATCGTATCTGCTGCGTGGAGGTCGGGCGAGTCGCCGGGACCCACGGCCGCGGCGATGCCACCCTGCGCGTAGCCCGTGTTGCCTTCCCGCGGCTCGGCCTTCGTGAGGATCAGCACGTCGCCCGCACCCGCGAGCTCAGCGGCGGCGCGCAGCGCAGCGATGCCGCTGCCGACGATGATGAAATCCGCGCGAAGCTCCACGCCCGTCCTGATGCTGCTATCCTACCATCGCCACACGATGAGCTCCCCAGGGTCGTCCGCCCCAGTGCGGCTGAACGTGCGCACGCAAACGGGCGAGTACGGGATTGAGATTGCTCCCGATGCCACCTTGCGCCTCCGGGCAGCGCTCGATGCCGCCGGTGTTCCGGCCCGGCGCTTCATCGTCGCGAGCCAGACCGTGTGGCGCCTGCATGGCGACCGCGTGCAGAACGTCACGGCTGACGAGCCGATCCTGATTCCCGACGGTGAACGCTACAAGCAGCTGGCCACGGTCGGGCGGATCTACGACGCGCTCATTCGCGCCGGAGCCGACCGTCTGAGCACCATCGTCGCCGTCGGGGGCGGGGTGACGGGTGACATCGCGGGCTTTGCCGCGGCGACGTATCTTCGCGGCATCCCCGTCGTGCAGGTGCCGACCACACTCCTCGCGCAGGTGGACAGCTCGGTCGGCGGCAAAGTCGGCGTCAACCACGCGCTCGGCAAGAATCTCATCGGCGCGTTTCACCCGCCTGCCGCCGTGGTGATTGATCCGGAGCTCCTCGCGACACTGCCGCGCCGCGAGTTCAGGGCGGGTCTGTACGAGGTCGTGAAATACGGCGTAATCGCGAGCCGCCCGCTCTTCGAGCGCACGTCCCGCGAGCTCAAGGCGCTCTTTGCACGGGACGCCGCGGCATTGCTGCCGGTGATCGCTGAAGCCTGCCGGATCAAAGCGTCAATCGTCGAACAGGACGAGCACGAATCGGGCGTGCGCCGCACGCTCAACTTCGGCCACACCGCGGGCCACGCCCTCGAAGCAGTCACGAAGTACCGCCGCTTCCGGCATGGAGAGGCTGTCGCGTACGGAATGCTCGCGGCATCCGCGCTCGCGACGGCGCGGGGCGTCTTTCCCGAGGCCGATCGCGCCGCCCTCGAGGCGCACATCGTCCAGATGGGACCACTGCCGCCGGTCGGGGATTTGTCAGCGGCGGAGGTGACGGACGCCACGCGCCGCGACAAGAAGGTGCTCGCCGGACGGCTGCATTTCGTGTTGCCGACGGCAATAGGCGCGACGACGACCGTGACGGATGTGACGCCTGAGGAGTTGCGGGAGGCGCTGACCGGGATAGGGCTGGCGGAGTGAACGCTACTCGATGCGGTATTCCTTCATTTTCCCGACGAGCGCCTTGTAGCTGATCTGCAGCAGCTCCGCGGCGCGCCCCTTGCTGCCGTCAGCCTCGCGCAGCACCTCTTCGATCTTGAGCTTTTCGACGCCCGCCACGACCCGCCGGCTCACGTCGCTGAGCGTCCCCGACATATCGACGTGCGCCCAGGGATTGACGGACTCTTCTTCCGGGAAGTGATTGACGAACGACAGGTTGAGGTGCCGCGGGAGGATGGTGTCCCCGTCTGCCAGAATCACCGCGCGTTCGATGCAGTTCTGGAGCTCGCGGACATTCCCCGGCCAGTGGTACGTCTGCAGCTGCTCGATCGCCGCTGGCGACAGCGTGAGCCGCGGCTTGTTCAGGTCGCGGCAGAAGCGATCGACGAACGAGTGCGCGAGCAGTGTGATATCGGGGCCGCGCTCGCGCAGCGGCGGGACGGTGATCGGAAACACCGACAGGCGGAAATAGAGATCCTCGCGGAAGCGGCGCGCGGCCACCGCCGCCTTCAGGCCCTTGTTTGTCGCGGCGACGAGCCGTACGTCGACGCTCACGAGCGCCGTCCCACCAACACGCTCGAACCGCCGCTCTTCGAGCGCACGGAGGATCTTCGCCTGGAGCGACATCGGGAGATCCCCGATCTCGTCGAGAAAGAGGGTCCCGCGGTGCGCCATCTCGAATTTGCCCAGCTTACGCGCGCCAGCACCCGTGAAGGCCCCCTTCTCGTACCCGAAGAGCTCCGTCTCGAGCAGGTTCTCGGGAATGGCGGCGCAGTTGATCGCGACGAAAGGGGCCTCGGCGCGCTGGCTGAGCGCGTGGAGCGAGCGCGCGAAGAGTTCCTTGCCGGTGCCGCTCTCCCCTTCGAGGAGCACGGTCGTGTCGGTGGCGGCCGCGCGCTGCAGCGCCGCGAAGACCTTCCGCAGCGACGGATCCTCTCCGACGAGCTGCGGCGCTCCACGCCGTACCGCCAGTTCCTCCTTCATCAGGAGATTTTCCGTCACCAGCCGCCGCTGCTCGAGCGCCCGCCCGACGAGGAGCAGCAGATGATCGGGATCGACAGGCTTCGCCAGGAAGTCGAGCGCGCCCTCCTTCATCGCCGTCACGGCATCCTCGATGCTGCCGTACGCCGTCATGACGATCACGGGCACGTCGGCGTCGATCTCCTTTGACGCGCGGAGCACGCCGAAGCCGTCCCCTTCGGGCAGCCGCAGATCCGAGAGAACCAGCGCGGGCTGCGTCTCCTGCAGCAACTTGACAGCCTCCGGCTGATCGCGTGCTTCGACGACGGCGTGGCCCTGGCGTTCGAGCGCATGGCGAAGCATGGCTCGGAGCGAATCCTTGTCTTCAACGAGAAGAATCTGAGCAGGCGCCGGCATGCGAGGGCGCGTGCTCAGAGGACTGGGCCCGCAGAGCCACGGGGGCACTGGCCGGGCACGAAGTTCGGAATGGGCATCGGTTGGTTCAGTGTAGCAGGCGTTCGCCGCGCCCGCGGGCCCAAAAGCATGGCTCCCGGCGCCGGCACCACGGCCTGTTCCGGCGGTCTCCTCTCTCACCGGACCTCTGTCACGGGACCTCTCTCACCGGACCTCCCTCCACGAGAGCACCCGCACCGCATACCGTAACGGGGGTGGTCCCCCGCCCTCGGGTGGCGGACCGGCAGGCGCGTTCTGGAGTGTCACTGTGGCCTGCACCGAGCGGTGCGCACCCGCGGCGCCAAACGCCTCGGCACGCACCATCACCACCTGATTCGAGTCCCGCGCCGCATCTCCATCCGCTTCATCCCCGTCGTCTGCTACCCACACCAACAGGTACGCCGGCGGGACCACGACACCTGCGGGGGCGAGATCCGTGAGGGAGCCGCGCGCAAAGAGGTGCCAGACGGGGCGGTTTGGGGAGGGTGCGAAAACAGCGTTACTGGCCGACTGACGCTCGGCCGACAGCGCCGCCAGGTCCAGGATCCGGCCATCGGGCGTGCGGGGCGACAGCGAGGCATCCTGAAGGCGGTCCGACACGGCCGCACCGGGAATGCCCCGCCAGTCTGCCGTACGGAGCTCGCCGATGGTCGCTTCGAGCGCGGCATCCGCGGCATAGAGCGCCTGTTCGGCCGCCCCGTGGTTGGCGCTGGTCATGGTTTCAGACAGCGCGACGAGAGCGACCGCCCCTGAAAGCGTGCCGAGCAGCGTCGTGACCATCAGGACGCATATCAGCGCTGTGCCCCGCTGATCCATTCGTGTGGCCCTGCGTCTCATCGCATCCCCGTGTTGAGCAGATTGCGAGGCGCCACTTCGAACGTGATCTGAAGATCTGGAATATACCGATCCCCGACGACTGACGTCCCGCGGTTGGCGAACGCCGCGCCCGTTCCTCTGAAATCGGCCCCCTCGGCCTCGAGGCGGAGGGCCACGCCAATCCGACGCACACGGAGCAGATCCACGTCGAACCGGCCGGGCGATGGACCGCACCAGGGCCCGTCTGTCAGCTGCGTCTCGGTCAACGGCACGAGGTTCGTCCCGCCCAGATCCGACAGGAGCGGCACCGGCGGCGTGCCCGCCGCGTACGCGCAGTTCGACAGACCCTCGGCCGGAGGCGTGATGCTCGTCGGCGAAGGGTCCGCATAGTAAGTGAAGCGCAGTTTGACGACATGGTCGACCAGGGGAACGTCACTTCGATCGCCGTCGTAGACCATGAGCCGCTTTCCGGCTCGATCGAAGTAGTAGACCCGCTGAACGAGCGTCGCGACGCGGCTCCCCGCAGCGTATGCCCGCGAGAGCGCCGCGGCAGGAACGAGCGACGACGAAGCGGGATCGACGGCGGAAAGCGTGACGATGTCGCGCGCGCCGTCGCCCGCCTCGGGCGCGTAAATCAGGACGCGATCGCCGGCCCTGAACCCGCAGGTGCCGTCCGAAGCGCACCCGGGCGCGCCCGGATCAATTACAAGGGGGCCGGACACCCCGACCATCCGGTTCGCCAACCTGGTTTGTGACCCATCGTCTGGCACGAACAGGACGGTGATGCGGTCCGCGAAAAACGATGCCTCCGGATCGCTGCCCGTGATCCCGGTTCGGGCTGGCAGGATCGGCGGGAACGCGTCGATCAGCGGGGCGGACGGAGATCCGTTCGACAACCCGGCGCCGGCCGCCAGCAGGTCACGCCGGAGTGCTTCCACCGCAACCCGCAGACGCTGCTGCAGATCGGTCGAGTCCCCGGCTGTCCTCACGGAGGCCTGCGCCGTCGCGCAGAACCGCAGCAGGACGGCGATCACGGTGCATACGAGGGCAGCCGCGATCAGCAACTCGACAAGCACGTAGCCGGTGCCTGCATCGAGGTCCCGCCCGTCGGCGTGTGTCTGGGAACGAGCCCTGATCGTGCGCGTCATGGACGCCGCACCTTGATGCTGGCGAGCCGCCAGTCGCCGCCCCCGACTGTCAACACGCGCACCTGCAGCATCAGCTCGTTTTCGGGATCGGCCGGGAGTGGCGTGACCGACCAGCGGCGGATGTATGCCGCGGCTCCCAATCCGCCAACCCGTGCGCCAGCCGCGCTCGCATAGTCCACATAGAACGGCGTGTTGACGTCGAGTGAACCCGCCGGAGCCGCGGCGAGCCCTGGTCCGCCGGACGATGGAGGATCCGCCGCCAGGTTCGTCGTGGTGTCCGACGAGAGCGCGCCGCCCGGCAGGTGTGCCCACGTCAATGAGCGAAGCTGCTCCATTTTCTCGCCGGCGAGAACGGCCGCGAACGTTCGGACACGAGCGACGTGAATCGCTCGCGCCGAGAACCAGAACACCTGCGCCATGCCCGCCGCGAGCGTTGCCAGCATGCCCACGGCAATCACCGCCTCGACCAGCGTGAATCCCGCGTCAGGGTGCCGTTCAATCGCCTGCTGCCCCTCGCGTTCCGCGTCCATGCCGGTTGAAGTGCAACACGCGGTCCGTCTTGCCGCTGGCCTTGTTCCCTCGGAAACTATGGTCTTGCTGCGGACATCGCATCCGACCGATCGCAGGAATTGCGACGCGCGACGGGCTCCGAAGATGCAGAAAGTCACCAGCTCCCAGTGACTGGAGACCGGGGTACTGTCAGCTGGAAGCGGGAAGCGACAAGCGAGAAGCGGAAGCGACAAGCGAGAAGCGGAAGCGGAAGCGAGAAGCGGGAAGCGGGAAGCGGGAAGCGGGAAGCGGGAAGCGGGAGCCGGAAGCCGGAAGCCGGAAGCCGGAAGCGGGAACTGTAACTGAAAGCTGTGAGCTGGAACTGGAACCGCGTCCGCCCGCTACTCGGGAAGCCGCGTGATGGCGGGCAGAGAGAGCTCCGGGCTGTCGGCAAACATCCGCTCGACCGCATCGCGGAATGCGGGGAGTTCGAGGCGCATGATCTCCAGACGAGGCACCCGGGCAGCGTCGAACGAGTCGCCCAGGCGCCCGGTGTTGCAGGACAGCCCCCATCGCTGCGAGCGTCGGATGTGTGCCGCTGAACGCCGATCGATCGCGCCGTATGGATACGCGAAGAATTCCACGGGACGGCCGATGATTGATGTCAGCGCCGCCCTGCATTCCGCCACTTCGTGCTGCTGCACATCCGGCGGCTGATCGGGCAGTGCCAGGTGATTCACCGTGTGACTGCCGATGGTCATGCCGGGAATTCGCGACAGCTGGCGCAGTTCGTCCGCGACCATCGGCCGCCGGTCTGCTCGTGCGGGAGCAGCGGCCCCGGCCCACGCGAGCAGCGCGGTCACGATTCGATCCCGCTCGGCGAGCGCCGCATGGACAAGCGCATCATGCAGCTGATCGTGCGCCGAACGCCGGGCCTCGGCCGTGCTGGTAGACAGCCGCGTTGAGCGGCCTGCAATCTCGATCTCGAAAGGCCGCCCCGTGACGCCCTCCTGAAGGATGCGCTCGAGCGTGTCCCACCAGTATTCGCCCGGCGCGTCGAGCCAGCGACTCGTCAGGAAAAAAGTGGCCGGCACCCCATGCCTGGCGAGCAGCGGCGCCGCCACAGTCAGATTGTCGAGGTACCCGTCGTCGAACGTGACGGCGACCGGCCTGTCACCCAGCGTCTCAGGCGAGGCGCTCAGCATCTCGTCGAGCGGCATCAGCGTACAGTTCGCGCGCAGCCATGTGAGATGCGCCTCGAACAGCGCCGGGGGCACTGAGAGATCGTGAGCATCGGCGACGTCGTCCACCCTGTGGTACAGCAGGACGAGACCGCGAGGTGCCACG
>JBBWZJ010000119.1:0-12633 GCA_039648985.1 Acidobacteriota bacterium | reverse complement strand
GCCGCGCTCGAGCGCATCGCAGGGGAGGGCCGGGGTGTGCTGCTGTATCTGAACCAGGAGGGCCGCGGGATCGGGATGGCCAACAAGATCCGCGCGTATGAGCTGCAGGACCAGGGTCTCGACACCGTCGAAGCTAACGAGCGGCTGGGGTTCAAGGCCGATCAGCGCGACTACGGCATTGGAGTGCAGATCCTGAAGGATCTCGGTGTCCGCTCGATGCGCCTCCTCTCGAACAACCCACGGAAGCTCGTCGGCATCGAGGGGTACCAGCTCTCGGTCGTCGAGTGGCTCCCGCTCGAAATCGAGGCGTCCGACACGACCCGTCGGTACCTGAAAACCAAGAAGGACAAGCTCGGTCACAAGCTCACGTCCGTTTGACACATCCGTGCCCGTTCCGCTACGATAAACGTTTGCGCCTGAAGCTCTTAGAGGCCTCGGACGCTGCGCGGCGAGCCGACATCGTGCCGCGCCGGCTTCAAGACCATGTTTGAATCCCTCAGCGATCGCCTTCAGGGCGTCTTCCGCTCCCTGCGGGGCGAGGTCCGTCTCACCGAGGCGACGGTCGAAGCGGCGCTGCGCGAGATTCGGATGGCGTTGCTCGAGGCCGACGTCAACTTCAAGGTCGTGAAGGCGTTCATCGACCGGGTACGGGACCGGGCGGTGGACCAGGAGGTCCTGAAGAGCCTGACGCCCGACCAGCAGGTCGTCCGCATCGTGCGGGATGAGATGCTGGCGCTCTTCGGCGAAACCGCCGGCGGCTTGCCGCCGTCCTCCGCCCACCCCCGCGTGGTACTCCTGCTCGGCCTGCAGGGGTCGGGCAAGACGACGACGGCGGGGAAGCTTGGCCGCTGGCTGACGAAGCAGGGGAAACATCCGCTCCTCGTCTCAACCGACGTTCGCCGCCCGGCAGCGATCCAGCAGTTGAACGTCGTGGGCCAGCAGGCGGGGGTGCGTGTGCACGACCCGGCCGGCGATCTGGACCCGGTGCGGCGCGCGAGCGGCGCGATGACCGAAGCGCGCAACAGCGGGTTCGATACGCTGATTGTGGACACGGCCGGCCGGCTGCACATCGATGACGAGCTGATGGAGGAGCTGCAGGCCATCAGCGCGGCGGTGACGCCGACCGATCGCCTGTATGTCGCCGACGCGATGACGGGGCAGGACGCGATCAAGAGCGCCGGCGAGTTCAACCGCCGGATCGGGATCAGCGGCGTCGTCCTGTCCAAGATGGACGGCGACGCACGCGGCGGCGCGGCGCTTTCGGTCGTCGGGGTCGTCGGGGTACCCATCGCGTTTGTCGGCAGTGGTGAGCGGCTGCAGGATCTCGAACCGTTCCACCCCGATCGCGTGGTATCGCGCGTGCTCGGGATGGGCGACGTACTGTCGCTCATCGAGAAGGCCGAAGAGGCCGTCTCCGCAGAGGATGCGGAAAAGCTCGAACGGAAGCTGCGGCTCGACGACTTCACGCTGGAAGATTTCCGCGACCAGCTGCGGACGATCAAGAAGATGGGGCCGATCGAACAGATCCTCGGGATGCTGCCGGGGATGGGCAACATCAAGGAGCTGGCGGCCAGCCGCGAGAAGATCGACGACAAGCAGCTCGATCGCGTCGAGGCGATCATCAACTCGATGACGCCGCACGAGCGGCGGAACCATCAGTTGATCAGCGGGAGCCGCCGGAAGCGCATCGCCCGGGGCAGCGGCACCTCGGTCGAAGAGATCAACAGGCTGCTGAAGCAGTTCGTCCAGATGAAGAAGATGCTCAAGCAGATGGGCGGCATGGCGGCCATGGCGGGCAAGAAGAAGGGCGGCCTCGGCATGATGAAGGGGCTGATGGGGCGGTAGGAATACGCTTCCGGCTTCCAGCTGCCAGCTTCCAGCACGATGCTGGCAGTGCAGACGGGCGGAGCTGGTAGCTGGTAGCTGGGAGCTGAGAGCTATGTTAGCAATTCGTTTGAGGCGGACGGGATCGAAGAAGCGGCCGTTTTTCCGCGTGGTGGTCACCGATTCGCGCACGGCGCGCGACAGCAGTTTCGTCGAGGTGCTCGGGCACTACAACCCTCGCACGAAGCCTGAGACGCTGGATATCAAGCGGGACCGGCTGGAGCATTGGTTGAAGCTGGGCGCCTCACCGTCGGACACGGTACGGACGCTGGTGGCGCGGATGCCTCCCGCGCCGGCGGAGCCCGTCGCCCAACAGCCCGCGTCGTGAGCCGCGCGCGGGATGTCGTCGAGGTCGTCGCCAGAACGCTGGCCGATCACCCGCAGGCGGTCCGCGTCTCGGAGCGCGAGCACAAGGGGCAGACGCTCATCGAGCTGTTCATGGCGCCCGGAGACCTTGGACGCGTCATCGGACGCCAGGGACGGACGGCCGCGGCGCTGCGCACGCTGGCCGGCACCGCCGCCGAGCTCGAGGGCTCGAAGGTGACGGTGGAGTTCAGGGACGAGCAGGGGCCTTCACGCGCGTAGCACGTCGCACGTGTTGCACGCAGCACGTTGAACTTTGATGACCTCGAAAGATCTGGTGCTTGTCGGTCGGGTGGCGCGTCCGCACGGGATTCGCGGGCAGGTGGTCGTGAGCCCGGAGACCGACTTTCCCGAGGAGCGATTCAAGCAAGGGCAGGTGCTGCTCGTCGGCCCCGCGGATCGGCCGGTTGAACGGTCGATTGACGACGTCAGGTTCCACCAGGGACGGCCGATCCTCACGCTCGCGGGCATCAGCACCATGGACGACGCCGAGCAGCTCGCCGGGTCTGAGGTATGGCTGGCGGAAGCGTCGCTCGCGCCGCTGCCCGAGGGGACTTACTATCGCCACGACCTGATTGGCTGCGAGGTCCGGGATACGGCGGACGGACTTGTCGGGCGAGTGACGGCGGTCGAGGGCACACTGGATCGGAGTTACCTGGTCATCGACGGCGACGTGATGCTGCCGCTCGTGGACGGCATCTGTCTCGACGTGGACATGGTGGCGCGGCGGATCGTGGTTCAGCCCCCGGAGGGATTGATCGATCTGTATCGGTCCTGACCGGCGCCGCGGACGGCGAGACGCCGGGGGAATTCGAAGGACACGGGAGCGAGGGTGAAGATAGACATCGTCACCATCTTCCCGAAGATGGTGTCGGAGCCGCTGACCGAGGGCATCGTGAGCCGCGCAATCGACAGGGGATTGCTCGACGTCCGCGTGCACGACCTCCGGGACTACACGACCGACAGGCACCGGGTCGTGGACGACATGCCGTTCGGCGGGGGCCCTGGCATGGTGCTGAAGGCCGAGCCGCTGTTCAGGGCGGTCGGGCGTATCAGGAGCGAGCGGGGGACCCCGGGAGCGGTCCTGCTCACGTCTCCGGACGGCGATCGGTTCACGCAGCAGGTCGCGCGCCGGCTGGCCTCTCTCGATCACATCGTCGTGCTGTGCGGACGATACGAAGGGGTCGACGAGCGCGTGCGGACGCACCTGGCGACGGAGGCGGTCTCGATCGGCGACTACGTCGTGTCGGGCGGGGAACTGCCGGCGCTGGTGATTGTGGATGCAGTCGCACGGCTCGTGCCGGGAGTCGTCGGGGACGAACAGTCGGTCGCGGGGGACTCGTTCTCGCGGGGGCTGCTCGATTACCCGCAGTACACGCGGCCGGCCGATTACGAGGGCATGGGCGTTCCGCCGGTGCTGCTGTCGGGGCACCATCGGGAGATCGAGCGATGGCGCCGCCGCGAGGCGCTCGCGCGCACGCTCGAACGGCGCCCCGATTTGCTGACGGGCCTGTCGCTCGACGCCGAGGACGCGGCGCTGCTGAAGGAATTGCGGGACGGGGGGCGGATCCGCCCTATAACGAAGGAGCGTTGTGATGAATGCGGTTGAGAACGTCGAGCGCGGCAACATGGTCCAGCGCCCGGCGATCAAGCCAGGCGACACCGTCAAGGTCCATGTCAAGGTCCGCGAGGGCGACAAGGAGCGGATCCAGGTGTTCGAAGGCATGGTGATCGGCATGCACCGGGGCGGCGCCCGCGCCACTTTCACGGTGCGCAAGGTGTCGTTCGGCCAGGGCGTCGAACGCATCTTTCCGCTGCATTCCCCGATCATCGACAAGATCGATGTCGTCCGCACCGCCCGCGTGCGCCGCGCCAAGCTGTATTTCCTCCGCGAGTTGAAGGGGAAGGCCGCGCGCATGAAGGACGTGACGCAGAAGAAGTCCACCGCGTAGCGCCGGCCTCCCCTCGTGGTGAAGGTGCGGGCGTTCAGAACTCTCGAGAACACCATCCGGCGGCTGGGCTTCAACCTGGTCGCCGGCGTGGACGAGGTCGGCCGGGGGTGTCTGGCGGGCCCCGTCATCGCCGCGGCCGTGATCCTCGATCCGGACCGCTACATCCCCAGGATCTGTGATTCGAAGACGGTAACGGCGCTCGAGCGGGCGAAGCTGTATACGAAGATCACACGCGCGGCGGTCGCCTGGGCGGTGGCCGGCGCCGACTCGCGCGAGATCGACGCGGTCAACATCCATCAGGCGTCGCTGCGAGCCATGCAGCGGGCGGTCCTGCAGCTCGCGCCGCTGCCGGATTTCGTGCTCGTCGATGCGTTCCGGGTGCCGGATCTGCCCATGGCCCAGCGGGCCGTCATCCACGGGGACGCGAGCTGCACCGCGATTGCCGCGGCGTCGATTGTCGCCAAGGTCACGCGTGACCGGATGATGCTCGAATTGCACGCGACAGATCCGCGCTACGGGTTCGACCGCCACAAGGGGTACGCGACCCGCGACCACCTCGACGCGGTGTCACGGTTCGGGTACTCCGATGTCCATCGGCGGTCGTTCCGCCCGCAGTCCCTGTTTGATACGATGGAGGGACCCCCCAGCGCAGGCTCGTCCCCGGGAGACCTTCGTGGCCCTCGACCGTGAAGACACGCTGAAAAAGGCGGAGAAGCTGCTTCGTCAGGGCCGCCTCGACAACGCCATCGCGGAGTACCTCCGCGTGGTCGAGGACCAGCCGCGCGACTGGAACACCGCCAACACGCTCGGCGATCTCTACGCGCGCGCGAACCAGCCGGGCAAGGCGGTCGCGCAGTATGCGCGCATCGCGGATCACTTCCTCCAGGACGGCTTCTATCCGAAGGCCGCCGCACTCTACAAGAAAATCCTGAAGCTCGTCCCAGACGACGAGTCCGCGCAATTGCAGCTGGCCGACATTTCCGCACGACTGGGTCTCCTCAAAGACGCGAAGACCTACTACGGGGCAGTGGCGGCGCGGAGGCGCACCCGTGGGGACGTGAAAGGAGCTGCCGAAATCGTTGTGCGCCTCGGCGGCGTGGACCCCTCCGACTACAAGGCGCGCACGGCAGCGGCGCAGGCGCTGGCTGAATCCGGCGATGCGGCGGCGGCGGCCGCGAAATTCCGCGAGCTCCACGCCGACCTGCTCGAGAAGGGCCGCGAGGCTGAGGCCGCGGATGCGCTGCGCGAGGCCGTCCGGCTCAACCCCGCGGACGTGCAGGGCCGTGCCCTGCTTGCGAGCGCAGCCCTCACGGCCGGCGATGCGGACGCCGCCCGCGGATACCTCGATCGCGATACGGCCGGGGACGACCCGGCGCTCCTGATGGCGCTTGCAGCCGTCGAGCTCAAGGGCGGGGATGTCGCGGTCGGACGCCAGCTGCTGCAGCGACTGCTGCTGCTCGAGCCCGGCCGGCGCGACGACGTCGTCGCGCTCGGATGGACGGTGCACGAGTCCAGCCCGGAAGCCTGCTTCGCGTGCATCGACGCTGCTGTGGAAGCCGCCATCGCGGCCGCGGAATTCGATCGCGCGGCCGCGGTGCTGCAGGCGTTCATCGTCCGCGTCCCCGCACATATCCCCGCGCTGTTGAGGCTCGTCGAAGTCAGCGTCGACGGCGGCCTGGAAAGCGCAATGTACGAGGCGCAGGCGCAGCTCGCTGATGCCTATCTCGCGACATCTCAGGGCGCCGAGGCTCGCGTGATTGCGGAGGATCTGGTGGCGCGCGAGCCGTGGGAGGCCGCCCACCTCGAACGCTTCCGCCGGGCCCTCGTCCTGCTCCGGATCCCGGAGCCGGACAGCGTCATCGCCAATCGCCTGAGCGGCGACGCGCCTTTTACTGCCACGGATCACTTTTCGGATCTCGCCGCCTGGGACCCGGTCATTCCGCCTCCAGATCCAGAAGCCGCGGCTCCGGCGGATGAAGCCGCCGCCATGGAGGCGCCGGCCGAAGCTCCGCGTGAAGCAGCGGCGCCGCTCGGACAACCCGCCCCCGCCACGGCAACCGGGAAGGGGGGGATTGCGTCCGAATCAGCGGACATCGACATCACGAGCATGCTGGGCGACCTCGAGGGTGAGGAGGAGACTGCGCCGGCAGCCGCGGCCGCACCGTCGGGGATGGACGACGTGTTCACCGATTTCCGGAAAGACGCGGCACGCCACAGTGCGGCGGATCAATCCGCGCAGCACATGAAGCTCGCGCGCACGTATCTGGAAATGGGAATGACGGACGAAGCGATAGCCGCACTCAAGAACGCTGCCCGATCGCCAGTGCAGCGCTTCGAGGCCGGATCGATGCTCGGCCGCCTGTATAGAGAACAGGGAGACCTGCCGCGTGCGGTCGAATGGCTGCAGCAGGCGGTCGAGGTCCCCGCGCCGGCTGTCGAGGAGGGCCGCGCGTTGCTGTACGACCTCGCGGTGACGCTCGAAGACGCGGGCGACGCGCCGCGGGCTCTCGCGCTGTTCCTGGAGCTCGAGGCCGAGGCCGGCCCATATCGCGACGCGGCCGAACGTGCAGGCCGTCTGGCCCGCGTGCAGGCGGGAGGCTGACATCACGTTCCTCACGCGCCTGCTGTTTGCCGCGTATTTCATCGAAGCCGGGCTGGTGCTCGTCGTGGCGCCGTGGACTGTCCTGTGGCAGCGCAACTTCTTTGCGGAAGCCGTGCCACTGCTCGATCAGCTCGTGGCCAATCCATTCGTGCGCGGCGGCGTGTCGGGCATCGGGGCGATCACGGCGCTCGCCGGATTCGCGGAGCTTGCGGGCGTGTTCCGGTCCGCGCGACGGTCGGAGTCCGCGCCCGAACGGAATGCCGAAGCCTGACGGCGTCCGGGGATCGTCGCCCCTCCTCTGCATGGTCACGCCCGGAGACAGCGCAAGCGAGGCTTCGCTCATCGCGGCGATCGTTGCTGCGGCGAACGCCGGCGTGGATCTGGTCCAGATTCGCGAACGCCACCTGAACGACCGGCGCCTTCTGCACCTGACGCACGCGGCCGTCGCCGCGCTTTCCGCGACGGCAACCCGCGTGCTCGTGAACGATCGGCTCGACATCGCGCTCGCGGCTGGCGCCGCGGGCGTGCACCTGCGATCGGATTCCTTCTCCGCCGAACGTGCGAGGCGCATCGCACCGCCCGGCTTCGTCATCGGCCGGTCCGTGCATTCCGAACAGGAAGCGCTCGACGCCGAGGCCGGGGGCGGGTGCGATTACCTCGTGTTCGGGACCGTATTTCCTTCGACCAGCAAGCGCCCGGGGCATCCCGCAGCGGGGCTCGATGCATTGAGGCGCGTATGCGAACGGGTGCGTTTACCCGTCCTCGCGATTGGCGGGATCGCGCCTCACATGGCCGGGTCCCTGCGCCGGGCCGGGGCCTCGGGCGTGGCGGCCATCGGGTTGTTCCGGAGCGCCCCGGACATACAAGCGTCGGTGAGCGCCTTGAGGTCCGCGTTTGACAGTTGAGGCGGGGGTGTCTAGAGTAGCGGGACCCCAGCATTCCCGATCGCGCGCCAGGCGGCGCGAGGTCTCCGTCCGTCAGCTCTGAGCTAATCCCATGGATCCTGGATTCCGTTCTCCGCTTGTCGACTTCTTCAAGCGCGGCGAGGTGGCACGGGACGTGTGCCTGATGGCCGCGGCGGGCACGCTCGCGCCGCGAGCACACGAGCAGATTGCGCTTCTGGTGCTCCTGTCCGACGACGCCGATCCGGAAACCGCGGTGACCGCCAATGCCACACTGGCGCGCCTCCCCGCGGAGCCCCTGCGGGCGTTTCTCGCGCGCAGCGACGTCCCGCCACAGATCCGGGACTTCTTTGCGGCCCGCGGAATCGAGCCGGGTGAGCAGGCGGCGGCCGATGCGGATGCGCCGCTTCTCGAGTCCGGCGCGCCCGTACCGGCGGAGGAGGCGGAAGAGCCGGAGACCGCCCAGCTGCTTGCATCGCTGCCCATCATCGACCGGATGAAGCTCGCGATGAAGGGGACCAAGGGTCAGCGCGCGCAGCTGATTCGGGACTCGAACAAGCTGGTGGCGGCGGCAGTCCTGAGCAGCCCCAAGCTGACCGAGAGCGAAGTCGAGGCCTTCGCCAAGATGGCAAATGTCAGCGAGGACGTGCTCCGGACGATTGCGACCAACAGGTCCTGGGTGAAGAACTACGGCGTGATTGCCGGCCTCACGAAGAATCCCAAGACCCCGCCGGGGATCTCCATGCAGATGGTGCAGCGGCTGAACGAGAAGGACCTGAAGATGCTGGCCATCGATCGCAACGTGCCGGAGGGGGTCCGGCTCGCCGCGCGCAAGTTCATACGGCCGAAATAGTGCTCAGGCGCGGTCACCCCCGCGCCTGAACTCCTTCCGCATCTCGGCAAGGCCTTCCATGTAAACGGCCGCGCGGTGCCGGTCTTCTTCGGGCATCGCCTTGAGGAGATCGATCGCGCGGTCGAAGTCGCGGTCGATCGTGGCGCGGGTCGCCTTGTAGTACAGCGCCTTGATTTCGGAGAGGCGATCGACGGGCATGGGGCAGGACCAGTGTATGACAGCCGCGAGGCTCTCACGTGGTAGCTTCCCGCTTCCGCTTCCAGCTTCCGGCTTCCCGCTTCCAGAGTTCAGAGTTCAGCCGTGGGCTCCCGACTCTCTTCTCCGTTCGTGGCTCTTTCGGCAGTGGTCCTGGCGACGATCAGTGTCGATGTCGTCGCAGTGCCGCTTGGAACTCCGCCACCGGCCGGGTGTTGAGAACGTCTTCGGGCTGAATCCAGCCGCGCCTGCCGATGGTGGCGCCCCAGCGGAGCGTGCCGAGCGCAGCCGGCGAGTGCGCGTCGGAGTCGATCACGAGCTTCACCCCGCGGTCCCGGGCGAGCCGCGCATGCGTATCGTCCAGGTCGAGCCGATCGACCTGGCTGTTGATCTCGAGGGCGACCCCTTCCCGGGCCGCGGTAGTGAACACCCGCTCGATGTCGAAGCGATACGGCTCACGCTTCAGAATGAGGCGGCCGGTCGGGTGGCCGAGTATATCGACCCACGGACACGCGAGCGCACGCAGCAGGCGGTCCGTCATCTGCGCGGCGTCCTGCGTGAATGCCGAGTGCACCGAGGCGATGACGAAATCAAGCTGCGCGAGGCAATCGTCCGCCAGGTCCATCGTGCCATCGGCCCTGATGTCGCATTCGATTCCCGCCAGGAGCGTGATGCCTTCGATCCGTGCGCTCAGCGCACGCACGGCGCGCGCGTGCTCGAGCGCGCGCACTTCGTCCAGCCCGTTCGCCATGGCGAGCGCGTGGCTGTGATCCGCGATGCCGATGTATTCGAGCCCGAGGCCCCGCGCCGCCAGCGCCATCGTCTCGATGTCCGCTCGCCCGTCGGTCGCGGTGGTGTGCATGTGCAGGTCCCCTCGAAGGTCCTGCCACGTGACGAGCCGCGGCAGCGTCCGCGCTTCCGCGGCCGGAATCTCGCCGCGGTTCTCGCGTAGTTCAGGCGGGATCATCTCCAGCCCCAGCGCCTCGTAGATGCTCTCCTCCGTCGTTCCCGCGACCCGCACGTCGTCCTCGACCCTGAAGAGCCCGTACTCATTGAGCTTGAAGCCGCGCTGGAGCGCGCGATCGCGGAGCGCGATGTTGTGCGCCTTCGATCCTGTGAAGTACTGCTGACACGCGCCAAGGCTCTCAGCGGGCACGAGCCGGAGATCGGCCTGGAACCCTCCCCAGAGGAGCACGCTCGATTTCGTGTCGCCATGGGCGAGCACGCGTTCGACCAGCCGGTAACCAGTGAACGCATCCATCAGCGACGGGGGCGCTCCCGCGGCGAGAATATCGAGGTCGCCGCATGTTTCGCACCCCCGCCGCAGGCTGCCGACCGTCGAAATGTCGGCATCCGGAGCATGTTGCCGCAGCTCCGAGACGAGCGCTGCGGCCACGTCGTGGGCTTCCGCCATGAGCCGGCGCCCGGCAAATCGCTGACGATCTTCGAGAGCCTTGAGGATGAGCGCCTCCTTCCTGGCGCCCATGCCCTTGAGCGATCGAATCCGCCCGTCGCGGGCCGCGCGCTCCAGATCGTCGAGGGTCCGGATCTCGAGTCCGCGGTAGAGCAGGGCGACGGTCTTCGGTCCGACACCCTGGAGGCGGAGCAGATCGAGAATGGTGGGTGGGAATTCTTCGAGCAGTTCCTGGTGGTAGCGGCATGTGCCGGTCTCGATGAGCTCGGCGAGCTTCGCCGCCAGGTCCTTCCCGATACCCGGAACGCCCAGCCGCTCCGCCGCCGACAGGCCCGATATCGGCTCGGCGAGGTGGGCAATCGTGTCCGCGGCATTTCGATACGCGCGGATCTTGAACGGGTTCTCAGCCTTGATCTCGAGGAGATCGGCGATCTCCGCGAAGACACGCGCGAGCGCCAGGTTATCCATGCTGCGGCAAGCGGCGCGTTCTGCGGGGTCCCTGCACGCGTCATTATAGGCACGCCGGAGTATCGTCCGAGTCTTGTCACGCCGGTGCCGGACGGACTGGCTCCGTCTTCTGCCGCCGTGTCCTGCGGGACGTTCCCGGCTCCGCCGCGGCTATAATCAGCAGCAATGTCGTTGAAGGACGCGCGCCGCGAGATCGGCCAGCTCGCGATCGCGGGATTTGCCGGGCACTCCATTCCAACAGATCTCAAGCTGCTCGCGCGTGAGTTCGATCTCGGCGGAATCATCCTGTTCGCCCGCAACGTCGCCGAGCCCGAGCAGGTCGCCGAAGTGGCCCGCGATGCGGCGACCCTGACGCGCGAACTGCCGCTGTGGGTCAGCACCGATCAGGAGGGCGGACGCGTCGCGCGCCTCAAGGCCCCGTTCACGATCTGGCCGCCGATGCGCACGCTCGGCCGCAGCGGTGACGAACAGCTTGCGGAGCGGTTCGCGCGCGCGCTCGCGGCGGAACTGCGCGCGGTCGGAATCACGCTGGACTACACACCCGTCCTCGACATCTTGACGAACCGCAACAACCCCGCCATCGGCGACCGTGCCCTGGCGGAAAGCGCTGAAGAGGTCGCGCGGCTTGGGGCCGTAATCATCCGGACGCTGCAGGCGGAAGGGATCGCCGCATCGGGCAAGCACTTCCCCGGCCACGGCGATACGGGCGTCGACTCGCACCTCGACCTCCCGATCATCGAGCACCCGCCAGACCGGATCCAACGTGTCGAGCTCGTGCCGTTCCGCGCCGCGATCGAGGCGGACGTCGCCTCCATCATGACGGCGCACATTCTCATTCCCGCGATCGACGAGGAGCGCCCGGCGACGCTCTCGCCGGCCGTCGTCACGGGCATGCTGAAAGAGTCCCTCGGGTTCAAGGGGCTCGTTCTCAGCGACGACATCGGCATGGGGGCGATCAGCGCCAAGTACGGGACCGTCGAAGCTACGGTTGCGGCGATTGCCGCCGGTTGCGACGCCGTGCTCATGTGCGGCACGGACCAGGACGTGCAGTCGAGGGCGCTCGAGGCATTGATCCACGCGCTGGAGGACGGAACGGTTCCAGTCAAGCGCGTCGAAGACGCGCTGGCGCGTCACCGTCGAGTCAAGGAACGGTTTCTGGCGCCTCCCCGGCCCCTTCCGCTGGTCGGCCCGGCGCTGCGGAGCCTCCTCGGCCGCGACGAACATCAGGCGGTCGCCGCCGACATGGCGAGGTTCGCCTAACCGCATGCGCAAGCCGCCGGCGTTGCGATCTGGCGATCGGGTCGCGATCGTCGCCCCCGCGAGCCCGTTCGCGCGCGATATCTTCGACGCCGGCCTCGCGGAGCTCAGAGCGCTCGGGTTCGAGCCCGTGTTCGAGGAGAGCGTCTTCGATCGACGCGCCTACCTTGCGGGCACCGCGCAATCGCGCGCCTCGGCCTTCCGGAACGCGTGGGCCGACCCGTCGATTGCCGCGGTGGTGGCGGCACGCGGCGGATACGGCAGCGTCCACCTGCTGCCGCTCCTCGATCCGCAACTGTTCTCGCGCACCCCCAAAGCGTTCATCGGCTATAGCGACAATACGTCCCTCCTCACGTGGCTGAACCAGGCATGCGGCGTGGTGGCATTTCACGGGCCGATGCTCGAGGGCCGGTTTGCACTGGGGGAGCGCGCCTACGATCGCGACACGTTCACGCGCTGTCTCTGCCGCGCTGAACCTCCCGGCTCCATCACGCATCCCCTCCTCGAGGTCATCAAGGCGGGCGAAAGCGCTGGCGTTCTGACCGGCGGCACGCTCACGAAGCTCACGGCATCCCTCGGCACCCCTTACGCCTTCAATCCGCCGCATGGGTGCGTGCTCTTCCTGGACGATGTCGCGGAGCGGCCATATCGGCTCGATCGGATGCTCACGCAGCTCCGGTTCGCGGGCGTGCTGGCGCGGGTATCCGGGATCGTGTTCGGCGTCCTGCCGGGCTGCGACGAGC
>JBBWZJ010000118.1:0-9138 GCA_039648985.1 Acidobacteriota bacterium | reverse complement strand
CTACCGTCAGCCCGATACCGGATGCAGCGTGATGAAGGCAACTCCTGAACGCCAAGTGTGTCTGATTCGATGGTGAGCGGCTTTTCGCGAGTTGGGCAAACACGATGCGCGACTCGTTCGACCCGCCCTGTCACGTCCTCCGTCGTCAGCACAGGCGAGGATCGGCGGCCGGCGACTCGATTGCATGCCGGTGGCTGTCTTCGTGCGCACCTTGACAAGGAGCAGGATCATGGTCCGACACTCCGTAGCAATCGCGTGCGTCTTCGCGGCACTCACGGCACTCCTAGCGGCAAGTCCGGCTGTCGCCGAAAGCATCACGGTGCCGTTCACCGTGGACGTGACTCATGTGTTTTCCCTGGCACCGGAGATAGTGACGCAGATCACCGGCGGCGCCCTCAAGCAGGGGGACCATATCCACGGCTCGTTCGTGTTCGATCCTGACCTGCCGAACCGGGAAACCGACGTGCCGCACAAGGTTGGGCTCTTCGGCCCCGCCGGGAGCTTCGGCCTCAATCTGACGTGGGCGTCGCCGTTCGCGGCACCAACGTTCGACACTTTGGACAACGGCTTCTTCGGTGGGTTTGAGCTAGGCGCCGATCTGTTCGCAATAGCATCCAACGGACGCTCGCTGATTGATCAGGAGGCGTTGCTGCTTCCCATCCTGTCGTTCGTGGATCCTGCCGGATCGGTGCTTTCGAGCGCCGCGCTTCCGCGGAATCTCGCGGTCGTGCGGGCGTTTCCGGTGATTGAGTTCCGGATGGTATTTTCGGTCGGCGAAGAGGACGGAAGCCTGTTCGTCGGTAAGGGGCGGCTGGACGACACCAGCCCCGTTCCCGAGCCGGCTGGTGTCATCCTCGCAGGCACAGGGCTCCTGGGACTGATTGGACGGATCCGGAAGCACCCGAAACACTGCAATCCGGGTCTGGCGTTCGCGGCTGGCGAGGAGGCAACGGTCGACATGCGTGGAAGGGAAGGCTGGTGACCCGGCCGGGACTCGAACCCGGGACCCTGTGATTAAAAGTCACATGCTCTGCCAGCTGAGCTACCGAGTCACTTTGTGATCGAGGCGATCGTCCGGCAGCTCCGAGGCTGTGGATCGATCGAGCGATCTTACACCGTCCGCCGCCCGTGAGCACGCGTCTTGCTACCTTGCGGCATGGCCATAACCGGAGCGATCGCTCCAGGAGGATTGGGCATGCCACCGCGAGGCGTCAAGAGCGCGAAGCGCGAACGTCAATACGAGCACATCAAGGAATCGGAGCTGAAGGAGGGCCGGAGCTCCGCGCGCGCGAAGCAGATCGCGGCCGCGACGGTGAACAAGCAGCGCGCGCAGGCGGGAGAGACGAAATCCGGCGGCCGGAAAAAATCGTCCGGTGGGCGCACGAAGACGGCCGGCGGACGCAAGAAGTCGAGCGGCGGCCGTAAGACGTCGAGCGGGTCGCGGGCGCGCAAGACCGGGGGTCGCAAGACGAGCGCACGGAAGAGCAGCACGCGCCGCTCGTCCGCGAAGAAGAAGTAGCCGCTAGATGATCTTCTGGCCGAGCGCTGACGAAGCGAGCTCGGATCCGAGAATCGCGGTGGTGTTGCGGTCGTCGAGGATTGGGTTCACTTCGACGAGGTCGAGCGCGCGAAGGAGGCCCGAGTCGGCGACGATCTCCATCAGCATGTGGGCTTCGCGGTAGTCGAGTCCGCCCTTGACCGGCGTGCCGACACCGGGCGCGATGGACGGGTCGCACGCATCGAGATCGAATGACAGGTGGAGGCCGCCGGTCCCGGCACCGGCGAGCGCGATCGCTTGCTCGGTGATCGTGGCGATCCCGTTCCTGTCGATGTCCTTCATCGTGAAGACGTGTACGCGCGACTCGCGCACGATTTCCTTTTCACGCTCGTCGAGATTGCGGATGCCGATGAGCACCGTGTGCTCGGGCCGCACCTTGGGCGAGAACCCGCCGAGCCGCGCCAGTTCGGCGGGTTCCGGTCCGAGCAACGACGCGAGGGGCATCCCGTGCACGTTGCCGCTCCCGGAGCTCGAAGGCGTGTTCATGTCCCCGTGCGCGTCGACCCAGATCAGCCCGAGCGGCTTGTGCTCCCGGCGCAGGAATTCCGCCGTCGCGGCGACGGACCCGGACGCGAGGCTGTGATCCCCGCCGAGGACGAGAGGAAATCCGCCCTTGTCGAGCGCCGCGAGTGACGTCTTGAACAGCCTCTCGCAGACCTTTGCAATCTCCCGGATGTATTTCTTGCTCGGGTCGCCAAGCGCCTTGGTCTCCGGGATAGGGGCGACCACATCCCCCTCGTCCACCACCGCGACGCCGAGCGCCGTCAGCCGTTCTCCGATCCCCGCAATGCGAAACGCCGAGGGGCCCATGTCGACGCCGCGGCGATTGCCGCCGAGGTCGAGCGACACGCCGATGATGTGAACGGGACGCACGGTGGCAGACTGTACCACAGCGCTTCCGTTGTTGACGTGAGCGGTAAATCTCAGGTACTCTAGGGTTTGCGGCGGCCAGCTCGGCCTTTCCGCTTAAGGAGCGCGTCATGAAGCGGTTCGACGTTGGCGCCCGGGTCGTAGAGCCAACCTACGGTCTGGGATCGGTTATTGCCGTGGAAGACGCGTACACGCGCGTGCAGTTCGACGAGCACGGGATCAAGAAATTCCTGACGAGCATGTCGCGTCTCGAACCGAGTGACGAGCCCGTCCCTGCCGGTCTCCGCGGTGCGAAGGTACGCAAGAAGCGCGCGCCGAAAAAGGCGGCCGCCGCGGCCGCCGCGCCAGCCGAAGAGTAGCCACCGAGCGGCCGACGCCGCGTCCTACCGCTTGTACGACACCGACATGCCTTCACCCGACGGCGATACGATCGTCGTCCAGAACGCCGTCTGGGTCTGGATGGCGTCGAGGAAATCCCCCATCTCGCTCTTTTTGTTCACGACGTTGTGCGCGAGGAACAGGCCGTGCTTGTCGAGCCTCGGCGACACCATGTCGAGAAACCTCTTGTAGTCCTTCTTCCACGCGTCAAGGAACACGAAATCGAACGTGCCCGCGACCTTCGGGATCTGCTGGAAGGCGTCGCCCGCCACAACCTGCACCACGTCCGACAACCCCGCGCGGCGGATGTTCTCGGCAAGCTCCTTTGCACGCACCGGGTCGTACTCGATCGTGACGAGGTGACCGCCGGTCTCCCGCAGGCCCAAACCGATCCAGATCGCGCTGTAGCCGCTCGCGCCCCCAATCTCGAGTGCGTGCTTCGCGCGGCTCGAGGCGATCATCAGCCGCAGAAATCGCCCGTCCTCCTCCGACACCGCGAGCAGGCCCTTGTCCTTCGCTTTGATCTCGGCAAGGATCTTCTGCACTTCCGGTGTCTGCGCAGCCGCCGGCATCGCCGGCACCAGGCACGCCGCCACGGCCATCACTACCCGCATCACTGCTTGAATTGTCTGCTTCATCTAGTCCCTGAATCCTGACTCTGTACCCGTCTAACACCCGTAAAACACATAAAACCTAAATCCTGTAAAACACCTAAAACCCGTAAAACACCTAGAACCTAAAACCCGACAACGTCAGCTCCGGATCTTAGTCCACTCGGAAGCCCGTGCCGCCGCCGCGCGCCCGTCGGCGATGCAGTCGGGAATGCCCACCGACCGGAATCCGCTCCCGGCGACGAAGAGCCCGCCGTGAGCGGCGAGCCGTGCGTCGATGGCGGCAACACGCGCGATCTGCCCGACGGTGTGCTGCGCGCCGGCGCGTCGCCATCGCGCGACAGTCGCAAGGCTCGGCCGCCCGGCAATGCCGAGCAGGGGAGCGAGGTCGCGGACGACGGTGTCCACCATCTCCTCATCGCTGAGATCCACCGCTGACGGATCCTGCGCGCTGCCGATGAACGCGCGCAGCAGCACTGATCCCGCCGGCGCCCGCCCGGTCCACTTCGAAGACACCCATGTGCACGCCGTGATGCGGACGTCGTTGTAGCGCCGGGCGACGACGAAACCGCTGCCGCGGAGCGGGTGGTGGACCGCCTCGCGCGGCCACGCCAGCGCGACGCTCCCGGTCGAGGCATACGGCACCTCGGCACATCGTCTTGCGACTTCGGCGTCCACGCCACTCAGGATCCCGGCCACGACGTACGCCGGCGCCGCCAGGATGACCCCGTCGGCCGCCAGGTTCCCCCGTGTCGTCCGCACCTGCCAGCCGCGTTCGCCTGTGGCCGCGTCCTTTGCGATAGCCGCAACGGGCGATTCGTAGCGGATCGATCCGGCAGGCAGCTTCCGCTCGAGCGCTTCGATCAGCTCGCCCATGCCGCCCGCGAGTGTGCGGAAGAGCCCGTCGCCTGCGGCGGACGCGCGCGGCGCGCCGCGGAACGCGCGAAGAACGCTGCCGCTGCGCGCTTCGGCCTCCACCAGGCGAGGGAACAGCGACTTCATCGAGAGCGTTTCGATGTCTCCGGCGTGGATGCCGCCCAAGAGCGGCTCCGCCACGAGCCCGACGGTCTCATTCCCGAATCGCCGCCGGAAAAATGACCCGATCGATTCGTCATCGTCGCCGCGGCGCCGCGGAACCGCAATCTCGAGTGCGAGTCGCGCCCGTGCAACGGGCGAGAGCAATCCGTACTGCGCGATGCCGCCGAGCGTTGTCGGCACGCCGAGCACCGATGGTGACGGCAACGGGTGCAGCTTCCCGCGCTTCAAGACGAATGCGGTCCGGGGATGGTTCGTGGAGATCAGGCGCGGCGTCAGTCCGAGCGCCTCGCAGAGATCGAGAGCAGCGGGTTTCTGGGCGAGAACCGACTCGGGGCCTGCCTCGATGACGAAGCCGTCCATCCGATCCGTCCGGATCAAGCCCCCGGCCCGCGGCGACGCTTCCAGGATTTGAAAAGGAATGCCGCGGGTGACGAGCTCGAACGCGGCCGAGAGTCCGGTGATGCCGGCACCGACGATGATGATCATCAGCGTGGGCGGTGGAAATCCGTTATGGCACCCGGCTCACTTCGTGGACGTGCCGCGCGAGTGCCTGCACGGTTTCGAGCGACGTGCTCGGGAGCACGCCATGCCCCAGGTTGAAGATGTGACCGGGCCGCCCGCCCGCCCGCCGGAGGATCTCTTCGCTCGCGGCAAACATCCGCTCGCGCGGGCCGAGGAGCAGGGCAGGATCCATGTTGCCCTGGATCCCGCGATCGTGTCCGACGACGGCCCAGGACTCGTCCAGGTTCTGCCGCCAGTCGACCCCGATCACGTCCGCGCCGTTCTCCGCGACGTCGGTGATGATCGCCGCCGTATTCACGGCGAAGTGGATGAGGGGCACTCCCGAGCTCTTGAGCGCCGAAAAGATCCGGGACGTGTGCGGCAGCGCGAATTCGCGGTAGTCGGAGCGGCCGAGCGCGCCGGCCCACGAGTCGAACACCTGCACCGCCTGGACGCCGGCCTCGACCTGCGCGGCCAGGTAATCCGCCATCATGTCTGCGAACCGCGAGCACAGCCGGTGCCACGCCGCGGGCTGCGCGTACATGAATGCCTTCGTCCGCGCATAGGTCGTCGACGGCCCCCCCTCGATCGCGTAGGCCGCGAGGGTGAACGGCGCGCCGCCGAAGCCGATGAGCGGCACGCGCCCGTTCAGCTCCGCCCGCAGCAGGCGGATCGTGTCGAGCACATGCTTCAGCGCCTCGCGGGGCTCGAAGCGCTGCAACTGTTCGACATCGGCTGCGGTCCGGATCGGGTTCTCGACGGCGGGGCCTTCGCCTTTGACGAAGTCGAAGCGGAGGCCCATTGGCGTGAACGGGACCAGGAGGTCCGAGAACAGGATTGCCGCGTCCACTTCGATGAGGTCCACGGGCTGGAGCGTGACGGCGACTGCAAGTTCAGGATTGGCGCAGATTTGCAGCAGTGAATAGCGCTGCCGGAGCTGACGGTAGTCCGCCATGTAGCGGCCAGCCTGGCGCATGAACCAGACAGGAGTGGCATCCACCGGCTGGCGGCGGCACGCACGGAGAAACCGATCGTTCACGCCGAAACCAGGGTCCTGGCGAGTGCGACGAGGTCTTCCAGCCAGAGCGGCTTGAAACGGATCGAGGCGCCGAGCGACTTCAGCTCGAGTTGGATGTTTTCGGGCAGGAAATAGTCGCCGGTCACAATGGCAACCGGCACCTGCGCGAGATGGGGCCTCGAACGGACGAGTCGGAGGAATTGGAGCCCGTTCGTAATGGGCATCCGCATGTCCAGAATGATGGCCTGCGGATGGACCTCGTCCGCCAGCTCCAGCCCGGCCTCAGCCGACAGAGCGGTCGCGACACCGAACCCCTCGAGCTTCAGCATCCGGGCGAAGGTGTCGGCCACGGACCGGTCGTCGTCCACGATCAGGATCGTCCTGGTCGTCGAGTCGGCAGGGACGGTTTCGGCCGGGGCGATCACCGCATCATTCTGAGCGCAAAAGACATGTTCGTCAAGACCGGCTTCGGTGCCAGGGCGCCGGCGTCAGTTGCAGGGTATACAACCAAAGAGTTTTCCGGCTACAATGCGCGATTATCGAGGTCCCCTCGACAGATTTTTGCCCGGCGGAGGATATGTGAGTCCCATTCTTGTGCGGCCCGTGCGAGAGCAATTGGAGCACGACCGCGTGATCCGGCTGCTGTCTGTCCGACTGAAGCGGCGGCACGACGTGGTGGCGAACATCGGCGAGAGCCAGACGGTCCCCGTCAAAATTGGGCAGGTGCAGATTTTTCCGGACCTGGTGCTCACGTCCACCGATCGCGGGCACAAGTTGATGGGCACGGTCGAGGTGGAGACAGCGGAATCCGTCAATCACCTCGAGGCGATGGCTCAGTGGGCACATCTCGGGCGGGCCCGGGCACCGTTCCACCTGTATGTGCCCGCGGGATCGGTAGATATCGCGAAACGGCTGGCGACCGAAAACGGTGTCAACGTCTCTGAAATCTGGAGCTTCCACACAATCGGCGACCAGACGCGGTTCACACTCGTGCATCGCGGCGTCGTGCCGGCGCCCCGCCGGACGCCTGCCGGGGATACGCCGGCGCGAGCCGTCACGCGGGCGCGTACACCAGCCACCCGGCGCGAGGCGAAACCTGCCGCGCGAAAGACAGCTGCCCGTCCCGGACGGGCAAAGCCCGTGGTGCGAAAGACCGCCGAGCGCGCTCAGAAGAGGAAGTAAGCTCTGCCCTACCTCAGGTTCAGCCGGGATAAGCTCGGCTACGAGAACACCTACGTCATTCACGAAGAGCGTCGGCGAGGGAGGACGCACGCGCGCATCCTCTACTGGTTCCGGACTCCTCCGGGCGTGCGGGTCGGCCGGGCGCCTCTCGACGAAGATGCGATCCGCCTGATCGAACAATCGAACCCCGGGATCGAGTTCGACTGGACGCGCATCCTCAAGGCACAGGAGGCGCCCCCCGAACAGCGATCCCCGGTCCAGTACGAGCGCCGGTCGCGTCCGCGCCCCCGGGAATTTCCGTCCCGAGAGGCGCAGGCGGCACCGCCGGCTCCGCCGGCCCCGTCCGAGAGCGAACCAGACGCACCGCGTCTGCCCGAGCCGGCCAACACCGCTGTCGTCATTCCATTTCCACAGCCCGAGGCCGAGGCGTCGCCGTTACATAATTCGGCCGCTGCCATACGGCTTGGCGCCGAAGGGCTGTCGCGGCTGCGCGGCCGCCACGCCGAGATTCTCACGCGGATCGCCGAGAAGATCACCGAGCCTGTCAGGCGGGAAGAGCTGAAAGCCGACGCCGAGCGTCTAAATCCTGACTCCTGGGTGACGGACGCCGAGGTCACCGCGGGCCTCGAAGGGTACGAGACGGTATTCGAGACGCTGCGGGCCGTCATCGGCCGTAGACGAAAGCGGCGCCGTCGCCGCCCGGCCGCCGAAGGCGGTCAGGCGACCCCCGGATCTGGCGATCAGGCTGCCGCCGCGCCGGATGCTGGCGCCGCAAACGACGACGAAGGTCAGGCTGACGAGGACGAGACAGCCGATCCATAACGAGCCGGTATAATCGAATTATGCGACCAGTTGATTTCTCACGAACGCTGAAGGCGTGCGCCGCGGCGTCCCTGATCGCGGCGGGTGCGGCCCTGCACGCGCAGGCACCCGCGAGCGCGCCGGCCGGCAGCGGAACGAAGCCCGCCGCCGCACAGACCCCTGAGGCTCCCTCGCAGGGAGGCGTGATTCGCCGCACGTTCGACATGATCACGACCGACGTGATCGTGCGCGACAACACCGGCCAGTTCATCGCCGACCTCAAGAAAGACGACTTCGACGTCTTCGAGGACGGGGTGAAGCAGGACGTCGTCTCGTTCGTGCTCACGCACGGCGGCCGTGTCTACAACGCGTCCGCCCCGCCGGTGGCGCCGCAGATGGAAGGCATCATCCTGCCGGCGAGCAAGCCCACGAGCGACGCCGCCGGACGGATCTGGCTGATTTTCGTCGACGACCTGCATCTCGACTTCAACAACACCGGCCGGATCAAGGACCTCTTCAAGAAGATTTCCAAGGAGCTCGTGCACGAAGGCGACTTGTTCGGCATCGTGTCGAGCGGTCCGTCGTCGCTGTCGATCGACCTCACGTACGATCGCAAGCGCCTGGACGAGGCGATCGACAAGATTTCGGGGGCGGGGCTCAAGCCGTCCGAGATCCTCGATACGCCGCTCGGCGCCGAAGGGCCTTCCGAGGTCCGTTACCGGGCCCACGTGGCGTTCGACACGGCGTACGGAATCATGAAGAACCTGGAGTCGGTCCACAACCGCCGGAAGGCGTTCGTGTACGTGAGTAACGGGTACGACTTCAACCCGTTCTCGGAGACGCGCAAGCAGAACGCTCAGGCGCTGAACCAGCAGATGACGGGCGGCAACCGCAGCAGCGGCGACAGCGGCGACACCAACAACGCGGCCAACGACACGAATCCGTTCATGCAGCAGGGGAACGAATTCAGCTTCGCCGACCTCGCGTCCGAGATCAACGAGCTCACGCGCGAAGCGAACCGCGCGAACGCCACCATCTACACCATCGACCCCCGGGGCCTCGTCGGCGGGCCGGATCTCGACCAGAAGGTCGACATGATGGACTATCAGAACTACGTGACGACGTCGCAGAACAGCCTGCGCGTGATCGCGGAACAGACGGGCGGTTTCGCGACGGTCAAC
>JBBWZJ010000107.1:0-3390 GCA_039648985.1 Acidobacteriota bacterium | reverse complement strand
GAACTGCGGGGCGTCTTCGACTTTGAGAACAATGTTCAGGCGGATTGGCTACGTTGCGCGGCTCCCTGGACCGTGCCCTGTGACCGCGAACGTCATAAAGACACCAGCCGCCAGAGCCACGGCGGCGCCCACGCGCAGCAGCGCCGTGCCTTGCGTCGTCTCCCATTCCAGGACGGCCCGCGCGTGATCAGGGCCCATGAGTGTTGCGGCGAGCCCCTGCATGCACATCACCGCTCCCAATACGCGCAGGGACTTTGGAGCACGGGAAGCCGCGGCAGCGAGGATCACCACGAGCCCCATCGCCACCCGAACAGCACCGGCCGTATAGAGTCGGACCGGTGTCGCGAAGTACAGCCGTCGAATCGCGGTCCCGCTCTCGGGCGATATCAGACCGCCGATGCCGATGACGATGGTGAAGAGCGCGACGAGTAAGGCAGCAGTTTTCATATGTCGCCCGAGCATACCTGCGATTACCCGACGTGCGCACCGCGACTCTCCACATCCGCGTCCAATCGTCCGGGGCAGACCTGGTGCCCGGACAGCGGGGGGAAGTTGCCCGCACGTCGAGAGGCACGGCCGAATGCCCCGCTCGCGCTACGGCTTGGGCGGCTGCTGCGAACAGACTGTCGGAGTCATCCTGCGGGTGGCGAAATTCCCCGCCGGCGCTGGCACTCGCGCCTGTTCATCGACCCTGCCCTGGTGCTCGATCATCAGCATTCCGCACGGCCCCACGCGGCGCGTGTAGGACTGCGGTTGACCAGCCTCCGTGGCAAGACGTAAACGAAACAACTCGGCCTGGTCAGGTGAAAGACTGGCGAACAGCTCGGAGAACGGCTTCCGCACATCGTGTTGAGGCAGCGGCGCCCCTCCGGCCTGTCGGACTGGTGCTGTTGCCGGAGCTGCCCCCGGAGTGGGCGACCCCTGATCCGCCGCACTGGCACCGAGCGGCAGCAGCACGGCTGCCACCGCCAGCGCAAACGCCATCCGCCAAGGGCGTGTGAGTGAGGGGGCGGATCCTGGTGCCGCACGCGCCCAGTCACGTCGAAGTTGCCGCGCGTAGGCCAAGGTACGAAGGATCATGGGGAAAGCCTCGTCTTCCGCGATTACGATAAGACCGCACACATGGTTACGACGCACGATTCGCCGGATCGGTTGAGGGTCGTGAAGGGACAATGTCGAGCCAAGCCAGACACCGTCTGAAACGAGCTGCCCTCTATCTGTTCTGCACTCTCAGTGTCGCCGTCCCGCTCGGCCGCCAGGCTGGCAATGCGGCCGCGGCAGGGCACACGATCGCGGGGCGCGTGATCGATCCGCTTCGCCTGAGGCCCGAGGAGGCTCTCCTGCTGATTGGCCGCGAGGACGGAGGCGGGGGCAGTTTCACCCGGAGCCCCCTGGCCGTCCGGGAAGACGGATCATTCATGACCCCGCAACTCAGCCCGGGGACATACGTCCTGGAATTGGTGCGAACACCGCATTCGACGACGAAAGCCGCGATCACCGTCGGATTCCGCATCGTCGACGTGAGGACTGCGGACGTCACCGGAGTGACCGTTCCGGTGCGGCCGGACATTGCGATCACCGGCCGGTTTCGAATGGAGAGCGACAATCCGAACGCCGTTTGGCCACCGCACATCGTCGTGAACGCCTTCCTGGCCCTCGGCGGCCGCCCGTTGCTCGACGGGACGGGAGCGGACGGCGCACCCGGCGGGAAGTTCGTGTTACGCAACGCCTTCGGACCCCGGGTCCTGCGGTGTGGCTATACCGTCGCTCCGGGTGCTTCATGGTGGTTCTCGCGCGTCACTCTCGACGGAGTGGATGTGACGAATGTCCCGACCGACTTCAGCGAACATGGCGACAGCCAGCTGGAAGTCATCTTCAGTCAGCGGCCGGCCCGCATTTCGGGGACCGTTACAGACGGTCAGGGACGCGGCGTGCGCGCACCGTGGGTCGTGATCTCTGCGGAGGCCCCCAACCTGCGGCAACCCTGGGCGACGACATCAAGCGTCGCGCAGGGGGACACGAGGGGAAGATTCTCGATGCCTGTGCTGCCGGGCCGCTATCTGGTGCGCGGTGTTCCTCAGACGACCTTCAGTTCGTGGAAGGCTGCACAGACAGGCATCCTGCAGTTCGCGCCAGGCGGCATTGCGGTAACAGTCACGGATCGCGAAGTGCGCACAATCCAGCTGCCTCTGAAGCCCTGACGCAGGAGACGCGCGCGTTCGAGCGGGACTGATGGCGGTGCATCAGCGTTCCGACAATCGCTCCGGTCGACCGCCAGCGGGAGGACGATCGACCCGATGCAGGTTACCGGCCTCCGAGCGCCGACTCGAGGGCTTCCATCCGCTGGTTCAGTTCCGTCCAGCGCCCCTGCTCCACGGTAACGTCGCTCGCCGTTGATGCTTCCTCTGCCGTCAGTCGCTGCAGTCTGCTCGCCGCCGCCCCGAGCTCGCGCGAGACGCCCGTCTGATGCGCCTTCAACTGCTCGAGTGATGGGCCACCCGGCTGGAAGTTGCGCAACCCGTCCTCGATGTCACGGCTGTCGTCACGGAGCCGATCGTAGTCACCCTGGGCCGACACGACCGACGCGCGGATCTCCTCGAGCCTGCGAATGAGGGTGTTGATCCGCTGCTCCTGCAGCTGCACCCGGCCGAGCGCCAGCTGCACGCGTGGTCCGGCCGTGGCCATTCGTTCCATGGCCGCCCGCAGGCCACGGACTTCCACGAGAAGCGCCGGCAGGACGTCCTGGGACGGCGCCGCTGCGGCACGGCCCTGATCGGTGGACGGCGCCGCGGCGCGAACCTGCTGGCCGGACGGCGATGCGCCCGCCCCGATCGTCAGCCCGATGATCACGCCAGAGATCGTGAGGGAAAGAACGACGATGCTGCGCCTCATGTTGCCTCCTGCGAGCGCCTGTGAGATCCGTGAATGGCGCTCCCGCGGGAGTATACCGGGTGCGCACAGGCGTTCACCGCGGGCGGGCGGTCAGGTGCTCCTGCAGATAACGGGTCAGCGGACCGTACAGGTGAACCCGCGTGTCCGGCCCTCGGAGATGTGCGTGAACGCGCGCGCTCGACGCGCCGCCAGAGGCAATCGGGATTTTCGAGTGCACCGGGCGGCGGCGTCTACAGCAGCGGCAACCCCGCCGCAGCTGCGAAATGACGGAAGTCCCTGTCGCGAGTCACGAGCGGAGTGGACTGGTCGAGGCAGTTGAAAAAGAAGAAAAAAGCGCGGACCACCGACGCTTTGATCGCGCAGAGCATACCGTATGGCAAACGTAGCGGCGCCGTCCGAGAGGCGATTTCAGACCGCCTCGGTTCGAGGAGGACCTTGAAAGAGCGGCCGGACGAGCGCCATCAGAATGAGGACCAGCCCGAACGTCACGACGATCGT
>JBBWZJ010000061.1:0-8919 GCA_039648985.1 Acidobacteriota bacterium | reverse complement strand
CGTATTCCTTCACCTGGTCTGCCGTGCCGGCCGGGACCTACACCGTACATGCCGTGGCCTACGATGCCGCCGGCGCGACCGCCTCGTCTGCCAATGCGAGCGTCACCGTCAGCGCGCCGAATGCGCCCCCGACGGTCACGTTGACCGCACCGGCCAATGGCGCCACCTACACCGCGCCCGCGACCATTGCGTTCTCGGCCACCGCGTCGGATCCGGAGAACGCCCTCGCGCGCGTCGAGTTCTACAACGGCGCCACACTCCTTGGCTCCGCGACCGCGGCCCCGTATTCCTTCACCTGGTCTGCCGTGCCGGCCGGGACCTACACCGTACATGCCGTGGCCTACGACGCCGCCGGGGCGAGCACGAGCTCCGCGACGGTGACGATCACCGTTGCCACGCCTGTGACCACGCCGCCGACGGGTGTCGCGTTCCAGGCGTCCGCCGATCACGCGACACTGGTCACGAGCTACGAGCTCCGGATCTATGCCAGCGGAGCCAATCCCGCGACCGCCACGCCGATCAACGCGTCCGACCTCGGCAAGCCGGCGCCCGACGCGAACGGTGACATCACCGTCGATCGGTCGGCGTTCTTCAGCAGTCTGGCCGCGGGAGACTACGTGGCGGCAGTGGCCGCGATTGGATCGGGCGGGGCCTCAGTCAGCACCGGCGTCGCGTTTACACGCTGATACGCGCGGAGCGGGGCGGTCAACGCGGGGCGGTCAACGCGGGGCTATCACCTCGAGGCCGCCCATGTAGGGGCGGAGTGCCTCGGGCACTTTGACGGTTCCATCTGCCTGCTGATAGTTCTCGAGGATGGCGATGAGGGTGCGCCCGACGGCCAGCCCCGAGCCGTTGAGGGTGTGCACGAATTCCGCCTTGCCTGTTCCCTCAGGACGGAACTTGATGTTCGCCCGCCGAGCCTGGAAAGCCTCGGTGTTGCTGCACGAGGAAATCTCGCGATAGGTATCCTGGCTGGGCAGCCAGACCTCGATGTCGTACGTCTTCGCCGACGCGAAGCCCATATCCCCTGTGCACAGAAGCATCGTCCGATACGGGAGCTCCAGCCGGATCAGCACCTCCTCCGCGTTCCGCGTCAGCGCTTCGAGCTCGTCGTACGACCGATCTGGATGCGTGAACTTGACCAGCTCCACTTTGTCGAACTGGTGCTGGCGGATCAGTCCGCGCACGTCGGCACCATACGACCCCGCTTCGGATCGGAAGCACGGCGTGTACGCCGTGTAGAGCAGCGGCAGTAGGCGCCCATCGAGGATGTCGCCGCGATGCAGGTTCGTGAGCGGCACTTCCGCCGTCGGGATCAGGTACAGGTCCCACTCGCCAGCGATCTTGAAGAGATCCTGCTCGAACTTCGGCAGGTTGCCGGTTCCGCGCAGGGCGTCCGCATTCACGAGAAACGGGGGTTCAACTTCGAGGTAATGGTGCTCGCGGGTGTGCAGGTCCAGCATGAAGTTGATGAGGGCGCGCTCGAGCCGTGCGCCTGCGCCGAGCAGCACGGCGAACCGGGAGCCGGACATCTTCGTCGCGCGCTCGAAGTCGAGAATGCCAAGCGCCGCGCCCAGATCCCAGTGCGGGCGCGCGGTGAACCCGAGACGTGTCGGCTCGCCCCGCCGGCGCACCTCGACGTTGTCTGTGGAGCTCTTGCCGACCGGCACGCTGGTATGCGGGAGGTTCGGCAGCGTCATGAGGAGCGACGCGCGCTGCTGTTCGACGAGGTCCACCTGGACTTCGAGCTGCTTGATCTGCTGCGCCCGGGCCTTGTTGGCCGCGAAGATCGGCGAGGCGTCGAGCCCCTGCCGCTTGGCGCGCGCGACTTCGTCCCCCGCGGTATTCTGCTCGCGCTTCAAGCCTTCCATTTCCGGAATCAGCCGCCGGCGTCGCGCTTCGAGGGTCGCCACCTGTTCGAGCTCCGCGTCGGGCTCGAGCCCGCGGTTGCGCAGGCCCGCACGAACGTCTTCGATGTGATCGCGCACGAACGCGGCGTCCAGCATGGGCTAAATCCTATAACGGAACCACGCGCCTACCGCGGCGCCCACGTCCTGAGGTACGATTCGGAGCTGGCAACTGGTGACTGGCGACTGCAGGGGACAGGTACGAGATGAACAGCACGATTCGCAAGGCGGTGTTTCCAGCCGCGGGCCTCGGCACACGATTCCTCCCGGCCACGAAGGCCCAGCCCAAGGAGATGCTGCCGCTCGTCGACACGCCGATCATTCAGTACGGCGTCGAAGAGGCGCTCGCATCGGGAGTGGACAACATCATCCTCGTGACCGGGCGCGGCAAGAACGCCATCGAGGATCACTTCGACGTGTCGGTGGAGCTCGAGACCTTCCTCGAAGCGCGTGGCAAGAAGGAGCTGCTCGCGCAGATCCGCAAGATCTCGAATCTGATCAACTTCGCATACGTCCGCCAGGGTGAGCCGCTGGGGCTCGGGCATGCGGTGCTTGTCACGCGCCACCTGGTCGGCGACGAACCGTTCGCGGTGATCCTGGGCGATGACGTCATCGACGCGAGGCCCCCGGCGCTGCGCCAGATGATCGACGTGTTCGACGAGGTCAACGGGCCCGTGCTCGCAATCGAGCGCGTGCCGAAGTCCGACGTGAGCTCGTACGGGATCATCGACGGGGAAGAAATCAAGCCCGGTGTCTACCGGATCCGCGACCTCGTCGAGAAGCCCGCCGTCAGCGAGGCGCCCTCGGACCTCGCGATCATCGGCCGGTACATCCTGACGCCCGACATTTTTCCGGCGCTCGAAGCCACCGTCACCGACAGGACCGGCGAGATCCAGCTCACCAACGGGCTGCGTCACCTGCTGAAGTCGCGGCCCATCTACGGGTGCCGGATCGACGGTGTCCGCCACGACACGGGCAACAAGCTGGGTTTTCTCAAGGCAGTCGTGTACTTCGCGCTGCGTCGTCCGGATCTTGCCGAGCCGTTCCGCGATTACCTCCGCTCCATCGATCTGGAAAAGGTCGGGACGCGCGGATAGGCGGGCGCTAGCTCTTCGTATCCTTCGCCGCCGCGGGAGCGGGCGTGGACGAAGAGGCCGCCGCCGGCGTTGAGGAGCTTGAATCGCCCGAGCCGCCTTTCGAGTCTGACTTCGAATCGGACTTGGACTCGGAGCTCGAATCCGACTTGGAATCCGACTTCCCGCTGTCCCCCTTGTCGCCCGAGCCGGTCTTGCCGGCATCGGTCCCCGACTTCTTCGCGTAATCGGTGATGTACCAGCCCGTCCCCTTGAACTGAATCGCGGGAGAGGAGGGCAGCCGTGTGACCGGACCCTCGCCGCACACCGGGCAGGCCTCAGGGGCGGGATCTGTGAACTTCTGGATCTTCTCGAACCGGTGACTGCATTTCGCGCACTGGTATTCGTAAAGGGGCATGAACCGTCCTATTCGAGCATGTCGCCGTTTTGCGCACCCAGCAGAAGGGCCCGGTGCAGCCACAGGGGCAGAGTCCCGTTTGCGAGCAGCGCGTCGTGAAACCCGCGCAGCGAGTATGCCGCACCCGCCTGCGCTTTGTAGTCATCTCGAAGCTTCAGCACCATCAGCTTGCCGGCCGTATAGAGCACGTACCCGGGATCGAACGTCCCGCGCTCCGCTTCCCGGCGGGCGCTGGCCTCTTCGAGGAAGGCCTCCTCGCGGAAGAACCTCACGCCTTGCTCGACCGAGAGATCCTCGCAGTGGAGACGGACGCCGACGATCAGGCGGCACAGCCGGATGAGAGCCTCCGACAGCTGGCCGAGGCGCACGGTGTGATCGCTCTTCCGGAATCCCTCCTCGACCATCATCTGCTCGCAATAGTGCGCCCAGCCTTCGACGAACGCGGTCGAGGAGAAGAGGATCGACTTGCGCAGCTTCGACTCCACTTGGCGCAGGTGCTGATAATGGAGGAAATGCCCCGGAAACACTTCGTGGATGGAGATGGACCAGAGTGCGCCGTAATTGAAATCCCGGAGGTGCTCGTCCTTCCGCTCAGCCGGCCAGGCGGGATCCACGTCCGTGATGTAGTAGTACGCCCGCAGCGGCCGTGATTCGAACGGGCCGGGCGTCCACATGCTGGCAAAGGTCCACCGGTAGAATTTCGGCGTCGGCGCCACCTCCACGGGGGCGCCCTCGGGAATCGTGATGATGCGCTGCCGCCGGAGGAACTCGACGAGCTCGGCGAGCTGCTGCTCCACCGCCGAGACCAGCTGACCGGCCGCCGGATGGTCGTTCTTGGCCTTACTCCAGGCGGCCATCGGGTCGCCGCCGTTCAACCGCGAGGCGACGCGGCGGAACTCGTCCTGTGTCTTGTGCAGCTCCCGGGTCGCAATCGTGAGCAGGCGGTCGGCGCCGAGGGTGATGCCCTCGTCCAGCGCGAGCTTCTGCTCGAACTTCGCGCGACCGAGGCGAAACGATCCCTTGCTCCGCGGGGCGAGGTCCCGCTCCAGGTACTCCAGATAGCTGCCAATCGAGGCGGCAGCCTCCGTGGAGGCGTCCGCCAGGTCTCCGAGCAGATGGAGATCGCTGAGGTCGCCAAAGGCGCGCGGCAGATCTTCGTTGATGAAGCGCAGCGTGCCGCGCATGCTTTCGAGACCCACCTTGACGAAGATCCCCGGCGGCTCCTTGATGTTGTCGCGCGCGGACTGGATGACGCGCGGCACCTGCCGCAGCTTCGACAGGACGCGCCGGGCCCGCTCGGCGAGCGGGGCGTACTCGAACAGCGCCTGGCTCGCGAGGCTCGTGGCCAGGATGTCCGCGTAGTGCTGGGGGCTGCGCTCCCAGCTCCGGACCTCCTCCAGCTCGAAGACCCGCGCGCGGATGCTCGCATCCAGGGCGGGGCGTTCGAGACGCTCGGTATCCGTGAGCCGGGCCGGGTCGATCGCGGCAAGCCGCCGCGCGAAGCCGCCCAGATCCCGCACCTGGCCTTCGATGCCCTGGCGGCTCAGGTCCTCGAGGAGGTCGTCGTGGAGGTGGACGCCGTCGAAGGTCGCGTTGGTGGGGTGAACTTCGTACAGATATGACAGATATTCGTCGACGAAGTGCGGCAGTGGTTCGGCTGAATACATTTGGTACAATCGGCGCGTTCACGCATGCCCGGCACCCTCTATGTGGTCGCTACACCCATTGGCAACCTGGAGGATGTCACGCTCCGGGCCCTCCGCATCCTGCGGGAAGTTTCACTCATCGCGGCGGAGGATACCCGCCGGACAGCACGGCTCCTTCAACACTACTCCATCTCGACGCGGTCGACGAGCCTGCACGAGCACAACGAGCGGAGCCGTACGCCGTCGCTCATCGCGCGGCTGGCGGCCGGTGATTCGGTGGCGCTCGTCTCTGACGCCGGGACGCCGATCGTCTCCGATCCAGGGGCGCATCTGGTCGCCGCTGCGCATGCAGCCGGCATCAGGGTGGAGCCGATCCCGGGTCCCAGCGCCGTCATCGCAGCGCTCTCCGCATCCGGCATCGGCCATGGCGAGTTCCTGTTCGTTGGATTCGGGCCTGCTAGGTCAAATGCCAGACTCGCGTGGCTGAAGGGCTTTAGTGAGGAAATACGCCCGATAGTCATGTACGAAGCGCCTCATCGCATCACGGCGACTCTGGAAGCGATCCTCGCTACCCTCGGCGATCGGGTGATTGCTGTGGCCCGAGAGCTGACAAAGACGCATGAGCAGCTCGTTGTAGGTCAGGTGTCCAAATTTATCGCATCTCCGATGGTCGAGCGGGGGGAGTTCACGGTTGTAATTTCTGGCAATCAACCTACTTCTGGCATAACCGCGGCTCCGGATGCCGCCGTCGCCGCGGCAGAGTTTGGACGACTGACCAATGTTGATGGGCTCTCCCGGCGGGCGGCCCTGAAAACCCTCGCCCTCCGGTTCGACATGCCGGCCCGCGCGGTGTTCGACCTGCTGGAGCAAGCGAAGCACGCCAAACCGGACCAGCCCGACGCCCCAAAATGAGGCGAGGTCACGCCGCTGCTTGACCCCTCTCAAGGTGTTTGTTACTGTCGCATCCCGGGGCCAGCCCTTCAGGAGGCGAATGGCGAAACGAAGCCAGGCGGCGAAAACGGTCGCGAAGCGCACGCGGCCGGGCAAGCCGGCGGCAGTAAAGAAGACGTCGGCTCGCAAGAACGCTGCTGGAAAGCAGACGGCGTCCGCAAAGACGACGTCGCAGAAGGTTGTCGCGCGGAAGATGCCGGCCCGGAAGACGGTTCCCGCCAAATCAACAGCCCAGAGCGGGCGGACGAGGGGAAGTGCGAGCGCGCCTGCCCCGCCGCGGCCTCGCAGGCCGGCACCCGATGCCGTCGCCGCAGCCGCTCCGGCGCCTCCGGCGGCGGTTCGAAAACCGGGCTTTTACGAGGCGGTGGCGATTTACGAGCGCGGCGTCCAGGCCCTTCAACGGCACGACTACGACGGCGCCGCCGGGTTCTTCCGCGCCATTCTCGAGCGATACCCCGAAGAGCGGGAGCTCCTCGAACGGGCACGGCTCTACCTCCGCGTCTGCGAACGCGAAACGGCCAGGCAGCCGGCCGGTCCGAAAACACCCGCGGAACGCGTGTATGCCGCCACGGTCGCCCTCAATTCCGGCGATCACTCCGGGGCGCTCGATCACCTGCAGCGTGCCCTGGGAGAGGATCCCGAGAGCGACCATGCCCACTACATCATGGCGGTGGCGCTCGGGATGCGGGGCCGCGCCGACGAAGCAGTGGACCACCTGCGGCGCGCGATCGGCCTCAATCCTGATAACCGCGGGCTGGCGCGTGAAGACCCGGACCTCGAGTCGATCCGGAACCACGAACATTTCGGGTCCGCGCTGAACACGCCACCCGCCGCAAACCGCCGCCGGCCACCCCGCCGCCACTGACGCGCCTCGCCGGCCCGCAACGTACAGGACGGATCTGACATGGAACAGTCGTCGGGTATCCACGTCGTCGTCCTCGCGGCGGGCAAGGGGACACGCATGCAGTCGGCGATGCCGAAAGTGCTCCACCGGGCCGGCGGTCTGCCCCTCATCGAGCATGTCCTGCGCGCGGCGGCGTCACTCCGGCCTCAATCGATCGTTGTTGTCATTGGGCACGGGGCAGGCCAGGTGCAGGCGGCGCTCGCGGAACGGATGGGCCTGTCGTTTGCAGTGCAGGAACCCCAGCTGGGGACCGGCCACGCGCTGCTGCAGGCCGAGCGCTTGCTCCCCGGGGCGGACGGTACCCTGGTGCTGTTGTCGGGTGATGCGCCGCTCGTCGGCGCGCCGACGCTCGCCGCGCTCGTGCAGCGTCACGAGGCGCACGGGGCGGCGGCGACAGTGCTGACCGCGAAGGTCCCGCGGCCGGAGGGCTACGGCCGGATCGTCCGCGACGACAGGGGAATCGCCGCAATTGTCGAGGACAAGGACGCGTCCGACGAGCAGCGGCGGATCGACGAGATCAACAGCGGCATTTATGCCTTCGCAATCGGGCCGCTGTTCGACGCGCTGCGGCAGATCGGGTCGTCGAACGCGCAGGGTGAGTACTACCTGCCGGATCTGGTCAGGATTTACCGGTCCCGCGGGCTGACGGTAGAGACCGTGACCCTCGCCGACGCGCGGGAGATTCTGGGCGTGAACAGCCGGAAGGAGCTGGCCGAAGTGGGAACGATTCTGCGCGCGGCGAAGCTCGAGGCCCTGATGAACGCCGGAGTGACCATCATCGATCCGGCGAGCACGTTCATCGAACCGGATGTCGCAATCGGCACCGATACGATCCTGCATCCGGGCGTGTATCTGGAGGGCCAGACCCGCATCGGGTCGGGCTGCGTCATCCACTCGGGCGTGCGGATCGTGAACTCGTCGGTGGACGACCAGGTCACCATCAACAACTTCTGCGTCATCACGGACTCCCACATCTCGCGCGGTGCGATCATCGGCCCGTTCGCGCGCCTCAGGCCACAATCCGACGTCGGGGAAGACGCCTACGTCGGCAATTTCGTGGAGCTGAAGAAGACGAAGCTGGGACGCGGGTCGAAGGCGAGCCACCTCACCTACCTCGGCGACTCGACGATTGGCGAGAAGGTCAACATCGGTGCGGGCACGATCACGTGCAACTACGATGGGACATCGAAGTACCCGACGGTGATCGAGGACGGAGCGTTCATCGGCAGCGACTCCCAGCTGATCGCGCCGGTCCGCATCGGGCGGGGCGCGTACGTGGCGGCGGGCTCGTCGATCACGAAGGACGTGCCCCCCGACGCCCTGGCGATCGGCCGCGGCAAGCAGATCAACAAAGAAGGCTGGGTTTCGCGAAAGAAGAAACCGCGCACCTGAGACCGGCGACAGTTCTGCCGGCCTCCCGGCGAAGGCCAGAAGGATCAACCAGCATGTGCGGGATTATCGGCTACATCGGTTCGAAGCAGGTCGTTCCCGTCCTCATCGACGGCCTGCGGCGGCTCGAATACCGGGGCTACGATTCGGCCGGCGTCGCTGTCGTGCGGAACGGCGAAATCGACATGCGGCGGAGCGCGGGCAAGCTCGCGCGCCTCGAGGAAGTGATCGCGACCACGCCGATCGAAGGGGAGTACGGCATCGGCCACACCCGGTGGGCGACGCACGGCCGTCCGACGGAAGAGAACGCCCACCCCCACCGCGACTGCACCGGGCGCATCGTGGTGGTTCACAACGGCATCATCGAGAATTACCTCGACCTGAAGCAGCAGCTCCAGCGCGAAGGGCACAAGTTCGTTACGGAAACCGACACCGAGATCGTGGCCCATCTCGTCGAGCGCGAGATGAAGGACGATGGCCTGGAGAACGCGGTACGGCGGGCGCTGCTGTACATGCGCGGGCTGTTTGCACTCGTGCTGATCTCTGCGGACGACCCCAACAAGATCGTGACGGTCCGCAATGGCCCGCCGATCGTCGTCGGATTGGGTGACAACGAGTTCTTCGTCGCGTC
>JBBWZJ010000336.1:0-14544 GCA_039648985.1 Acidobacteriota bacterium | reverse complement strand
CGCGAGGAAGGTGCCGTACGGCAGCGCGTACTTCATGCCCCCGCGCTTCATCGCGATGACGAGGACACCGATGAGCGAGCCGGCGACCGACGACAGCACCAGTGTGACGAGCACGAGCTTCCAGCCGAGGAAGGCGCCGATCATCGCGAGCATCTTGACGTCGCCGCCGCCCATCCCCTCCTGACCGGAGAATCGGAAGTAGGCCTCGCCGATCGCCCACAGCACCCCCCCGCCGATCAGGATCCCGAGCAGTGCATCGACGATGCCCGGGGGGAGCGCCAGACTCGCAAGGACCCCTGCCACGATGCCAGGCAGAGTGATGACGTCCGGCAGCAGATGATGCTCGAGATCGATGGCGAACAGTACGACCATCGCGCACGCAAACGCCAGCCGGACGACGAGCAGCGCGGTCCACCCGAAGACGGCGCCGTGCACGAGGAACAGGACCAGCGTCGCGAGCTCCAGGGCCGGATATCGCAGCGAGATGGGCGAATGGCACTGACGGCAGCGGCCACGGAGCACCGCGTAACTGACGAGCGGCACGTTGTCGAACCAGCGGAGGACGTAGCGGCATTGGGGGCACCGGGACCCGGGGCGCACCAGCGACTCTCCGAGCGGCACGCGGTGCACGCACACGTTCAGGAAACTGCCAACCGACAGCCCGAGAATCGACAACACCGCGATGTGAAGCGCGTCGATGCTCACTGCTGGCGGGCCGGTTCGGCTGGCATGGGGAACAGTGACGACGTCGAACTGACGCCGACATGGCCGGAGAAGGGGTCGAGGGTGTAAGGGGTCCCCGCGGGATCGGCAGGGACACCTCTGAGAACACCCCGGCCCACCAGCGCGGCCCACGAGTACGCGCCGGCGGACGGCCCAGCGCGAGCAACAATCGCCTGCAGCTGGTCGATCTGATCGAGCGCTTCGAGCTGGAGCAGCGACCGCTCGGCATTGCGGCGCACCCAGGCCTGCTCGGATTGCAGCAGCTGCTGCCACATGAAGCGGGCCGTCGCGCGATCGTTGCTGCGCGACACCATGGAGGCCGCGACAGCCGGCAGCCAGTTCGGCGCGTTCGGCTGGCTCGCGGCGCGCTGGAACCACTCCCCTGCCGCTTTGTAGTCGTGCAGCCGCCAGTAATAGACGAACGCGATGTCGTGGTAGTACTCCCACTTGTGCGGCATCGCGGCAATTCCCTTGCGAAGCAGCGTCACGGCGAGGTCGGGCCGGCCCGGCCCGCCCGGGTAAGGCTCTCCCAGGAAAATGGCCCCGAACCGGTACGCGATGTTGAAGTAGGGATCGAGCGACGTCGCGATATCGAGCAGCGGGTACAGCAGCTCGTACCGGCGCGCCCCGGTCGCGCCGCCCTTGTCGAGGCGGTCCCCGCCGTAGTGCTGAATGGCGCGGATCCAGTAGACGTCTGCCGTGAGCGCCTCGAATCCAAACGTCACTCGTTTCATCGCGGCCGGCGACCGTACGTAGAGCACGCGGGTTCGAGCCGTGTCGGCGCGGGGATACGCATGGTCTTTCGCCGCCTGCAGCCCGATGGCTCCGCCGAGGGCGCCGAGTGCGACCGCCACCGCCACGGCGCTCGTCGGCGCAGCCGTCACTTGAAATCCCGTCTGGAGAAAATCAGCGTCGCGCACACGAGCAACGCGACGATGTAAAGCGCCCCGTAGGCGGCCGTCGCCGCGACATAACCGGGCGCCACCGGCAGACCGTGCACCACCTCCGTCTTCACGTCGAACGCCGAGAAGTCCGGGAGGACGTGATAAACCGCGCGCGCGATCCAGATCGTGGTCCGGGACGTGACCACCTGGTCGAGGTTTTTGAGATCCGCGTTGAACCGCCCTGCGATGTAGAGGCCGAACGTCAGGGCGGCCGAGAGGATCGGCGTCGAGAACGTCGAGAAGAAGAGCGCAATGGCCGTCACGAGCATGAGCTCGATCGTGATGAGGACGATCGCCTTGAGGAGCGCGGGGTCTGCGGCCGGCGCTTCCCAGCTGGCCTTCATTGCTGCGGTCTCTGTCCAGCCCATATAACCGAGCACCAGATACAGGCCGATCGTCATCGCCGCGACGTTCACCGTGAGCGTGAGCGCGAGCCCCGCGTACTTCCCGCCGATGAACTGCCCGCGCGTGACGGGCTTCGCGAGGAGCGCGTAGATGCTCCGCCGCTCCACTTCCTTCGACACGAGCCCGATGCCGATGAAAATGGCAATGAAGAGGCCGAAGAGTGACGTCGCCGCGAGCCCGAGGTCCTTGATGATCTTGACGTCCTGCCCCGCCGTCAGCTGGCCGAGCACATAGGACGCCCCGATCAGGAGGAGGGCGAAGATCACCAGGTTGTACAGCACCCGGTCGCGAACCGACTCGCGAAACACGTTGACGGCGACGATGCTAATGGCGCGCATCGCCCCGCGCTCCCTGCCCGACGGCGGCGACGCGCTGCACGAAGAAATCCTCGAGCGAGTCGCGCACCGGATTGATGGAGATGAGCGAGGCGCCCGCCGCGGACAGGTCCGGCAGCAGGCGCTCCGGCTGTTGATCCTTCGGCAACTCGAGCATGTAGCGCCCGGCGGAAATCTCGGTGACCCGGCTCACCCGCGGCGCGACTCGGGCCAGCATCTCCGGCGTCAGTCCCGCGACAACCATCTCCCAGCCGCGCAGCTGGAACGCGAGCAGATCCGACAGCCGGCCGGAGGCGGCCAGGCGGCCGGCCGCCACGACGGCGACTCGTCCACACAGAGCCTCCGCATCTGCGAGGATGTGCGAGCTGAAGAACACGGTCCGGCCCTGATCGCGGAGCTCGAGAATCAGCGCGCGCACCTCGCGGCGGCCGAGCGGGTCGAGGCCCGACATCGGCTCGTCCAGGAAGATCACTTCCGGATCGTTCAGGAGCGCCTGCGCGATCCCGACGCGCTGGAGCATGCCCTTCGAAAATTTCCGCAGCTGCAGGCGCCGCTCGGCGCCAATGCCTACACGATCGAGCAGCGCATTGACGCGCGTGCGCCGGTCCGCGGCGGCGTACCCGAACAGCCGGCCGAAATAGTGGAGCAGCTCCTCGGCGGTCAGATAATCGTAGAAGTACGGGTTCTCTGGAAGGTAGCCGATGCGCGTCCGCATGCCGACATCGCCGACCGGACGGCCGAGAATCTCCGCGCGACCGGCGGTGGGGTAAATGAGCTGCATCAGCAGCTTCAGCGTGGTGGTCTTCCCGGCGCCGTTCGGCCCCAGGAACCCGAACACCTCGCCGGTTTCGATGTCCAGCGTCAGGTCGTCGAGCGCCCGGTACGGGCGCCGGCGCCAGAAGCCCACCGCGTAGTCCTTGGTGAGCGCCTCCATTCGAATCGCGGCAGACATGTAGTGGGGCGCGGGCCGGCTATTTCGTGCGCTGCAGCTCCACGGCGATGAGCGCGTCGATGTATTCCGGAGGGACGACCCCGGGCGGGAGCTTCCGGCCATTCAGGAAGTACGTCGGCGTCGAATTGACGCCGAGGAGGCCGCCCAGCCGGGCATCGGCCTTGACCTCCTCCAGCGCCTTTGCGTACCCGCCGTTGAAATCCTCGATTCCGCCGACGTCCTTCGCCGCTTCCCGCACCATCGACGGCGTGAGCGTCGTCTGGTGTTCGTACAGCCAGTCTTCCATCACGGAAACCTTCCCGGTCTGCCGCGCCATGACGACGGCCGCAGCCGCCTCGCAGGCCGCCATGTGGTTGCCGTTCGGCGCGTTCGGGTTGCACTCCCCCTCGAGCGGAAAGTGCTTCGCGATGAAGCGGACGTCGCCGTTGGTCGAATATTTCGCGATGAGCCCCTTGTAGGACTCGTGCGCACTCCGGCAGTGTGGGCACTGGAAGTCGCTGAATCCCACGACGACGACCTTGGCCCCGTCAACGGGAACCGACATGTCGACGCGCGGCTGGAGATCCCACCACTTCACGAGCTCCGTCCGCTGCGCCTCGGTGAGCGCCGTCATCGGCGCGGCCGCGGCCTGCGCCTGCGCGGCTTCGTTCGGGAAATACGCGATCACGGATCCTGCGCTGACGATGTAGAGGAGCGCCAGGACGAGCGCCACCGGGCTCGAGAACAGCGTACGGAAGTCGCGCGGAGCGCGGCGAGGCAGTGTTGTCATAGGGAACGTCGTGGCTCCGCCGGAAATGATGAAGAGCGCGATCACCGCAACATACGTGGCCGCGCACAGCATACAGAAAGTCTTCAGCTGGACGTAGGACGCCCAGCCGAGATAAAGCGCGAACGCCAGCCCGATGGTGGACAGCGCAAAGACGTACGCCGGCACCGACTCGCGCACGCGCGACCCGTCGCCACCGCCGATCGCGACGAGCAGCAGGACCAGGAGGAAGTAGAACACGCCGAGGACGGCGACCGGCACGCCCAGGAAGCTGCCGTAGCGACTGAGGTACGCCTGCGTGCAGCTGACCGTGGCATTGACGTCACAGAAGCTGGTGTAGCCGGGGGTCGTGAGGAGCTTGTAATGAACGACGGAAGACGCAGTCGCGGCGGCGAGCCCGAACGCCGCAAAGGCGAGAAGGAGCCTTCGGCTCAATGTACTCATGTGTTTAACGCTCAGTTGTACCGCCGGGCAGGCGCAATGGTCAAGGCCCCTGACGCAGACGCGCAGCTGAAGCTGCGCGCTACGTACCGCAACCCGTAGCGCGGGGCTTCAGCCCCGCGATCGTCCGCTCGCGCTACTTCAGTTCGGCGCCGTGCGGCGGGGCGCCGGTCTCGGGCATGTTGCCGGCGAAGCTCGCGGCATCGGCGAAGATGACGCGATCGCTGTTGGTGCCGAAGTACCGCACGCCCGAGAGCCCCGGGCGCAGCGGGTCCGCCGTCACCGCATAGTGCTCCAGCAGGGTGTCGCCCGTGCACGATTTGTATTCCAGGTTGAGGGGCGTGCCGGTCATCGCGAACTGGTAACCCGCCTTGACGAGCGGATCGACAGCGAGATCCGGGCTCAGAAACCCGCTCCCCGTCGCCGGCAGGGGGACCGCGAGCGCAGGCAGCGTCGCCGCGTAGCGCTGGTTGCCGCAGGCCTGCGCGAACGCAAACTGGCCCTGGTTGACCGCCCCGAGCGTCGCAATGGCGGAGGCTTCGTCACCCTGGACGCGGGCGTGGAAGTAGATGGCCATGCTGATGGAGGCGAGGATGCCCACGATGGCGACCACGATGAGCAGTTCGATGAGCGTGAAACCGCGCGAGCCCGGGCTGCGAATGTGCGTTCCTCCAAAAGACAAGGGTGGTGCCCTTGCGGACACCACCCTCGAGTATGACGCGAACCGCCTCTTACTGAACGGGCGTCGTCGCGGTGTTCACGGTCGCGTTCGTGTAGGTCGCGCCGGTGTTGTCCTGGAAGATCGTCGCGCGCTGGTCGGTGCCGAACGAGCGCTGCCCCGTCGAACCGATGGAGGACGGATGGGCCTCGGCGAAGTAGGACGCGATCGCATCGGCTGCCGAGACGTTGCAGGTGTTCGCGGCGAGCACGACGACCGTGGCCAGCAGGCCGGGACCGGCGTTCACGATGTAGCCGCTCTTCACGATCGCGTTCGCGTTGAGGTCGGGGCTGATGAAGCCCGCCGTGCTGCCGGCGGGGGCCTTCGCCAGGTCCGCCAGGCTCTGCGCGTATCCGCCGCTCGCGCAGCTCGATGAGAAGGTCGACTCCGCGCTGTTGATGGCGCGCATGGACCCGATTGCCGACGCCTCGTTGCCGGACATCCGGGCGCGGAGGAGACCGGGAATCGCGATGGCCGCGATGATGCCGATGATCGCCACGACGATCAGCAGCTCGATAAGCGTGAAACCCTTCTGGTTACGAACCTTCATTTGACTCACTCCTCAAAAATTTTGCCGCCTGGATGAACTCTTCGTCGGTCGCGCTCGGGTCAGCCCAGCGGCGACGGGGAACTGTAGAGCAACGGCGATGCCGTCGAGTTGCCTGCACGGCGCCCGCACGCAAGTTGCGGCATCCACACGGGTTGCGCTGACGTGGCGGCCTTGCGGAACGAATTGGATACTGACAATTTTTGACCGCCCGCCAAATCGTGTCAACCACGGGTGCGTGAAAGTGTCACTTGTTAGAGGGGGCGCGAGCCGCGCGGGTTGGGTGTGCGGCCGTGCGCGCCGGTGGGTGCGGTCGCGCAGTGTGGGTCGTGCGGGTCGTGCCGTCGAGAACGAGGGGAAGCGCCATCTCGGCGCCTCCCCTGGTTGCGGTCGATACTCTGCGGTTACTGAACGGGCGTCGTCGCGGCATTCACGGTGGCGTTGGTGTACGTCGCCCCCGTGTTGTTCTGGAAGATCGTCGCGCGCTGGTCGGTGCCGAACGAACGCTGGCCCGTCGAACCGATGGACGAGGGATGCGCTTCGGCGAAGTAGGACGCGATCGCATCGGCCGCCGACACGTTGCAGGTGTTGGCCGCGAGCACGACCACCGTGGCCAGCAGGCCCGCGCCCGTGTTCACGATGTAGCCGCTCTTCACGACGGCGTTCACGTTGAGGTCGGGGCTGATGAAGCCCGCCGTGCTGCCCGCCGGGGCCTTCGCCAGGTCCGCCAGGCTCTGCGCGTATCCGCCGCTCGCGCAGCTCGACGAGAAGGTCGACTCCGCGCTGTTGATGGCGCGCATGGACCCGATCGCCGACGCCTCGTTGCCGGACATCCGGGCGCGGAGGAGACCGGGAATCGCGATGGCCGCGATGATGCCAATGATCGCCACGACGATCAGCAGCTCGATGAGTGTGAAACCCTTCTGGTTACGAACCTTCATTGTGCTAACTCCTAAAAATGTTCTGCCGCTTGGCACGGGTTGGGTGTTTCGCCGGGCTCGCACCGAGCGGCCGACATGAACCATTCAGCAACTCCACGGCCACATGCCAGCTTCCCACAAACAGACATAAACGTCTGATAAAGAAGGATTTATGGGCGACGTATACCGTCCGATAGAGATGACACTTATTGCCGGACGCCAATTAGTGTCATAACAGGCCGGCCACTAAGTGTCCCGGAGAGCCGGGAGTCATGCGGGCTGTCGGGCCCTTATTTGAGGTTGTACTTCTTGGTGTAGTAGCGGAACGATCGAAAGCTCATTCCGAGCAGATCCGCGGCCTTCACCTTGACGCCGCCCGACTGCCGCAGCGCCTCGGCGATGTACTCCCGTTCGATGTGCTGCACGTGCCGTTCGAGGTCGAACCCGCCGTCCGGGATCCCCTCCGCCGGGGCCGAGGGGGCCCCCTGAGTCGCGCCGACAGGCAGGTTGAGTTGCTCCGGCAGGCTCTCGGCCAGGATAGTGGGGCTCTGCTCGAGCGCCACCGCGCGTTCCATCGCATTTTCCAGCTCGCGGATGTTGCCGGGCCAGTGGTGTTCACGTAGCCGTGCCAGCGCCCCGCCAGAGATCCCCGTGATCGGTTTGCCCATCTGCTCGGCGAACTTTGCAACGAAATGCTCCGCCAGGGCCGGAATGTCGTCGAGCCGCTCCCGGAGGGGGGGGAGCCGCAGCGGGATCACGTTGATGCGGTAGAAGAGGTCCTCGCGGAACGTGCCGTCGGCGACCATCTTCACGAGGTCCCGGTTGGTCGCGGCGAGAACCCGGATGTCCGCGCCGATTTCCTCGGTGCCGCCGAGGCGCCTGAACTTGCGCTCCTGCAGCACGCGCAGAAGCTTGACCTGCACGAGCGGGCTCATTTCCCCGATCTCGTCGAGGAAGATGGTCCCCTTCTCGGCGACCTCGATGAGCCCTTTCTTGTTGCTGTCGGCGCCGGTGAACGCGCCGCGCATATGGCCGAACAGCTCCGAGTCCAGGAGCGTTTCCGACAGCGCGCCGCAGTTGACCGCGACGAACGGACGATCCTTCCTGGGCGAGTTGAAGTGGATCGCACGCGCCACGAGCTCCTTGCCCGTGCCGGACTCGCCGGAGATCAAGACGGTGCTGCTCGTCGGCGCGATCGTGTCCACCAGCTGGAACACGGCGAGCATCGAGCTGCTGCTCCCGATGATGTTCGAGTACTGGAAGGTGGACTTCAGGACCTTCTTGAGAAGAACGTTCTCCTGCTGCAGGCGCTTCCGCTCGAGCTCGCGGCCCACACGCAGCCGTACTTCGCTCGCCGCGCTCGGTGACTTGTTGACGTAGTCAGCCGCCCCGAGCCGCAGCGCTTCCACGGCGGTGTCGGTGGACGCGAACGCCGTCATGACGATGCTGATGATGTCCGGCGTAATCCGCTTCGCCTCGCGCAGCAGCTCCACCCCGTTCATGTTGGGCATGCGGATGTCGGTGATGAGGACGTCCACGCGCTCGCGCCCGAGCACGTCGATCGCGCCGGCGCCGTCCTCCGCGACCAGCACCTCGTAGCCGTCCCGCCGCAGGACGATCGACAGCAGCTCGCGCATCGAGCGCTCGTCGTCGACCACGAGGACACGGGCGGGCCCCGCCGCCGCGACCGGATCGTCTGTCTGGAGCTCGGTTGTCATGTTCAACTCAGCACCGGCCGCGCACTCGTCGCGACCGGCAGCGTGACCTCGACCTGGGTTCCGACGCCGCGCTGTGACGTGACGTGCACCGCGCCCCCGTAATCGCTGACGATCCGGTGCACGATGGCGAGGCCGAGCCCCGTGCCGCCCGCGAAGCCCCCGCGGAACGGCTGGAAGATCCCGTCAATCTCGTCCTGCGCGATCCCAACACCCTGATCTTCGACGCGGATCACGAGGTCGCCCGCGCGCCCGGACACCTCGGCGCCCTGCTTGACGCACAGCCGCAATTCGCCCCCGTTCGGCATCGCCCGGACCGCGTTCGTGGCCAGGTTCCAGACGATCTGCCGGATCTGGTTCTCGTCGGCCTCGTACCACGCTTCGGCTGCCGGCACGTCCACCGCAATCGCATGCGCCTCGTGCAGCTCCGCGTTGTTCTCGAGCAGCCGCGCCGTATCCGTGATCACCTGCCGCACATCCACTCGCGTCGTCGCGAGACGCTGCGGGCGGGCATACGCCAGGAAGCTCCGGATCGTGTCGTTCAGCCGATCCGACTCGCGCAGCACGATGTCCATCAACTGCGACTGGTCGACCGTCAGGGGAAGCTCCTGCCGCAGAATCTGAATCGACCCGGACATGGACGCCAGGGGGTTCCGGATCTCGTGCGCAATCCCGGCCGCCATCTCGCCGACGGCGGCGAGCCGCTGCTGGACCCTCGCTTCCCGCTCGTGCTTGCGCGCGTCGGTCACGTCCTGGAACGTGAACAGGAATCCCGTCTCCCCACGCGGCGTGATGAGCGGCGCCGTGCTCAGCCCGACGACGACGTGCCGGCCGTCAGGCCGCGTGAACGCGAAATCAACCCGGGGCAGCGGCGGGCGATCCTCGCGGGCGCCGAAGAGGTCCCCGAACTCAGGCGGGAGCTGCAGCACCACAGCGGCCGGCTGTCCCACCGCATCGGCTGCCCGCACGCCGGTAATCGTGGTCGCCGCGCGGTTGAACGTGAGCAGGCTGCCGTCGATGTCACTCGTGGCGAGACCGCTCGTGAGGCTGTCGATCACGTGCTGGCTGAACGCCTGCAGGTCGGCAATCTGGTTCGAGGCCACCGCAAGCTTCTCGTCGGCGCGTCGCAAACCTTCGGCCAGGTAGCCGCTCAATGCCGCGACGGCAACGAATCCGAACACGTTCAGGCCGACGGTGAACCACGCGAGGCGCAGTTGCGGCAGCACGGTCTGACCGAACCAGAGCGTCGAGATCTCGGGCGCCGAGTACTGCAGCAGCACCAGGCCCGAGTACAGGATCGAGCTCAGCACGCCGACCATGACGCCGCCGCGCCGCGACTCGATCGTGCTCGCGGCGATGATCGGGAGCGCGTAGAGCGGCGAAAAATAGCTTCCGACGCCGCCGGTGAGCCCGACGATGGCGGACACGATCACGGCGTCCCACCCGAGCTGCAGGTCCACCAGCCAGCGGTGACGCTCGGAGTAATTGAGCAGCAGGCTGTAGACGGCTGTCAGGGCATACGTGAGCCCGATGAGCACGAAGAACGGATCGATCGGGAACGCCCCCGGCGACTTGATCTGGATCAGGATCGCCGATCCGAGCAGCAGCGTGATCGCCGCCGCCCGGCCGGCAATGAGCCAGAGAAGTTTGCGACGGAGTGTATTCATTCGACTTCCGCTACCCGCTACCAGCTACCCGCTACCCGCTCTGAGCGACCACTTCCGATTACGTCCCTAGTCACTCCGGCTGGAAGCTGGAAGCCGGAAGCCGGAAGCTGGCAGCCGTCGCCTACGTCAGCTTGCTGATCATGTCGAAGATCGGCATGTACATCGCGATGACGATGCCGCCGACGACGACGCCGAGGACGGCGATCATGACGGGCTCCATCAGCGTCAGGAGGCCCGCCACGGCGGTGTCCACTTCCTCTTCGTAGAAGTCGGCGATCTTGCCGAGCATCGCGTCGAGCGCGCCCGTGGTCTCGCCGACGTTGATCATCTGCACGACCATCGAGGGGAAGACGTTCGTTTCGCGCAGCGGCGTCGAGATCGTCTCGCCCCGCTCGATGCTGCTGCGGGTCTTCTGCACGGCGTTCTCGATGACGGCATTGCCGGCGGTGCGCGCCGTGATGTCGAGGCCGTCGAGAATCGGTACGCCTGAGGCGAGCAGCGTCGAGAGCGTGCGGCAGAACCTGGCAACGGCCACCTTGCGGAGGATGTTCCCGAGAATCGGCAGCTTCAGCGCGATCGTGTCGACCATGAGCCGGCCCGGCTCGGTCGCGTAGTAGCTCTTGAAGGCATATGCGGCGAGGCCCATCGCGATGACGGCGATCCAGCCGTACGAGACCAGGCCGTTGCTGAGCGCGATGACGACGCGCGTCGGCATCGGCAGCTGCGCCCCCAGACCGGCGAACATGGCCGCGAAGGTCGGGATGACTTTCCAGAGGATGGCGCTGACGACCAGCGCCGCGATGACGATGACCGCGACGGGGTAGATCATCGCGGACTTGACCTCGCCCGTCAGCTTCACGCTCTTTTCGATGTACTCGGCGAGCCGCTTCAGAATCGTATCGAGAATACCCCCCGCTTCGCCCGCCGCAATCATGTTCGTGAAGAGCGGATCGAACGTCTTCGGGTGCTTCTTCATGGCGTCGGCGAGCGCCGCGCCCGACTCGACGTCCTCGCGGGTCTTGAGGATGACGGCCGCGAAGTTCTTGTGCGGTTCCTGCTTCCCGAGGATCTCGAGACACTGGACGAGCGGCAGGCCGGCATCGATCATGACGGAGAACTGCCGGACGAAAATCGCGAGGTTCTTCGCAGGCACCTTCTTGCCCGCCTTCGGTCCGGTGGGCTTTGCCGGCGCGGCCGCGGCGGCCGCCGCCCCCTTCTTGGCCTTCGAGGCATCGATGCGCGTTACCATGATCTGATCGCGGCGCAGCGCCGCGACGGCGGCGTCCATCGAGTCGGCCGTGTGTTCCCCCGAGACGGACTGCCCCGCGCGCGTTCTTCCGGAATAAGCAAATGTAGGCATAGTCAGCTCTCAGACTTCAGCGCTCAGACTTCAGCTCTCAGATTTCAGCTCTCAGACTTCAGCTCCGCTCCCGCGCCGGCACCGTGCCCCGTTGGCTCTCGACCAAAGCTGCCAGCTGAACGCCTTATCTCGCCGGCGCCCGCGGCGGCAGACCGGCACCCGCCCGAGCCAGACCTGCGCCAGGCACGACGCCCGCCCCGCGGCTGATCATCTGCTCGAGCTCGTCTTTGAGCGACGACGCGCCCATGGCCGTGTCGAGCGTGATGAGCCGCTTCTGATACAGCGTCGCGAGCGACTGGTTCATGGTCTGCATCCCGAACTTCTCCTGCCCGGTCTGCATCGTCGAATAGATCTGATGGACCTTGTCGTCGCGAATCAGGTTGCGGATCGCCGGCGTCGGGATCAGGACTTCGAGCGAGATGACGCGCCCCTGCCCGTCCGCGCGGGGCATCAGCGCCTGACAGACGACCCCTTCGAGCACGAGCGAGAGCTGCGTCCGGATCTGCCCCTGCTGATGCGCCGGAAAGACGTCGATGATCCGGTTGATCGTCTGGGCGGCGGAGTTCGTGTGCAGCGTGGCGAACGTGAGATGCCCCGTCTCGGCGACGCGGAGCGCCGATTCGATCGTCTCGAGATCGCGCAACTCGCCGATGAGGACGATGTCCGGATCCTCGCGGAGCGCGGCGCGCAGGGCGACGGCGAACCCGTGCGTGTCGCTGTGGACCTCGCGCTGGTTCACCAGGCAGCCCTTGTGCTGATGGATGTATTCGATCGGGTCCTCGATCGTGAGGATGTGCTCCCGGCGCTCGGTGTTGATCTTGTCGATCATGGCCGCGAGCGTCGTCGACTTGCCGCTGCCCGTGGGACCCGTGACCAGGATCAGCCCGCGCGGACGATCCGCAAGCGTGGCGAGCACCGCGGGAAGCCCGAGCTCGCCGAAGCTCTTGATCGTCTCGGGGATCACCCGGTAGACGGCGGCCACCGCGCCGCGCTGGTTGAACACGTTGCAGCGGAACCGCGCGAGCCCCCGGATGCCGAACGAGAAGTCGAGCTCCAGCGATTCTTCGAACCGCTTCTTCTGCGCGTCGGTCAGCACGCTGTACGCCAGCCCTTTCGTTTCGGCCGGGCCCAGGCTGGGCAGGTCGAGGGTCTGGAGCTTGCCGTGCACCCGAATCTGCGGGGGCGTGCTCGTCGTCAGATGCAGGTCGGACCCGTTCTGCTCGACGAGGGTCTTCAGAAGTTCAGGGAGGGTGGCCATAGTGTTTTCGCTTTCAGTTTCCAGCTTCCGGCTTCCGGCTTCCCGCTTCCCGCTTCCAGCTTCCGATTTTCGTTTCCTGCTGCTCGTGCGCCCGGCCGTCCTTGAGCTGGGAGCTGGGAGCTGGGAGCTGGGAGCGGAGAGCTCGTGTCTACTTCACCGTCTCCCGTGCCACTTCCTCGATGGTCGTGACGCCTTCCATGACCTTGTGCAGGCCGCTCCGGCGCAGCGTGATCATGCCCTCCTCGACGGCCTTGCGACGGAGCTCCAGGCCCGAGGCGCCGACGAGGATCAGCTCACGCAGCTGTTCGCCGATCTCCATCACTTCGTACAGCCCGACGCGCCCCTTGTAGCCCGTGTTGTTGCACTTCTCGCAGCCGCTGCCCTTCTTGGGGACGACGGTCTCGGCTTCGTCCTTGGTGAAGCCCGCTTCGACGAGGGCGGGGGGCGCGTGCCGCTCTTCGACCTTGCACTGGGTGCAGATCCGCCGCACGAGGCGCTGCGCGCAGATCAGGTTCACCGAGCTGGCGACGAGGAACGGCTCGATGCCCATGTTCATGAGACGGTTGATCGTGCTCGGCGCATCGTTGGTGTGGAGCGTGGAGAGCACGAGATGGCCGGTCAGCGCGGCTTTCACCGCGATTTCGGCCGTTTCGAAGTCACGGATTTCACCGACCAGAATGATGTTCGGGTCCTGCCGGAGAAAGGACCGCAGCGCGGCGGCGAAGTTCAGCCCGATGTTCTCGCGGACCTGCACCTGGTTGACGCCGACGAGGTTGAACTCGACGGGATCCTCGGCGGTCATGATGTTCGTTTCGGTGGTGTTGATCTTCGCAATCGACGAATAGAGCGTGTTGGTCTTGCCGCTTCCCGTCGGGCCCGTGACGAGCACGAGCCCCCACGGCTTCGCGATGGCGGCCTCGAGCTTCTTGAGCGAGTTCGGCTCGAACCCGAGCTTCGTCATGTCGAGCATCAGCTTGTCTTTGTCGAGCAGACGCATGACGATCTTCTCGCCGAAGAGCGTCGGGAGGCAGGACACGCGGAAGTCGATTTCTTTCGTCTGGCCGTTGTCGGCGAAGCGGATCTTGATGCGCCCGTCCTGCGGCAGCCGCTTCTCGGCGATGTCGAGCTTTGCCATGATCTTCACGCGCGACGTGATCGCGTCGCGGAACTTCATCGGCGGCGCCATCACGTTGTAGAGGATGCCGTCGATGCGGAACCTGACGCGGAACTCCTTCTCGTACGGCTCGACGTGGATGTCGCTCGCCCCCTTCTGAATCGCGGACATCAGCATCAGGTTCACGAGCCGGATGACGGGCGCTTCCCCACCCTGGCGCTCGAGAGATGCGACGTCGATCTGCTCCAGTTCCTGGAGCACTTCGACGTCTTCGTCGACGATCGCCGCCGACTCCTCGAGGGCTTTCGTGACCATGTCGAGCGAGGCCGCGCTCGACAGCGAGTCGCCCGTCGCGGCGACGGTGGTGGTCTCCCGGGGTCCACGGGCGGCGGGGGCTGCGCTGTAGTACTTCAGGATCGCGTCGCTCACCGCCGTTTCGGACGCGACGACCGGCTCCACGTTGTAGCCCGTCATGAACTTGATGTCGTCCATGGCGAACACGTTGGTCGGATCCGTCATCGCGATCGTCAGCGTGGCGCCGGCGCGGCTGAGCGGGATGATCTGATACTTGTGCGCAGTCTCGGAGGGGATGAGCTTGATGATGCTGGCGTCAATCTCGAACTGCGTCAGGTTGATCGACGGGACGCCGTACTGCTTGCTGAGGAGGGCGGTGATCTCC
>JBBWZJ010000315.1:0-5982 GCA_039648985.1 Acidobacteriota bacterium | reverse complement strand
TGGAAGCCGTCGTTCGCACTGTCGCGAAAGATCGGCGCCAGATCCTTGTACGCGCGCTGATAGAAGTTGTGGCCGAGCTCGTGGTGGATTGTCGTGAAATCTTCCGCCGTCTGCTCGATGCACATCTTGATGCGGAGATCGTCGACGTAGTCGATGTCCCATGCGCTCGCGTGGCAGACGACATCACGGTCTTTCGGCCGCACGAACAGCGAGCGCTCGAAGAACGTGTGCGGGAGCGGCGCGAATCCGAGCGACGTGTAGAACCGTTCGCCAGTGCGGACCATCTCCAGGGCCGGCATCTGCCGCGTCTTCAGGATGTCGGTCAGCGAGAAGCCGGGATCCGCGTTCGGGGGCGCGACGAGGGGATACACGTTCGACCAGTCCTGCGCCCAGATGTTGCCCAGCAGATGCGCCGGAATCGGCCCCGCGGCAGGCACGACGTCGCCGTACTTCTGGTGCAGCTTCATCCGCGTATAGGCGTGCAGCTTCAGGTAGAGCGGACGGACCTGGTTCCAGAGCCGATCGAGCTCCGTGGTGAACGCGTCGGGCGGCATGTCGTACCTCGAACGCCACATCGCCCCGGTGTCGGCGAAGCCCAGCTCCTTCGCGCCCTTGTTCGACAGTTCCACGAAACGCTGGTAATCCTTGCGCATGGGAGGCGAAATGCCGTGCCAGCCTTCCCACGCCGCGCGAAGCGCTTTCTCGTCGCGCGACGTCGCCATGATCCGGGTCACGTCGTCGATGTTCCGGCACGTCTCGGGCTTCGACGGTTCCGTGCACCACTTACCCTTGCCGTACGTCGACTCCAGCCGCGCCATGATCCGCGAGAGCTCATCAGACTCCTTACGGTCCGACGGCGTCGCGAGGACGAGCGAGACTTTCAACAGATTCAGCTGACGGCGTTCGTCGGCGGGCACATCGACGTGATCGTACCGGGTGGACTCCTTCGCGAACCTGGCCCCCGCCTCGTTCGCGGCCTGGCTGGCGCGGGCGGCGATCGCCTCGGTGTCGTCGGTGATGTAGGTCTGCTGCACCCAGCCGGCCTGCCCGGCCTGGATCCCGAGCGCCAGCGTTGTCGCGTTCGCGCCCTCGAGGAACGTGCGCGCATCGGCCGTCGTGGGCGTGGAGGACGATGACCGTGCCCTCGCGGAAGGCTTGCCGCACGCGAGCATCGCCGCGGCGGTCGCGGCCAGGGCGAGTCCGGTGGTTCTACGCATACGCCATTGTTTCCCGACGGCGCCGGTCGTTCAAGCGCGCAGGTCGTCCCGGCAGACCTCGAGCAGGCGTCGGTCATCCTCGCCAGTTTCGTTTACCACGCGGCCACGCGCGACGCGATGTTGCCGCGCCCCGCGCTCCCGCTCGCACGGTGACGTGGTCGACCTGACGACTGCGCCGCCTTGCCTTCGGGTAGCGGCGTCCTGCCGAGGCGCAGTGCTAGACTGAACGCCATTGCGCGTTGCGGCGCGTCCGGAGCTGCTGATCGATGTTTCCGCTCACTCCCCCGATCGAGCCGATGCTCGCGAAGCTCGCGGACGAACTCCCTGAGGGCAGCGGATTCCTCTACGAGCCCAAGTGGGATGGTTTCCGGGCCATCGTCTTTCGCGGCGGCACTGACGTCTACATCCAGAGCCGCGATTTGCGGCCGCTCGACAGGTATTTTCCAGAACTGCACGACGCGCTCATCGCGGGGCTGCCCGACCCCTGCGTGCTCGACGGGGAGATCGTCATCGCCACCCCGCACGGGCTCGATTTCGATGCCCTCCAGCTGCGCCTTCACCCGGCTGCGTCGCGCGTGGCGAAGCTGGCGGAGGCGACGCCGTCGGCTTTCGTGGCGTTCGACCTGCTCGCCGCCGGCAAAGAAGATCTCCGTGAAGTGCCGCAGGGCGAACGGCGCCAGCGCCTCGAGCGCCTGCTTGCAGGGGTCGAACCACCGATCTATCTGACGCCCATGACCCGCGATTCGGGGCTCGCGTCAGAGTGGCTCTCCCGATTCGAAGGGGCCGGGCTCGACGGCGTCATCGTGAAGCCGGCGGATGCGCCGTATCAGCCGGGCAAGCGCGCGATGATCAAGATCAAGCACGCGCGGACGGCGGATTGCGTTGTCGCCGGATTCCGATGGCACAAGGCCGGCAAGGGCGTGCTGGTCGGGTCGCTGCTGCTGGGCCTCTACGACGACAGCGGACGGCTCCATCACGTCGGCGTGACTTCCTCCTTCACGATGGCGCGACGTAAGGAGCTCGCGAGCGAGCTGGCGCCGCTGCGCGCGGGCGCGATGGATGCGCACCCGTGGCGCGAATGGGCCGACGCAGCAGGTGCCGGGATGACGCGGATGCCTGGCGGGCAGAGCCGGTGGAGCGCAGGGAAGGATCTGTCCTGGGAGCCGCTACGGATCGAGCGTGTGTGCGAGGTGAAGTACGACCACATGCAGGGGGATCGTTTCCGCCACGCGGCGGTCTTTCAGCGGTGGCGATCCGATAAACCGCCGTCGGCGTGCCGATACGACCAGCTGGAAGTCACTCCCGCTTACGAGCTCGCGCGGGTGTTCGGCGCCCACGGCCGGCGCCCTTGACGCCCGTCCAGTCGTCCGCGAGGTTCTCGTCAGGATCGAGCGGCTCCTGCGCGGGCCGAAGGGCATCGGGGACGTGTTCGAGATTGATGCGCACCCGCGTCCACGTCTGAAAACGCCCGCGCATCGCGTCGACGAGCACGTCGGCTGGCTGCAGATGGGCGGCCGCCTCGGCGTGCCGCGTCTTCCACCGCTCGAGGCCGCCGAGCGCGTCGGATTTTTTTCGCGCGCGTCCGATCTCGATGAGCGGATGCGCAGCCGCGCGCCGGCGCGACGGCGCCACCCGGGGACCTTCGCCGGCCTGCTTCCGATAGTGCGGAGGCCACGGCGCATCGCCGAGGCCCTCGGTCGCCTGCCGCGCGGAGAGCTCGAGAAGCGGCTCGAGGCCGCCGGCATGCCTGTCGATGTCGGCGTGACGGTCCCCGACCCGCGAAAAGCGCGCGGGCATGGTCCCGAGCGTGAAGTCGGCCGGCTCGCACTCGTCCAGCTCCTCCCAGGTGACGGGTGCGGACACGCGGGCATCCGGCCGTGGACGCACCGAGTACGCGGCTGCGACAGTACGGTCTTTCGCATTCTGGTTGTAGTCGAGGAAGACGCCGTGCCGCTCTTCCTTCCACCACTTGCTCGTCGCGAGCGCCGGCACGCGTCGCTCGACTTCCCGCGCCAGCGCGAGCGCCGCGCGGCGAACATCGTCGAACGTCCAGCGCGGCTCGATGCGCACCGATACATGGATGCCGCGCGATCCCGACGTCTTCGACCATCCCGTCAGCCCGAAATCGTCCAGCGTGGCATGGACGGTCCGCGCGACCTCGCGGATCTGCGGCCACTCGACACCGGGCACCGGATCGAGATCGACACGCAGTTCGTCAGGATGATCCAGGTTGTCGGCGCGCACCGCATGCGGGTGGAGCTCGAGGCACGCGAGATTTGCCATCCACGCGAGTGCGGCAGGCTCGCGGGGGACGACCTCCTCGGCGGTGCGGCCGGACGGAAAGCTCAGCGTGACCACGTCAATCCAGGCGGGACGGGACGCCGGCGCCCGCTTTTGAAAGAAGAAGTCGCCGCCGATCCCGTTCGGGTATCGCACGAGGACGTTCGGCCGGTTCCCCGAGCCGCGCAGCGCACCGTCAGCAACCGCGAGGTAGTAGTGCACCAGATCGCGCTTGGTGTAGCCCGCATCCGGGAAAAGGATCTTGTCCGGATTGGAAATGGCGAGCTCCCGCCCACCAATGACAATCAGCTCTGCGGCGCCGTGAGTCGCCATCGAACCAATATAGGCGAACGGCCGATGGCGTCGATCTCTGTTAGATTGATCCAATGCGCATCCTCGTTGTCGGCGCCACCGGCACAATCGGTCAGGCCGTCGCCTCCGCCCTCGGCGGCCGCCACGACATCGTCCTTGCAAGCCGCCAGAAGGCGCACGAGCGGGTGGACATCTCGGATCCGGCGTCCGTCCGCGCGCTCTACGCACGAATTGGCCGCGTCGACGCTGTCGTGAGCGCCGCAGGCCAGGCCGCGTTCAAGCCGCTCGCCGAGCTGAAGGACGAGGATTTCGCCTTCAGCCTCGGGCACAAGTTGATGGGACAGGTGAACCTGGTGCGGTTCGGGATGACGTCCGTCACGGATGGCGGGTCCTTCACGATTACCAGTGGCGTGCTGGCACAGCACCCGGCGCCCGGAACAGCCGCGATCAGCCTCGTGAATTCCGCGCTGGAAGGCTTTGCCCGCGCCGCCGCTCTCGAGGCGCCGCGCAACATCCGCGTCAACGTCGTCAGCCCTCCGTGGGTGACGGAGACCTTGAAGGCCATGGGGCTGCCTCTCGAGGGCGGGCTCCCTGCGGACGTTGTCGCTCGCGCGTACGCCCGCAGTGTCGAAGGGAAGGAAACAGGCCAGGTCATCTCGCCCGCGGCCTGACAGCGATCACCCCGTTGGGCTGTCCTTTTCCGGTTGTCCTGTTGCGTGGACGAGCGGCGCTTGCGGGCGCCTCCCACTCGGAACACTGAGCATTTCAAAGCTCTGGCATTGGCACGACAGTTGGTTCTGTCCGTTCTGGGAGACTTCCATGGCATACACACGAGTCACACGCATGGCGCTCATCGCGGCGCTGGCGGCCGCGCCCGTGCTGGTGAGCGCGGACGATGGACAGCGGCATCGCGGCGGGTCGGACGGGCAGCAGCGCGGTGAACGAGCCCCGCGCGGCGAGGCGCGGCAGGGCGGCGAACGGGCGGCGCCGCGGTCGCGTGAGTCGCAGCCGCAGGGCGAGGCGAGGCGGGAGGAACCCTCGCGTCGGTCCTCCCCGGCGCGCGGCGACGATGGTCAGCGCCAGCGCGGCGACGATGGTCAGCGGCAATATGCGGTGCCGCGGCAGGGCGGTCCCCGATACGACGCGCCGCGTCAGTCCGAGCGCCCGCGCTACGAGGGTCCGCGCTACGAGGGCCCGCGGTACGAGGGCCCGCGCTACGACAGCCCGCGGTACGAGAGCCCGCGCTACGACCGGCAGGGACGATACGACGGGCAGCGGCAGTACGACGCGAGGGGCTACGCGCCTCGCGTCATCGAGCGCCCCTACTATTCCAGGGGCGGCTACGGCCCCCGTACGGTGATCGTTCCGCGATTCATCCGCCCGAGCATCGTCACGATCGTTCCGTACCGCCCGTATGTCTACCGGCCGCGGTTCGGGATCGGGATTTACTACGGCGACGGCGGCTCGTACCCGTACGGCTACACGCCGCGCGGCTACTACGATCCGCTTCCGGGGCGGCTCTATGGCGGCCTCCGAATAACTGACGCCCCTCGCGAAGCGCAGGTGTTCGCCGACGGGTACTACATCGGCATCGTGGACGACTTCGATGGCGTCTTCCAGCACGCCAATCTCGAAGCCGGGACGCACCGCATCGAAATCCAGGCGCCCGGATTCGAATCGATTGCCTTCGACGTGATGGTGCAGCCCGGCCGGACGATCACGTTCCGCGCGGATATGTATCCTTACTAGGATTTAGGCAGGAGGGGTTCCGGGTTCCGGGTTCCGGGTTCCGGGTTTCGCTCCGGTTCCGGGTTCGGGGACCCCCGAACCCCGAACCCGAACCTCGAGCCTCGAACCTCGAACCCCGAACTCGAACCTCGAACCCGAACCTCGAACCTCGAACCTCGAACCTCGAACCTCGAACCTCGAACCTCGAACCTCGAACCTCGAACCTCGAACCCCGAACCCTGCGCAACCGGAAACATCGGTAACAAACGAGACCGGACACATCGGTAACACTTGTTCTTATCCGTTCCCACTTTTCGCAGCGAGGACCAGCGGTGGGAATGTGGGCATCTCGCGGTCTGGGCGAGATGTCCAAGTCCCGGTGGGCATCGGTCTGTGATGTCCACGGGGACGCCATTTCCACGGCTGCGCTCTGGCGTCACGCCAG
>JBBWZJ010000297.1:0-59579 GCA_039648985.1 Acidobacteriota bacterium | reverse complement strand
CGGGGTTCGGGGTTCGGGGTTCGGGGTAGGCGGGCGCAGACGATCTGCGCCCGCCCCTTTCTCACCTCGCCGTGGGCTCGATCAGAAGCCCAGGCGCAAACCGAAGCGGAACTCGCGGGACTGCCCCATCGCATCAGCGGTGTTGATGTTCAACACCTTCCCGAAGTTCGAGCTGTTGACGTTCCTGTTCGGCTGCCCGAAGTGCGGCGTGTTCGTCACGTTGAACGCTTCCGCCCGGAATTGCAGGTCGGTCCCGGCCGTCAGCTTGAACGTCCGGAAGAGGCTCGCGTCGAGGTTGACGACACCGGGGCCGCGCATCGTGTTGCGGCCGACGTTGCCGAAGCGAACCTCTTTGACGCGCGCGAAGGCGCTGGTATCGAACCACGTGCCATCGCTGCCAACCTTGTGGAAGATCTCGACGTGCTCCTTCACCTGGTCCGGCGTCTGCTGGTTGCCGGGCATGTTCAGCGAGGAGCCAGATGCGGTCAGCGTGAACGGACGGCCTGAATACGCCGCGAAGATGCCGTTCAACTGCCATCCGCCGAGGATCGCCGCGCTCGTCCCGCTGCTCGCCCACTTCTTCGAACTGCCGAACGGCAGCTCGTACACGAACCCGAGTTGGAAATTGTGCGGGATGTCGTGCGACGCCAGGGCACGATTGCGATAGAAGGCACTCGGAGCATTCCACAGGAACTCCGTCCAGTCGCCGTACGTGGCCTCGTCGATGGCTTTCGAGAAGGTGTAAGCGGCTTTGATCAGCAGGCCTCCCGAGAAGCGGCGATTCAGGCTCGTCTGCAGGGAGTGGTAAATGCTGTGGGTGCGGCCGTCCCATTCGCGGGTGGCCGTGGTGCGTCCGAACTTCTGAAACAGCGGACGGCCTTCATCGCCCGACCCGGGAGTCTGCGACGCGTTGATGTCGAGGAACGCGAACCCCCTGACTGACGCCGACCCGACATATCCCACGGATGCCACGAACTCGGCTGGCAGCCTCCGCTCGATAATCATGTTCCACGACTGGATGTAGCCGCGGTGGAGCTCCTCGTTGGCCCGCGGGTAGCCGGTCTCGGCTACCAGGGGCAGCGGCACTCGTCCCGTGCTGATGTCGGGGCAGCAGATCGATGGAATGCCGACAGTGGGACCGAGCGGCGCGTTCGGGACACCGGCCGCGACGTACCCCGGGCTCGTCGTCACCGGTTGGTAGCCGTTCACGCCGTTGAAGACCGCGACGACGGTCAGCGGGAACCATCCGCGCAGCGCCTGCGCGCCCCACGGGTGAGAGTGGTAGGTGATGCCGTACCCGCTTCGAATCACGGTGCTGTCGGTCACCTGATACGCAAAGCCCAGGCGCGGGGCGAACAGCTTCTTGCTGTAGCCGACGCCGTTGTCCTGCGGGATGCCTCCCCGTCCGCCAATCAACGCCTCGTTGGTGTTCGGGTCGTACGACTCGATGCCGAGGCCGCCCGAACGCCGCCGGTTCGGGTACAGCTCCCACCGAAGTCCGAGGTCGAGCGTGAGGTTCGGCTTCAGGCGCCAGCGGTCGCGCGCGAACAGCGCGTACTGATTCTCCATGCTGTCCATCTTGATGAACTGGCTGCTCTTCCCTGAAACAGTGGGCGTCCCCAGCAGGAAGCCGGCGAGCCCGTTCCAGTCATTTTCGAACGACGGCGTGCCGCCCTGGAACCCGACCGAGGCATCGAGCGCGTCCGGATTGAGCGCCGTCACGCCGGGATCGAAGTAGAACGCGCCACGCGGCCCTTCGCCAAGCTCCGGCTGCCAGTGGTTCATCAGGTGATGGACGAAGTCGAACCCGAACCGGATGTCGTGCGTGTTCTTGTTCCAGCTCGCGTTCGTGTTGAACGTGTAGGACTGATCGTTGCGGAACAGCGGATTCCAGCCCTCGTCGTTGCCAAGATCCGCGTAGCCGGAAATGTACATCGGCGGCATGCCGCTTTCCCGCCGGTCGGGCCCGTTCGTTCCGGGTATTCCGAGTACGTCCGATCCGAAGTTGGTGCCGAGGTCAGGCGGTCTGACGTTCTGTCCAAATCGGGTCCAGCCGAGCGTCCCGTCAATCAGGAAATTGGGGGTGACGGTATAGGTGTGCCCCATGCCCCCGATCTGCACCAGGGTGTGGCCGGCGCCAAGGCCGCTGCCGCAGATGCAGGGGCCGCCCGCCTGCCCAAGGCTGAAATCGCCTTTGACCAGGGCGTCCATGACGCTGTACTTGAACCACATCTGGTGGCGCTCGTTGCGGTTCCAGTTGACCTTCGCGTCGATGTTGTTGCGGTTCAGCGGCGTGTTGCCCGACGTGAAGAAGTTGTCCGTGTCTCCGCTGCGGTTCGGCAGCGGGACCAGATTGAGCAGCTTCATCATCGGGGCATTCAAACGCGACTGCGGGATGACGTTGATCTGCCCGCCGCTCGAGAAGACCGCGCGCCCCGTCCCGTTGAGATTGCCGGAGAACGGATCGAAGACCATCCCCTCCCTCAGCGGCGTGGTGCCACCTTCGGTCGTAGGAACCAGAATGGGGCTGCCCTTCGCGCTGAGGATGTTCGCGCCCAGCATCCGGCTGAAGTTACCGGTACGGAAGTCGGGGGGCGGGAGAGTTGTCTGAAGCGAATGATTCACGCGCTCGAACGTGCCTTCCCAGTCGGTGAAGAAAAAGAACTTGTTCCGCTTGATCGGGCCGCCCAGACTGCCGCCATCGATGTTGCGCTGACCTTTCGGCTTCTGGGTGACACCGGCGCGGTTCTCGGTCCATCGGAACGCCCGCAGTGCGCTGTCGTCGTGCATCGCAAACGCGCTGCCGCGGAAGGCGTTCGTCCCCGACTTCGTGACCACGGTGACGGCGGCGCCCCCGGTCATCCCCTGTTCCGCATCGAAATTGTTGGTCGCGATGTTGACCTGCTGGATGCTCTCCGCGGGAGGCACGTACGCGGCGTGATGCGGCATCGTGACCAGGATGTCGGCCGAACCATCCACGCGGGTGTTGTTGGCGCCGCGCTCCTGGCCATTGACGTTGGTTGAGAGGGCCCGCCCCGGCGTATCCGTTATGGCGTTCTGGTACCGCGCCGGCGTCGCACCGGGAACGAGGTTGATCAGGCTCTGGAAGTTGCGGTAGCCCGCAAGCGGCAGGTTTTCGATCGCCCGCGTATCCAGGTTCACGCTGACGTCAGACCGTGTCGTTTGAAGCGCCGTCGTGGCGGCTTCGACGGTCACCTGTTCGTTGAGCGCGCCGATCTGGACGACGGCGTTCACGCGCGTCACCGCGTTCACGGGGACGTTGATGTTCTTCTGCGTGTACGGCTTGAATCCGCCCGCGTTGACGGTCAGGTCGTAGGTGCCCTCGGGCAGGTTTGGAATCGTGTAGTAGCCATCGTCAGTGGTGGTCGCCTCGCGCGACAACCCGGTGGACGTATTCGTCACCGTGACGACGGCTTTGGGGACGACGGCGCCGCTCTCGTCCGTCAGCGTGCCGGCGACTGAGCCATAGAGCACCTGCGCGAACACAGCGGGCGCTGCGCAGGCCATCATCAGCACAGCAATTGCGATGACCTTCGCGGGAAATTCCAGAACGACACGTTTCACGATCGCACCTCCATTCGCAGTTACGGAATGGTAGGCGACTTCTGCGTTACGTCAAGTCGCAAGATTGGTAACGCGGCCGACAAACTCTGCAGTTACCCGGCTCGCGGGATCAGTAAACCCGGTGGCTGCTAGTGAGTACAGGCTCCTGAGGGTTTCCAGTCGGAGCGTGTGCCCCTCTCCTGAGCCGCGTCATGGATTACCAGGGCGAAGGCGCGCCGAACCATCGTGCCGGTGACGCTCAGCTCCATGGGAATACCCGATCGCACCGCCATGGTCCCTCCCGCGCGAGCCCTGTCAGCGCCCGCGGGAGTCTCCAGACACTGCTCTCCCGCCAGCACGTACCAGCCTTCGGGACCCGGATGTGTATGCACCCTCGACCTGTCTCCAGGCCGCATGACGGCGTACGAGAGCACCGCCGCGTAGCTCTTTGCCGGGGGAAGCTGCAGAGGCCCGACGACGGCGATGGGTTCCCCTGCGTGCGGGGCACTGTCGCGCACCCCGAACTCGGAGAGCCACACCCGCCCGTCTTCCTCCACGACGATTCCTGTCGCGCTCTTCGCCGCCTCGGCAGATTTCCTGTCGGGAAACGCGCGCAGATGCCAGTACACGGATGCTTCACTGAAATGAAGTCCGGTGACCGCGCCGACGTTGAAGCAGCCAAACTCCGGTCGCTTCTCGCCGGGGAGCACGTCGACGCAGGCGATGTCCGTCAGGTGCTCGTGTGCGGCGGTGGCAGGCGGCTGAGCCCAAACGTTGCCGATCGGTCCCATGTGAAACATGGCCAGGAAGAGGGCGACGACACCGATGAATCGAGTTCTGGCCATGGGGCTCCTCAGGAAATGCGGGTTCGCAGCGGGGCAGCTCACTTTGCTGGTGGAGCAGCCTGGGGCATGAACGCCGTCTCGGCCGCAATCAGCCATTCGGTGCCCGATTTCAGGAACGGATTCACGAAGCGACGACAACCGTTGACAGGACGCACACGTTAGCACCGGGGTGACCCGAGGGCAATGGCTCAGGTCGAGGGATTCGAGGAGTTCGCGTCAAAGGAGGTCGATGCCCGCAACTGCACGCGCTTGATCTTACGGCCGGGGTGCGCCACAATACGACCGCTCCCCCCGACAACCTGATACATGACCCAATTCGTCTGGGTGTGCCGGCAGTGTGCGCGTAGCGTACCCAACAGGCTGAACGTGTGCCGGTGCGGGTCTCCGAGAGGGGACGCCCAGCCGGTGGACGCGCGGCCGGCAGACGCCCAGCCCGCCGACGCCCCAGCCGCATCGCCTGCTCTGCCCGCGGAGATCCAGGAAGCACTGGCGTTTGCACGGGCGCCACGCGAACGAGCGCGGCCCGGGGCCAGCCGCACCGTCCTTCTCGGACTCGCGGCCGCTGTCGTCGTCGTGGTGGCAGGATTCTCACTGGCGGGGGGACCGACCCCGCATCCACAACCGCCCCCGCCCTCTCCCGCTGCCATCGCGGCGCGCGTACCCATGTCGCAACCTACTCTTCCCGAGCTCCCGCCGCTCGATGCCGAGCCGCCGCCGGCGCTGCCCGAAGCCGCCGCCATCAAGGCGGAGCCGATGGTGCTGCTCTCGACGGAGGACCTCGTGACGCGTGCAATGCCCGCTGTCGTCACCGTGCAGACGCGCGATGGTCTGGGCAGCGGATTCTTCGTGGCACCGGGGACGGTCATCACCAACGCGCACGTGGTCAGGGGGAGCGACACCGTCACGCTCAAGCGGGCCGGCGGCTATTCCCGGGTCGCGCGGGTGAGCGACATGGCCGACCAAATCGATCTCGCGATCCTCGACGTGGACCTTCCGGACCTCGACCAGATCGTGCTGCCGCTCGCGGGCGCGTCGGACGTGCACATAGGAGCGGAGGTCGTCGCCATCGGATCGCCGCTCGGCCTCGCCAACACCGTTACGCGGGGCATTGTCAGCGGCATGCGCGAAGTGGACGGCGTCCGGATGATCCAGACCGACGCGGCCATCAATCCAGGCAACAGCGGCGGGCCGCTGCTCGATCGGTACGGTCGCGTGCTCGGCGTGAACACGATGAAGCTCGTGACGCGCGGGGTGGACTCGCTCGCCTTCGCCGTGTCCATCGACTACGTCCCGCGGATGCTGGGTCCGCGGTTCGTCCCGAAAACGGACGCCGACCGGCAGCGCGAGGACGGCATGCGCGAGTACGCCGAGAATCTGCGGGTGCTCGGGCAGCAGGCTGACGCGGTGGACGCCAACTGGAAACGATTCCATGCGTCGTGCGGCGCGGAGGACGGCTCCCCGGCCGCGGAACGCGGGTGGTTTGCGCTCTGGGACGGCCGCGCCGAGGCGATGCGCGCCTCGGCGAGCTGCCGCTCGTGGCACGACTACTTCAAGGAAGCCGCGGTCAAGACCCACAACGCCTTGCGCCGGTACGAGCTCGAGGCGCGCCAGGCGGGCGTCGGTGTCGATCGCATGCGCATCATCCGCCGCCGCTACGCCATGGTCTTCGCCGCCTGGGAGCCGTGAGGCGCGGCACGCGGGCACTTGGCGGCGCGGTGGTGCTCGCATCGGTGCTCGCCGCCGCATGCCGTGAGACTCCGCTCACGGAGATTGGAGAGGGCTGGTTCGTCGACAAGGGGCCGCCGTCCAGGCCGGCGGCGCATCTCTACTTCGTCGCGGACGGCACGCGCGTGCTCGTGGATCGTCAAATCGAAGCCTACCGGCTGTACTACTCGCGGTGCCTCGTCTACCAGGTCTCTCACTCGGATGGCCATGGCCTTTTCGGGGTCGTCGGCACGCTCACACCCATCGCGATCGCCACGAACGACGCGCTCCATCCGTGGCGTCTGGACGATGACGCGCTGCGTCGATACGAGACGGCAGCGGATCCGGATGGCCGCAGCCTGCTGAAGATCACGTCGATGAACATCGGAAACATCTGCGGCACCATGCAGATGCAGGCGACGTTCACCGAGGAGCGGGCCGCGCGCGCACGCGCCGCGAGAGGACACTTCCCGGCCGAGGAGTCGATCCTCGAGGTGAACGGTTCCGACTCGGTCGGCAATTCGACCCTCAGCGACGCGGCGCAGGAGGGGCATGTCGCGACGGTCGATGAGCTGCTGCGCGCCGGTGCCGACCCGAATTCGGCCAATCAGGCGGGGGTCACGGTCCTGATGACGGCAATCGCCTTTCAGCACCCCGAGGCGGTCCGCCGCCTGGTCGCGGGGGGCGCGCGCGTCAACGCGCAGGACGATCGCGGCATGACGGCGCTGATGGTCGCCGCGAAGTACCGCTCCCCGGAAATCGCGCAGGCCCTGCTCGATGCGGGTGCGGACGCGGCCGTGCGCGACGACAGCGGCCAGAACGCCGCGGGCTGGGTCCCGGACAGCGGCGGCGCGGAACTCGAGGCTCTTCGCGATCGGCTCCAGCGCGCCGCTGCCGCCCGGCAGCGATGAGGTCGCGCCCACGTCCCGGATCGGGCATAATCACGCACGTCGACGCCGGCACAGACGAGTGCCGGAGGCCCTTCCCTGATCCAGGACGACTCGACCGAGAGGACTACCGATGGCTCGCAAGAACGACAAACCCGGCAGGTTTGCGGTAACGCGTCGTGATTTTCTGAAATCGGCTGGTGTCGTGAGCGCCGTCACCGCCGCGGCGACGCCGGAAGTTGACGCCCAGGGTGCGGGGGCCGGCACCGCGGTGGTCGGGCCCGGCGAGGTGCCCGTCCGGCTGATGGTCAACGGCCGGCGGCTGGACCTGATGCTGGAGCCGCGCGTCACGCTGCTCGATGCGCTGCGGATGCGCGCCGATCAGACCGGCAACAAGCGGGTCTGCGATCGCGGGACCTGCGGGGCCTGCACGATGATCGTCGACGGCCGCGCCGTGTACTCCTGTTCGACGCTGGCGATCGAAGTTGAGGGCAAGGAAATCCGCAACATCGACGGCCTGGCGAACGGGACGACGCTCCATCCGGTGCAGCAGGCGTTCTGTGACAAGGATGCGTTGATGTGCGGGTTCTGCACGCCCGGATTCATCATGGCGAGCGTCGCCCTCCTCGAAAAAAACCCGGCGCCGACGCCCGACGAGATTCGCCGCGGGCTCGATGGCAACATCTGCCGGTGCGGGACGTTCCCGCGCATTCTCGAAGCGGTTTCCAGCGTGAAGGGGGTGGCGCGTGGCTGACCCGAAAGAGCTCGCGGACCAGGGAGGGCGAGGCGGGCCTGCGCAGCCCCCGCCGCCGCCGGCCGATCCCAAGTACTCGTGGCCGAAGCCGCAGACCGTCCTCGGGACGCACGTCAAGCGGCTCGACGGACCGGAGAAGGTGACGGGCCGGGCGAAGTACACCTTTGACGTGAAGCGGCCGGGCATGCTGTACGGCCGCATCGTCCGGTCGCCGCACCCCCACGCTCGCATCGTCTCGATTGATCTGTCCGCGGCGCAGCGCGCCCCGGGGGTCAAGGCCGCGATCATGTGGCGCGATCCGGCGAACGCGGATCGCAGCACCGTGATGTAACAGGGGGACGAGGTCGCTGCGGTCGCCGCCGACACCGAGGAACGGGCGATCGACGCGGCGCGGCTCGTTCGCGTCGAGTACGACGTGCTGCCGCACATCACCCTGGTCGACCAGGCGCTCTCCGGCAATGCCCCGAACGTGTTCACCGGCGGCAACGTCAAGCAGGGTGCGGCGCAGGAGACGGGCGATCTGGCCGCCGGCTTCAAGCAGGCCGCGCACGTCGTCGAAGAGACCTACGCGACGCACGTCATCACCCACGTGTGCCTCGAGTCGCACGGCGCCGTGTGCGAGTGGGACGGCGATCACCTGACCGCGTGGGTGTCGACGCAGGGCATCAGCGCGGCGCGCGAAGGGTTTGCGAGCGGCCTGAACATCCCGTCCGCGAACGTGCGGGTGATCACGCAGTACATGGGCGGCGGGTTCGGCAGCAAGATGGCGCCCGATGCGCAGGGTCTCATCTGCGCGCGCCTGGCGAAAGAGGCGAAGGCACCGGTCAAGCTGATGCTCGATCGAAAGGAAGAGCATCTCGCGACGGGTAACAGGCCGTCGGCGGCGGCGCGCGTGAAGGCGGGCGTCAGCGCCGACGGCATGCTGACCGCGTTCGATGCGGAATCGTGGGGCACGGGCGGCGCGGGTGCGGCTTCGGGCTTTCCGCTGCCGTACATCTACCAGTTTCCGAATCGCCGGCGGACGCACCGGGACGTCTACATCAACACCGGTCAGCAGCGGCCGATGCGGGCGCCGGGGCATCCACAGGGCTCGTTCATCACCGAAGTGCTGATGGAAGAGCTCGCCGATCTCGTGAAGATGGATCCGGTGGAGTTCCGGATCAAGAACCTGCCGCCGGAGGCGCCGAACGCGATGTGGCGGTCGTATCTGCTCCGCGGCGCGCAGGAATTCGGATGGGACAAGCGCCATCCGACCGGGGATTCGACACCTGGACCGCTCAAGACCGGTATGGGTGTGGCGATCAATACGTGGGGCGGCGGCGGGCGCGGTCCGTCGCAGGCGCGGTGTGAGATTTCGTCGGATGGCCTGGTCGTCGTACGTGTCGGAACCCAGGACCTCGGCACCGGCACGCGCACGATGATTGCGGTGATTGCCGCCGATACGTTCGGGCTGCCGGCGAGCGCGATCCGCCCCGAGATCGGCGACACGATGTTCCCGATCAGCGGCGCGTCTGGGGGGAGCACGACGGCGGCCGCGGTGAGCCCCGCGGTGCGGATCGCGACGGTGAACGCACTCGACGCACTGAAGGAAAAGGTCGGCCCATCGCTTGGCGTGGAGCCTGCCACGCTCGTGGCCGCCGGCGGGCGCATCCATGTGCGCGACAACCCGGCCAAAGGCGTGTCGTGGAGCGACGCGTGCAAGCTGCTCGCCACACAACCCATCTCGGTCGAAGGCAACTGGCAGCCGGGGCTCTCATCGGTCACGACATCGGGCGTGCAGTTCGCCGAAGTGACCGTCGACATCGAAACCGGCATCGTGAAGGTCACGCGCGTGCTCGCGATCCAGGATTGTGGCCTCATCGTCAGCCGGCTCACCGCAGAGAGCCAGGTGTACGGCGGCGTGATCGGGTCGCTGAACTTCGCGCTCTTCGAGGATCGCATCCTCGATCGGAACACCGGGCAGATGGTGAATCCGAACATGGAGTGGTATCTGCTCGCGGGCATGTCCGACATCCCGAAGATCGAGGTCCGGCTCATCGATCAGCCGGAACGGGGTGTGGTGGGCATCGGAGAGCCGCCGACGGTCTCGACCGCCGCGGCCATCACGAACGCGGTGCGGAACGCGATCGGCGTGACGGTGCGCAGCCTGCCGCTGACGCCGGCGAAAATCCTGCAGACGCTGTCGCAGCGCCGGGCATAGCGAGGAGGACTGCCGTGAAAGCGTTTTCGTACGTCAATCCGAAGAACGAGAAAGAGGCGATCGGCGCCCTGAGCAGCGAGCCAGAGAAGGTGATGCCGCTCGCGGGGGGACAGGATCTGCTGGCGCGGCTGAAGGATTATGTCGCGCAGCCCGACCGGATCGTCAACGTCAAGGGGGCGCTCGACGCGACGGTCACGCCGGCGCCGGGCGGCGGCCTCAAAATCGGGGCCGCCATGAGAGTGGCGGACCTGGCCGCCCACGCCCAGGTCGCGAAGCTCTATCCGGCGATTGCGCTGGCGGCTATCGAAGTCGGCACGCCGCAGATTCGCAACCTGGGGACTGTCGGCGGGAACCTGAACCAGCGGCCGCGATGCTGGTACTACCGCAACGAGGAGTTCGTCTGCTTCAAGAAGGGGGGCAACCAGTGCTTCTCTCCCGCGGGCGAGAACCAGTTCCACGCGATTTTCGGCAGCGGGCCGACGTTCATCGTGCACCCCTCCAGCCTCGCGGTGCCGTTGGTCGCGTACGACGCCACGTTCCGGCTTGCCGGTCCCCGGGGTGAGCGACTCGTGCCCGCGGCGGACTATTTCACGATGCCAACGCTGCAGAACGTTCGGGTCGAGAACGTCCTCGCCCCGGACGAGCTCCTGACGCACGTGATCCTCCCTGCTCCCGGATCTGTGAAGAGCGGACATTACGAGGTTCGCTACAAGGAATCCCACGACTGGCCGATCGCGTTTGCGACGGTGGTGCTGTCGATGGAGGGCCAGACCGTGCGGGCGGCGCGCGTCGTGATGGGAGCGGTGGCCCCGGTCCCGTGGCGATCGAAAGCCGCGGAGGCTGCTCTGGCGGGGAAACCTCTCAACGAAGAGACCGCAGCGGCGGCCGCCGATGCCGCCGTCCGCGAGGCGCGTCCGCTCAGCCAGAACGCATACAAAGTCCAGGTCGCGAGGACCGCCGTCAAGCGGGCGATCCTGCACGCCGGCGGAATCAAGACAGTCTGAACTGGAGCACGCGCCATGGAATCGCTGACATCGCCGAAAATTACGGTTGGGCTGCACTGCCTCCGCCTGCGGACGAAGAGCATGTATGTCGCCTCCATAGTGGACCCGGCGGAATCCACGTTTTATGATGCTTATGAGACGGCCGCGTACTGGTGCGTAGACACCCAGAGCGGCTTCGGCCCGGACGGCCAGCCCGTCCGGCCAGATGTCTGCCGCGGCGGCCGCGGCTGCTGCAGGTTGTAAAAGGAAGGACTTCGCCATGAGACGAGTAGTACTGGCGGCGGCGATGGCGGGCCTGATGGCCTCCCGTGTGCTCGGTGCGGGCGGGTCGATCACGGGCACCTACGTGGAAGCGCGTACGGCGGAAGTGTTCGCCGGCGGCTGCATCATGAACGGCGAAGCAGTCACGACGGGCCGCGAGGCGCTGCTCGCGTGGAAGGTGACACGCGGCAGTTTCGACGGCGTCGCGCTCAACGGTCTCGCGGTCGTCGCCGCGGTGGCGGGCGACACCAACCTGGGCATTCGCGAATTCGGCGGCCAGGCGGCGGAGACCCGCACGGCGCTGTTCGTGGACGAACGCGCGACTCCCGCGCAGCGCGCCGCGCTCGTGTCCATGGCGCGCCAGAACTCGAAGGGCGTCCTCGGCAGCGTCGTGGAGACGACCCCCACGGCTATCCAGTTCGTGGACGACGGCCCGGCGATCAAGGTGTCCGCAAAATCCCTCCGGCTCAGTGTCGCAAGGGAGATGCATCACGACCCGACGTGCGGCGGCAAGCAGTGGTTCCACCCGCTCGCCGTCGTGGACGGCGCGGCCATGGGCACGACCGACGAAAACGCGTTCAGCGGTGCGGCACTCGGCACGAAGTGGAGTGATCCGAACAAGCGGTCGTCCTTCTTCGGCACTTTCACGTATTAGCAGCTGGTCGCGCTTCCCGCGCCAGCACCTGCGGGACCTGCGGGTCGCGACTGCCTATCGCCGCTCGTTCGCAGCGAAGGACACTTCGATGGGAACGGTGGACGTCGTCGCTTCTCCCCCGCAGCGGCCAGGCCGGAAGGTCCACTGGGCCCCGGCCCGGAGCGCTTCAGGATTGAGCCGCGCATCCGGCGATCGCACGATCCGCGCATCGCGAACGGTTCCGTCGATCCCGACGACCACTTCCATCTGCACGGCCCCCGATTTCCGCTTGAGCACGTCGCCCCAGTCGGGCGCGGAGACCTTTCGAACCACCTCTGGCGGGAGCAGCTCGGGACAGGGCTGGCTGCCGGCGGCTTCCCGCCCAGGACCGGCGCCGCGGCTGTCGGTCGTCCAAAGGCCCCCTGTTGTTTCCACGAGCGGCACCGCGAGCGCGTCGCCACCGACCGCCATTTCCAGCCATCCGACGCTGTTCAGTATGGCGAGCCGTGGGTCCGGCAGCGGCATTAGTTCAGACGGAGCACTGATCGGCTTTCCGGTGGTCTGGTCGATGGCGACCGCCGCGACGGCAAACGGACCGCCGCGGGACGTGAGGAAATACAAGAGATGTCCGTCCCGCGACCAGCGTGGCTTGTCGTCCCAGCCGTGACCATCCGTAATCTGGATCCACTGGCCGCCGGCTTTAGGGACCACGAAGATTGCCGACCACCGGGGGCTCGGCTCCTGCACGACGAACGCGATCCACTGGCCGTCCGGTGACTGGGTACCCTGCCAGATGTCGAATTTCGGGTTGACCGCCACCGAGCTCAGTTCCCGCGGTGCTTCCCCTTCGCGCACCGGCACGCGGAACAATCCCTGACGCGCGGGGGCGGCCTGCCGGACGCTCATTAGAATCGACTGATCGTCCGGGGCCCAGCCGAACGGCGTCGCGAAGAGCGAGGTGGAAGTGACACGCCGCTCTTTCAGAGTCGTCGTATCCAGCACGGACACGGCAAAGACGTTCCCCTCGACGGGCGTCCAGCGGTAGGCGATGTACCGGCCGTCGCGAGACACGCGAGGCGCGAACCGGGTCGCACCGTCGGCGATGAGCGTCCGGTCAGCGGTTTCCGTCCATTCATGCAGCTCCTGCGGCGCGGCGCCTCCGGGTCCACTCTCCGGGATGAGCACGTAGGCGAGCTTTTTTCCGTCGGCCGAGAAGTCGGGCGCGAACGCCGTCGCCTGCTCAGGTGTAATCGCGCGGCCTGGAACGGCGATGCGCCCACTGGCGGCATCGAGTCTGTATGTCCAGAGGCGGGTTGCCTGTCGTGACATCGTGAAAGCGAGACGTGTCCCGTCCGGTGAAACGGCGATGGGGAGGTCCTCGTGGGCCCGGACGGCGACGTCCTCGGGGGCGCCGCTGCGCTTCCCGGTCTCGGCGGCTATCGGCACTCGCCACAAGTGCACGCCGCTTGCGTTTGCCCCTGCGGCGAACAGGGTGTCTCCGCCGGGCGACCAGCTGACGGCTTTGATGTCGCGCGCCGGCACGTCACGGAGCTCGAGCTGCGCGTCAACCGACTCCTTTTCTGTATCGATCGCGATCGTTCGAACGAGCACCCGGCCTCTGTCGTCGAGCCCCGCAATGGAAATGCGACGCCCGTCCGGATGCCAGCACACGGCGACCGCTGATGCGAAGCCGTCCGCCGCGGTCCGGAGCACTTCCTTCGGATGACCGCCCTCCTCGTTCACCACATAGAACCGTTGCCGCTGGTCCATCACAAGCAGATGCGAACCGTTAAAGAGGACGCGTCTGCCGTCAGGCGACCATTGCGGCCGGTAGCCGGCCGTAGTGAGGCGCCGCGCCGGGCCGCCGCGAGAGGACACGATGAACAGGCCGCCTCCCTCACGCTCCGATCGGAAGACGACCCGCTTGCCGTCGGGTGACCATTGCGGCTGCGAGTCTCCTGCGGGATCGTTCGTGATCTGGACTGCGTCGGCGCCTCCGGCGGCCGCTTGCACCCAGATGTCGAAATTGCCGGACCGATCCGATGCGTACGCGATGGACTGCGCATCGGGAGACCACGCAGGATCGGTCTGGAGCCCCGCGTCAGCTGCGAGCCGATGTATCGAGGCGTCCGCCGATTCGGTGCCGACGACTGCGGGCTCCGCCGCGATGGAGTCCACCTGGAACCTGCCAACCGCGTGAGCGAACACCAGACCTGCAAAACACGCGAGAGCCAAGCTCGCGAATCGGAACCGCTGCATCGGACCTCCAAGGATGTCGGAGTTATCCCACATACCGGTCCGCGTGATGCACCTATTCGCTGTAACGCTGAGCTGCGATCCCGGAGCTGAAGCTCCGGGCTACGTAGGCTGAGCGGAGGAAATGGCGTGTCGACACGATCACTAAACCGCTGAACGAACCGGCCCGCGATCGTGGTTGCGGCTTTCGCCGTGACCTGCTGACCCAGGCTCTCGAAGGGCCACAGCACTGCGCTCCTTCCGCCTCCCCCCATCCGAGTACGCGGGATGCGCTCGTCCAGATTCGTACGTAACGTTGAGCTGCAATCCGCGCGAGCTGTGCGATACTCCGCGCGTTCCAAGTCGCAAATCGAACGAGAGCGCCTGCGCCGCCACGAGGCCGCGGCAGGTCCCGCCCGGGATCTGCCCAAAGCCACCGTGCGGCCGCCAGAGGTGCCTCGCCGTGCATGCCAGGGAGCATCCGTCCGAACGGCCGTGAGGCCGCCGCGGGCCGCGCCTCGCCGACCCGCGACTCCGCGCGCGTTTCGCCATCTCGACCCGTCACTCGATTCCTCGGGGAGGACTCTATGCGTTCAATGGTGCGACGGTGGATAGCGGGGCCGCTCTCGGCCTTCAGAGTCGCGGCGGGCGCGATCGTCACGGCCTCGTGTGTCCTGCTGCTGACGGCGCCGGCCGCGGCGGCCGGCCAGACGACGTACGCGGCGATCACAGGCACGGTCGTCGACGCGAGCGGCGCGGTCATGAAGGGTGCGGCGATCACCGCGACGAACACCGAGACGTCCGTGACGACGAAAGCCACGACGAACAGCGAGGGTGTCTACACGGTGCCGCAACTGCGCGAGGGCCCGTACATGCTCAGCGTTGTCGCGCCGGGATTCCGCGAGTTCATCGTGACCGACATCGCCCTTGTCACGCGCGATCTGCGCCACATCGACGCAAAGCTCGAAGTCGGAGGCCTCGAGGCCGCCGTCCAGGTGACGGGCGGCAATGCCCCGATCGAGCTCGATACGGCGCGCATCAGCGACTTGCGGACGGCCGAGCAGCTGCGCACGCTGCCCCTCAACGACCCGGGCGTCTGGTCGTACCTCGCGATTACGCCGATGCTGTCGCTGCGGAGCGGCACCTACTCGTTCGCCGGCAGCAAGTACAACCAGTCGCAGTTCGCCATCGACGGCACGACGATGAGCGACGGCGTGGGGGAATCGCCGATCGGGCCGCTCGCGAACTACATCGAGTCGTTCAAGGAAGTGAAGATCGATCTGGCCAACAACAGCGCGGAGTTCCCGAGCCTCGGCCAGGTGACGATCGTGTCCAAGTCGGGCACGAACGGCCTGCACGGCTCCGCCTTCGACTACTACCAGAGCCCCGGCCTTCGCGCCCGTAACCCGTTCTCCGGCGCGCGGCAGGCTGGCGTGCTGCACTTTCCGGGATTCGCCGTCGGCGGGCCGGCGGTCATCCCGGGGGTGTACAACGGGCGCGGCCGGACGTTCTGGTTTGTCTCGGGGGAAACCGTCAATGGCAGCGCGACATCGGCGGATCTCAATCCGACCGTGCCGATCGACGCGTGGCGGCACGGTGATTTCTCGGCGCTCGGGATTCCCATCCGCAATCCGTTGAGCGGCGAGGTCTATCTGGACGGGCGCATACCGGCAGCCGCGCTGAACCCGGTTTCGCTCAAGATCCAGGAGCGCTTCTATCCATTGCCGAACACCGGCGACGGCAGTGCGCTCCGCGCCAACAATTTCCGGCTGACGGTGCCGACGGATCGGTCCAAGCCCTACTACGGCACGGCCCGCGTGGACCATAACTTCTCGAACGTGGATCGGGTCTTCGCCCGTGTCACGCTGCACCAGGCCACGAACCCGGTGTGGGAAGGCAACCTGCCGGCGTTCGGGATGCGGAACCAGCTGCGTCAGGACAAGGCGCTCACCCTGTCCTACACCCGGCTGATCGGCTCGACGCTCGTCAACGAGGCGCGCTTCGGTCATACGTTCAACAACAACCCGATCTCCGGACCGCTGAGCGGCCGGGAGGTCGTGGACTCGCTCGGCCTCGTCGGGCTCGCACCGGGCCTCCCGGATGCCTCGGGCGTCCTCAAGATGTCTTTCCCGGGCCTCGGGCTCACGGGGCTCTCTCAGGTGGACTCGAGCAATCCCGGCTTCCTGAACCGCATCGAGCAGTTCACCGACCAGGCGACGTGGCTTCGCGGAACTCACTCGCTCAAGGGCGGCATCGAGCTCCGGCGGACCGACTGGGAGGACATGGCCGTGCCGTCGGCGATGTTCGGGGCTCTGGATTTCACGGGCCGTTACACCGGACAGCCCTACGCGGATTTTTTGCTGGGGCTGCCGAACACCGCGCAGCGCGCCTTCCCTCCGCAGGCGGCGCAGCGGCGGCGGTTCGTGTACGACTCGTTCGTGCAGGACGACTGGAAGGCGACCCGGAACCTGACGCTCAATCTGGGCCTACGATATGAGCTCCACCCGGGATGGTTCGAGCGGGGCGACCACCTGGCGTTCTTCGACATCAACTCCGGCAACATCGTCGTTCCCGACGGCGGGGTGGCCAACGTGTCGCCGCTCATGCCGGCCGGGTACGTGAACATCGTGACTGCCGGCAGCCTGGGCCTGCCGTCACGAGCCCTGATCAAGACGGACAAGAACAACGTCGCCCCGCGGCTCGGGTTCGCCTACCGCCCGTTCGGCGGCGAGAGCACCGTCGTCCGCGGCGGCTACGGCCTCTACTACGACATGATGCCGATCGACATCTGGGCCAGCCGCGCCCCGTTCGTGTTCCAGGAGACGACGTTCACCAACCCGGCGACGCCTGTCGTCGTATTGCCGCGCGTGTTTCCGGCGGCGGGCACCACCGGCCCCGCGACGATCGCGCTGCCGCTTGCCGTCAATCCGAATCTGCAGATGCCGTACAGCCATCAATGGAACCTGACAGCGGAGCACCAGCGCTGGAACACGGGATTCCGCCTGTCTTACGTCGCGACACTGGGACGCCAGATGTGGTACACGCGCGACGCGAACGCGCCTGTCGCTGACGACCGGTTGTATGTGCAGAAGCCTCGTCCCTTCCCGCAGTACCCGGACATCTCCTACGCCGACAACGGCGCCTCCCACGATTATCAGGGGGTGACGATCGAGGCCGAGCGGCGGATGTCCGGCGGACTCTTCGTGCAGCTGGCGTATACAGCGGCACGGGACAGAGGGAACACGCAGGACTGGACGACGCGGATCGAGAACCCGTTCGACCTGAACGCGGACACGGGCCGCGACAGCGCGACGCCGACGCACCGGCTGACGAGTGCGTTCATGTACGAGCTGCCGTTCGGCCACGGCCGCACCTGGCTGGCCGGGACCCCGCGGCTCGTGGACCTGGCGCTTGGCGGGTGGGAGCTGTCTGGCGTCGGCTTCGTGCAGTCAGGCCTCTACCTGACGCCGACGATCTCGATGCCGGATCCGACAGGCACGCGCTTCACGACTGCGGCCTCGCGTCCGACGGTGACGCTCCGTCCCGACCAGTTGCGCGATCCGGCACTCGCCGATCCCGCTGTGGCGGCGTGGTACGACGTCGCGGCGTTCGCCGCCGCGCCAATCGGGCGCTTCGGCACGGCGCACCGCGGCGCGATCGAAGGGCCTGGCCTGAATCTGTGGCACCTGGGGATTCACAAGCGCTTCCGGTTGAGTGACCGTGCGGGCGTGCCCTCGCTGCGAGTGGAGCTCACGTCGACGAACGCGTTCAACTGGCCGCAGTATGCCAACCCGAACCTGAACGTCACGCCGACGAACGTCAGCGCGGGACGGATCAGCGCCATCGGTGGTTCGGCCGGAGCGATCCAGCAGGCCGGCATGCGGAGCATGCGGCTCGGCGTCCGGGCAGAGTGGTGACCACGGGTTCCTGATGCTGAATCCCGGGCGCGGCTGGGGCACGCTCGGGATCTCCTTCCCCTGAAGGCGGAAGCCATGCGGGTGCGGAACGAACCGCTAATCCACTTCCGAGTCCCGAATCCCGAGTCCCTGATCTTTCTACGGGATTCGACCTCGCCACTGCGCGCCACGACTCGGGCCATTCGCTTCGGAAACCGCTCCGCACGCCGGAAAAATGCCGCTCCGGCTTACCGTCGTCAGAACGCGGCGCGCGACCATTCAGGCTCGCGCGCCCTGTCGCCCGCCTGCGCGCCATTTTTCAGATCCTGACGGCGTGCTCCGCATCGTTTCCGAATCGAACGACCCGGGTCGGCGCGCGAACGGTCCCTCTGGTGTCAACGACAGCGACCCGAACCCGGAACCGTCGTCCGAGTCCCGAGTCTCGAGTCCCGAGTCCCGAGCCCCGAATCCCGAGTCCCGATCCTTCAAGTCCCGTGTGAATGTCCTGGCTGGTACGAGCATTGCTCCCGCCCGGGCGTGATTCACGATCTCTGGTACAAGAATGCTGTCATCTACTGCCTGAACGTCGAGACGTTCATCGACGGCAACGCCGATGGCGTCGGTGATTTCGCAGGCCTGACCGAGCGGCTGCCCTACCTGGCGGGGCTCGGCGTCACCTGCCTCTGGCTGCTGCCCTTCTACCCGTCTCCGAACAAGGACGACGGGTATGACGTCGCGGATTTCTACGGCGTCCATCCGCGCACCGGCTCGCTTGGTGATTTCGTCGAGTTCATGAACCACGCGCGCCAGCTCGGCCTCCGCGTCATCATCGACCTGGTCTGCAATCACACGTCGTCGCAGCACTCCTGGTTCAAGGAGGCGCGCAAGGATCCCGCGTCCAGACACCGCGACTGGTATCTCTGGTCCGCGCAGCGCCCGAAGGACTGGAACAAGGGGCTGGTGTTCCCCGGCGTCCAGACGGCCACGTGGACGCGCGACCCTGTAGCCCGCCAGTACTACTTTCACCGGTTCTACGACTTCCAGCCGGATCTCAACACGCATCACCCGGCCGTCAAGGAAGAGATCCTCCGGATCATGGGGTTCTGGCTCGAGCTTGGCGTGTCCGGCTTCCGGATGGACGCGGTGCCGTTCCTCATCGAACACAAGGGCGCACGCGTGCGGCACACGCGCGACTACGACCTGCTGCACGAGATGCGCGACTTCCTCCAGTGGCGCTGCCGTGACGCGATCCTGCTGGCGGAGGCCAACGTGCCCCCGGACGAAAGCCTCGAATACTTCGGAGCCCAGGGGGATCGGCTTCAGATGATGCTGAATTTCTGGGTCAACCAGCGCCTGTTCCACGCGCTTGCCAGCGGCACGGCGACAGAGCTCGCCGAGGCGCTGCGCGCGACGCACGATCGGCCGGCTGCGGCGCAGTGGGGCATGTTCACCCGGAGCCACGACGAGCTCGATCTGGGGCGCCTCACCGAGCGGGAGCGCCAGGTGGTGTTCGACGCGTTCGCGCCAGAGCCCCGGATGCGCTTGTACGGACGGGGCATCCGCCGCCGCCTCGCGCCGATGCTCAACAACGATCGCCGCCGTCTCGAGCTCGCCTACAGCCTTATGTTCACGCTGCCCGGCACACCCGTCATGCGGTACGGCGACGAGATTGGAATGGGCGACGACCTGTCGCTGCCGGAGCGCTATGCGGCGCGGACGCCGATGCAGTGGTCGCCCGATCCGCACGGCGGCTTTTCACGCGGCCGCCGCGTCATCCGCAAGGTCATCGACGATCCGATTTACGGGTTCCACTCCGTCAATGTCGCCGATCAGCGACGCGACCCGGGGTCCCTCCTGAACTGGACCGAACGGATCATCCGCGCGCGCAAGGAGTGTCCGGAGATCAGCTGGGGTGACTGGCAGATTCTCCGCACCGGCACGGAGCAGGTGCTGGCGCTGCGATACGACTGGAGCGGCCGCACGGGCGTGTTCCTCCACAATTTCGGCGAGAAGCCCTGCGCCGTGCGCCTGCGCGTCGACGGCCCTGACGGCGGCACACTGGTCAACCTGCTCGACCAGTCGGACATCCACGCCGACGAGAGCGGCCGTCACGCGATCGAGCTGGAGCCCTACGGGTATCGCTGGTTCCGCGCCGGAGCCCTGAACCGGACGTCGTCGGCCGAACAGCGCTGACGGCCGGCCGCCGCAGGCGCGAGCCGTCTTTCGGCGCTCACGGTGCGGCTTCGCCGACCCCGTAATAGATCAGCATCCGCCTGACTGTCAGGCCCTGGACGACGATCGAGAACACGACGACTGCGTAGGTGCAGGCCAGCAGGATTTCGCGCCCGGGGAACTTCGGCAGCGACAGCGCCATCGCGACCGACAAGCCGCCGCGGAGCCCGCTCCACGTGAGGATCGGGACGATGCCGCGCCCGAGTCTCCCGCGGACGCTCATCGTCGCGACTGGCACCGCGACCGACGCGAGACGCGCCAGCAGCGTGACGGGAATCGCAATGAGGCCCGCGCCCACCACGTGCGCATCCCGAGGCATGGTCAGCACCTGGAGGCCGATCAGCAGGAAGAGGACCGCGTTGAGAATCTCGTCGATCATGCTCCAGAACGCGTCGACATGCTCCCGTGTGCGATCGCTCATCGCGAATTGGCGTCCGGGATTCCCGATGAGCACGCCGGCCACGACCACGGCGATGGGCCCGGACACGTGGATCCAGAACGACAGCGAGTAGATGAACATCGCCAGCGCGAGCGTGATGAGGAGCTCCAGTGGATGATCGTTGATGCTCTTGAGCGCCCGATACCCGGCGTACCCGAGCGCCAGGCCGAGAGCGGCGCCTCCGAGCACTTCGCGCGCGAAGAACGTCAGCAGACCCGTCGCACTGAGCACGAAATGCGCAGAGGGCGACAATCCGGCAATCGACACCATCGCGAAGAACACGACGACGCCGATGCCGTCGTTGAAGAGCGATTCTCCGGCGATCTGCGCCTCGAGACTTCGAGGCGCCCGCAGCTCTTTGAGCAGACCCATGACGGCAATGGGGTCCGTGGGCGAAATCAGCGCGCCGAACGTGAGACAGACTGAGAGCGGCATGCCGAGGCCGAGGAGCCCGAAGATCCACCAGGTGGCGACGCCGACAATGGCGGTGGACAGGAGGACGCCGACGGTCGCGAGGCTCCCGATCGTCCACTTGTTCGCGAGGAGCCCTTCGAGATCGACGTGCAGCGCGCCCGCGAAGAGCAGGAACGACAGCATGCCGTGCATCAGTGTCTCGTTGAAGTCGATGCGCCCGAGGAAGGTCGCGACGAACTCCTCGAGCTTCAGCTGGGGGAACGTCCGATCGGCGGCCAGGACCAGCACCGAGCTCACGAGCGAGACGATCAGGGTGCCGCTCGTCGCCGGAAGCCGCAGGACGCGATGATTCAGATAGCCGAAGCCGGCGGCGGCGGCGGCGAGGATGGCCGCGATGTCGAACCCGTTCATGCCGCTGCCATCGTAGTCCGTTTGCGCACGAACCCGTGCCGTCCGACAAGGTTGCCGTCGGTGAATCTGGTCAGACTCCCGACGGGGCGGCGACGTCGAACGACAGGTTCGCGACGAGGGCCTCGAGCTCGGCCCGCACTCTCTCGCGATCGGCGGCCGCCGCGGTGACCTGCGTGTGGAGTGCGTCGAGCCGCGTTTCCTGGTCGTCGAGCTGTCGCGTGTACCGCTGGAGCAGCTGCTTCTCCTCCGGCGTGCCGCGCAGCGCCTTCATGTTCTCGCGCAGCCGTTGCTGGTCCTCCGCGATGCCCATGGCCTCCTTCTGGAGTGCGTTGAGGCGCCGCTCGATGGCCATCGACTCGGTTTTCTTGTCGAGCAGCGGCTTCAACGCGCGTTCGAGCTCGGTTGTCGACAAGCCGGACTTCCCGACCTGTGTGATGAAGAGGGCGTCAAGGGTGCCGAGGGAGATCGCCGACTCGCCACGCCGCACGCCGCGGACCTCCAGCACCGTTTCCTTCGCCGGGGGAAGAACAACCCGAAACCGCTGCGCATCAGCCGTGGACTCGATCGGCGCCTGGCCGTCTGCAAGCTTCCAGCCCGGCTCGAGCCGGTGCTCGATGACGAGCGTCGTGGGCGTCGCATTCTCGTTTCGCGCCCGGTAGGTGGTCGTGACCTTCTCCTCGGTCTCCTGCGTGATGATCCCGGCGCGGGCACGCACGCGGTACAGGCGGCCTGGCCCGTCCTGGCTTCGCGCGTCCACGATCACGCCGAGATCCGCCGCATAGGAGAGCAGCCGCTTCTCGCCCGCCTTCAGCGGCGCCAGCAGCCCTTCACCCGCAAACGCGCCGGCGTCGATGACGGTCAGGCTTCCGCCGTCGAGCGTGAGGCCTGTCGCATTGGTCAACCAGACGGCGCGCAGCGGCCGGCCGCTTCCGGTCGGCCGGTTCCACAGTGATACGCGTTCCGCGCCGATGTCCGCGCTGAGGATCGGCACGAGCGCCGACTGGTTCTTCCGCAGCGTCACCGGTTCCTTGATGCGGTACTCGAAGAGGTCGCCAAGGGCCGCCGCGTCGGCGCGCGGATCGAGGCTGCGGGCCTGATCGTACGCCCCCCCGCCCATCATGGGCGCTGGAGGAGCGGAGGGCAGTCCTCCCGCCACCCCGCCAATCGTTCCGCCGGGCATGCCGCGCGGGCTCGCCGCGGGTCGGGACGCCGCGGCGTCGGGGGAGACCCGCACCTCCTCGCTGACTCCCCTCGGTTGACCGCTGACCGTACCAGCCCCATCCCCAAGCGAAGCCTCGTGAGTCTGCGGTGAAAGCATCATGGTCGTCGGCATCGGCACGACCGGCCGGCGGCCGTAGAGCGGCTGCGAAATGTCCTGGATGAAGGATTGCGGAGCGCCCGCGACCAGCGACAGCTCGACGTCGTGCCAGTCCTCGCCGATCGTGTTGTCGACGACCGCCCAGCCCTGGAGAAGGGGTTTCTCCTTCGCACTCAGCACCAGCCGATAGGTGCTCTTCCAGATCGGCACCTCGCTGACGTAGCTGACGAAGAGCGGCCGCTCGCCCGTGCCGGTGGTCGAGATCACCATGGTGCGCACATCACGATCGCGAGCCGATCCCACCGTGTCGAGATAACGGCCGACTTCATGACGTAGATCGCGATCGACGATGCGCAGGCGGACGGCGGGTGACAGTTCGTAGGTCCGGAGCTCGCCCGTGTCGGTCAGGATGGACACGACGTCCTCCTCCCTGGTGTCGCCATCTCGCTGATGCATACGCCGCTCGATGCTCAGCAGCCGTCCTTCCACAGTGCCGGTCGCGGCGCTGACCTCGAGCCGCGCGCCGCGGAGCGACGCAAGCAGCTGCAACTGCGTGGTGTTCTCTCCGATGGGCAGCCGCAACGCGCCGAGCCGCTGTTCGAGCGGCGCGACGGAGTTGTAACTGATTCCGGTGATCTGCCCCTTCCCCAGGTCGAGCACGGTGAGTGAGTTCAGTACGTCGTTGAGCTGAGCGCTCGTGAAGCGCACGGCGATGTTCTGGGCACTCCGGACTTTCCCGAGGTGTTCGAAGTACCCCACGCCGGTCTTGTACAGAATGACGCGCCGAACTGGCAGCGACGGCGCGGTCGCGGCTTCAGCCGGCTGACGCTCGACAGCCGCTGGCGTGGCGGGCGCCTGTGCCATCGTCAGGACCGGAACGGCGAGCACACAGGCAATCAGGTATCGGCGCATCAGGATGTACCTCCGGGGGGTGGCGCCGGAAGTATCGGCCCCTGACGCCTGCTCGATTAGAGTCCGCGGCGGAATATAGGTTCCGTCTGACGAGGGCGCCGGCGTTCAGTCGGTCCTGAGGGCTCTCAGCGGAGAGATCGCCGCGGCCCGGCGGGCCGGGATAATCGCGGCGAAGAACGCACAAGTGGCCAGCGAGAGCGTGGCGACGGCGAGAGCGACGGGATCCCAGAACGACAGGCCGTACAACTGCGCCGAGATGAGTCGTCCGGCCGCCATGGCGAGCGGTACGCCGAGCACGAGCCCGGCGACGACCCGCCTGAACGCGCCGCGCAGCACGAGCTCCACCACGTTTGCGCGGTCCGCGCCAAGCGCCATGCGGATGCCGATCTCGTTCGTCCGCTGTGCGACTGTGTAGGCCGTCACCCCGTAGAGACCCACCGCGGCGAGGAGCAGCGCCACACCACCGAAGAGGCCCGCCAGACTCGCAACCGCACGCTCCTGGTCGAAGGAGTAGCTGACCTGCTGCTGCATCGTGCGAACACTCGTCATGGTGAGATTCGGATCCACTTCCGCGAGCGCCCTTGTCAGCACGGGCTCGAGCGCGCCGGGGGTGAGATCCGTCTTCAACATGATCCCGGTCACGAAATGCGATTGCACTTCGATCCTCGCCATCACGTCGTTCTTGTAATCGACCGTCTGTGCGAGTGGAACGAAGAACATGGGGCGCGCGGGGCGGCTCAGCGCGTATCCGGCGAACTTCGCGTCGCGGACGATGCCTACGATGCGGAACGTGCCCGCGTTCTCGGGCACGTCCATGCCGAAGTGCTGCTCGAGCGGATCCTCGCCGGCTTTGAAGAACCGCTTCGCAAATGCCTCGTTCACGACCGCCACCGGCGACGAGTGCTCGTCGTCCGCGGGCGTGAACCCGCGGCCGCGCAGTACAGCAATCCCGAAATTCTGAAGGTAAGCGGCGCTGACACGATCCCATGACGCGCCCGACTCTTCGCTCATCTTCGGCGCGGGATGGCCCTGGACGACGATCAGCTCGCCCCAGTTGTCGGTGAGCGGGTTGTACAGCGCGAGACCGGATCCCTGCACGCCGGGCAGGCGGTTCAGGCGGTCTTCGAGCTGCCGGTACATTGCCGCCAGCTTCGGTTGCGTGTAGGTCGCCGGCGGTCTGTTGAGGGCGACGACAACGCGGCCCCGGACCTCGTAGCCAAAATCCTGGTGTTCGAGCTTGCTGAGGCTTCGGGCGAGCATCATCGCCCCGGCGACGAGCACGACCGAAAGCGTGGCCTGGACGACGAGCAAGGCCTTGCGCGCAAGCGACGAATGATCGCTCGTGCTGCGGCCCGCGCCGCGGAGCGCTTCGGCCGGGTTCGTACGAGTGGCAAACCATGCGGGCGCCGCGCCGAAGATGATGCCGGTCAGAAGCGCGAGGGCGAATGCGAATCCGAGAACCATGGGCGACGGAGCCGTGCTGATTGGGAGGAATGTCGAGCTGCGGAAGGCAAGCGCGAGGAGCAGCCGCGCAGCAGCCGTGGCCACGACGAGCCCTGCGGCGCCGCCCGCTACGGCGAGCAGCACGCTTTCGACGAGCGCCTGCATCACGATCTGGCCCCGTGTCGCTCCGAGCGCGAGACGAACGGCGGTCTGCCCCCGGCGCGCCACGGCCCGGGCGAGCAGGAGGTTCGCGACATTCGCGCACGCAATGAGCAGCACCAGGCCGCACACCGCCAGCAGGATCTTGAGGCTCTGGCCGTACTCCTCCTTCATCACGCCGACGCCGGCGCCGGCGGGGACGACCTCGATCACCTGTTTCGGGAGCATCCGGATGACGTCCGGCATCCAGTTCGCAGGGTATCCGGAGTCGTGCTGCATCCATTGCCGCAGCACGCCGGTCAGGCGCGGGCCCATGCCGGCGGTGGACGCGCCAGGCCGCACCCGCCCGATCATGCGAAGCCAGGCCGAAACAGGCTGCCGGAGCAGCGCGCCTGCACCGTCGATGAGCGGCTCCTGCTGCAGTGGAATCCAGAGATCCGGCGGGTCGCTGCCGAGTGTCTCTCCAAAAAATCCTGGCGGCGCGACACCGATGACGGTGAAGGGGTGGCCGTCGATCACGAAGGACGAGCCGACGACGGACGGGTCGCCGCCGTACGCGCTCTGCCATGCGTGATGGCTCAGCACCGCAACAGGAGCAGCCGAGGGCTGGTCGTCACTCTCCACGAGCACGCGGCCGCCCAGCGCGCCAACGCCCAGGGTCTGGAAGTAATTGCCCGTCACATACTCGGCGCGGAGCGGGCGTGCCGCCTTTTCGACGCCTTCGCGCCTCGCGCTCAATCGCGCTCCGCCGGCCTGGAAGGCCGTCACCTGCTCGAATTCCGGTGTTTCCGCCTTGAGCCGTTCGAACAGCGGGAAAGAGAACATGCCCCAGCGGTCCTGGGGGCCGCCTTCGACACAGCAGTCCGCGCCGTCGCCGACCCGATAAAGGCGTGCCGGATCCGCGACAGGCAGCGAACGGAGCATCACCGCGTTGATGAGGGTGAATATGGCCGTGGTGCCGCCTATGCCGAGCGCAAGCGTCAGGACGGCCGCACTCGTGAACACCGGCGAATGCCGGAACTGCCTCACTGCATAACGAAGGCTGCGGATTACGTTGTGCATTTGAAACCTGTGGCTGTCGCTGACGGCGTCCGGCAGAACTGCCCGCCGGCGCTCCCACAGCGACGCCTCGGACTTAGACGAGAGCAGCGCCCGGACTGTTTATTCTTTATTCGACCTGACCGGCCGGGCGGAATTCCTGCTCACGGTAATATCTCTGTTTCGGTCACATCGAGGTCGGCGAGCGAGCGAGGCATCGGTATGGAACAGCGGCGATTTGGCGACTCCGGCTTGAGCGTCTCGGTGCTCAGCTTCGGCACCATGACGATTGGGGGCAAGGATCGGTTCGGGAAGATGGGCAACCTCGGCGTCAGCGACACGGCGCGGATTCTCGATGTCTGCCGCGACGCGGGCGTCACGACGATCGATACGGCCGACATCTACTCCTTTGGCGCCGCTGAGGAGATCCTGGGAGAGGCGCTGCAGGGCCGGCGCGACGAGTTCGTGCTCGTCACCAAGGGATTCATGCGTCTCGGATCAGGTCCGCACGATGTCGGCCTGTCACGGAAGCACCTGATGCAGGCGTGCGAGGCGAGCCTGCGGCGCCTGCGAACCGAGTACATCGACCTCTATCTCGGACATCAGCCGGACTCGTCGGTCGCAATCGAGGAGACGATGCGGGCCTTCGACGATCTCGTGACGCAGGGCAAAGTGCGGTACGTGGGCTGCTCGAACAACTCCGCCTGGCAGGTCATGAAGGCCCTCGCCGCATCCGAACGTCTCGGCCTCACGCGGTATGTCTGCCAGCAGGTCAACTACAACCTCATCGCGCGGGATGTCGAACACGAGATCGTCCCGCTCGGGCTCGATCAGTCGGTCGGCCTCATGGCCTGGAGCCCGCTCCACGCCGGGCTGCTGAGCGGAAAGTTCCGCCGCGACGTGCGCCCATCGGTGAGCCGTCTGAACGATCTCGAGGTGCCCGGCACCGTGGACTTCGAGCGCGTCTACCGGATTGTCGACGCGCTGTCGGCAATCGCGCAGGCGCGCAACGTCACCCCGGCGCAGGTCGCGCTGAACTGGGTGATGAACAAGCCCGGCGTGGACACGGTCATTATCGGGGCTCGCGACGAGGCGCAGCTGCGCGACAACCTCGCGGCTGCCGACTGGCGTCTCTCGGCCGAGGAGATGACGACGCTCGACGACGTGAGCGCGCTGCCGGAGCCCTATCCGATGTGGCACCAGCACAAGTTCGGCATCGAGCGGAACCCGCGGCTGCCATCGATTCGGCGGTAAGGCTCGGCGGACCGACGACCGGCCCTATGCGCGCGTGTCGGTGATGCGCGCCGCGTCCACCCGCGGGCCAAGGCGGCGGCCGCCGCCAAGATTGCCGGTCAGCCACAGGATCAACAGAATGAGCAGGATCAACCCGAGCGCGCCCCCCCCGAAATGCGGGCCTCTCCATCCGGAGCGGCTGCCGTAGTACCCACCGCCTCCACCGAGCAGCACGACGAGCACGATGATGACGATGATCAGGGTGGTTGAATCCATGGACCCTCCTTGGGTGGCGCGATACTAGACCCTCTCTCCGTTATCCACAACGAAATCCGGTTCGCCGGCCTGAAACACCGTCACCGGTGCGGGGCGACACCGCTTGCGCCGCCCGCCGGACCCGCCCGCCAAAACAGTTGACACGGTGCCACGGGGAGGACGAGGCTTCCGGGACCATGCCAGTTCGAAGCCTGCTCGTCGCCCTTCTGTGTCTCGGCACCCTCGGCCTTCGCGCGCAGAGCGACTGGACTCCGCTCTGGAATGGCAGGGATCTCGACGGCTGGACGACATGGATGCAGCAGCCTGCGCCCACGTCCGACGTGCCCGGACTCAAGCGCAATCCTGACGGGAAATACGCCGAGCCGATCGGGTCGGGCCGCGATCCGCTCGAGGTGTTCACGGTGGCGACCAACGTGGATGGCCGGCCCGCCATCCGCATTTCGGGCGAGGTGTTCGGCGAGCTGCGGACGAAAACCGCCTTTCAGGACTACCACCTGAAGCTGCAGTTCAAGTGGGGCACCCGGCAGTGGGCTCCCCGCGATGCCCCGGGAACGCCGCGGGACAGCGGGCTGCTCTACCACGTGCACGGCGCGCCGGGCGAAGCCGGCCGCACCTGGGCGCGCTCGGTGGAGCTGCAGATCCAGGAGCACGACGTCGGCGATCTCTACGCCATCTGGTCGGCGATTGCGGTTCGCGCCAAGGCGCGGCGCGATACGAAGCCATTGATGTACGACTACGACCCCGCCGGCGAGTGGACGTACTTCTCGCAGAGCCAGGGGGCGCCGGGGCGCTGCATCAAACAGCCGGACAACGAAAAGCCGACGGGCGAGTGGAACACCGTGGAGCTCGTCTGCCTGCGCGACGACTCGATTCACATCGTGAACGGCAAGGTGGTGATGCGCCTCCACGGCGCGGTCAGCATCAGCGGCGACCTGCCCACTCCCGTCACGTCAGGCCCAATCATCCTGCAGTCGGAGGGGGCGGAAGTCTTTTACCGCGACATCCAGATTCGGCCGATTACGGCGATACCGGCGGAGTACGCGGGTAAATAGGGGTTCGGGGTTCGGGGTTCCGGGTTCGGGGTTCGGGGTTCCGGGTTCGGGGTTCACAGCTTTCGCAGACGGAAATCTCGGAGCGCAGCCTTGGTGCGATACGACGCGACGCCGAGCGGCTGGGAGGGGTCGACTTCGCTGCGGGTCGTGATCTTGTTGCCTTTCAGGTCCTGGCTGATGATCTGACGGTCGTCGAGCCACGCCTCGATCTTCTCGGTCGTCACGCGAATGCGGATGCTGTACCACCGGCCGGAGGCGAACTCCATGGATTGCGACGTCTCGTTCTCGGATGCATCCATGCCGTTGATGCTCGAGAGCCCGATGACGGTGCCTCCCCATCCGCCGAGAATCAGCGAGCAGAACGAGTCTGCGACGGGAAACGTCACCCCCGCGAAGAAATCTCTCCCTTCGACCCGCATGGCCTGCAGCGTGATCTCGTAATTTGTCGTCGGCAGCTCCGGCCCTGCCCAGGTGATTCCGGTGAGCGGCCGGCCAGCGGCCATCACGATCTCGCCGTTCTCCACGGCGACCGCCCCCTCTCCGCTGAACTTCGTGATCTGCCAGTTCGTCAGCGTCTTGCCGTCGAAGAGCACCTGCCAGCCCGGCTCGGCGGGTTTCGCGGCCTGTGCCTGTGCCAGCACGGGCACGCTGCCGAGCACCACGAGTGCGGCCGCCATAGCAAGCGGTGCGCGATCGAGAGAAGGACAGAGGCGTGACAGGAAGGTCATGCCGTGATTCTACTGGCAAGCTCCGGCCCGGCGCGCGTCCGCGTCCCGCCGAGCTCCGCATTCGGTTGCGAGCGGGTGATCCGAACAGGGACGAGCTGGGCTCGGGCGACTACTCGCGCCAGTGCCGTGCACGCGTCCTTGCAGTATCATGCAGGATCGACAGGCTCGCCGTCGGGCATCACACTTTCGGCAAGATACCGGTCAGGGACATCATGGCAATCAAAGACGAACCCAAAAAGATAGAACGGCGGGACTTCCTCAAGAAAACCGGGACGGCGGCTGGCGTGATCGTGGCTGGCTTTCCGGGCATCATTTCCGGTCAGACGGTCACGAACGCGGTCAAGGTCGGCCTGGTCGGGTGCGGCGGGCGCGGGAGCGGCGCGGCGGGGCAGGCCCTGACCGCGGACCCCCACAACGAACTGACCGCTGTCGCGGACATCGACGAAGCGATCGTCACGCAGGCGGCTACGCGGCTCAAGGGCAGCGCGAAGTTCGGGTCGCAGGTGAAGCTCGACATGCGCAACTCCTTCGTGGGCCTCGACGCCTACGACAAGGTAATCAACAGCGGCGTGGACGTGGTGCTGCTCGCGACGCCGCCCGGGTTCCGTCCGCAACACCTGACGGCCGCGGTCAATGCGAACAAACACGTGTTCTGCGAAAAGCCCTGCGCGACGGACTCCCCCGGCGTGCGCGAAGTGATCGCCGCGCAGAAGCTCTCGCAGTCGAAGGGGCTCGCGCTCGTCGCCGGGTTCTGCTGGCGTTACAACAACATGATCCAGGAGGCCGTCCAGCAGGTGCGGAACGGCGCGATCGGACGGCTGGTGGCGCATCACTCGACGTATTACACGAACCCCGTGAAGCCGATGCCGCCCGAGAGCGCGCGCCCCGCGGGCATGAGCGACATCGAGTGGCAGATTCGCAACTGGTACAACTTCAACTGGCTGTCGGGCGACAGCCTTGTCGAGCAGGCCGTGCACAACGCCGACAAGATCATGTGGTTCATGAACGACAAGCCGCCGCTCAGCGCAGTCGCGGTGGGCGGCCGGGCCGTGCCGGCGAACGGGGGCAACATCTACGACCACTTCTCGGTCAACTACGCCTTCCCGAACGGCTATCGCGTGTCGCTCACGAACCGCCAGTCCACCGGCTGCTTCAACGGCGTCTTCGATTACGTCATGGGCACGGAAGGGACGCTGCTCCTCGGGAGCGGTCAGCCCAAGATCGAAGGTCCGGACGGACAGGTGAAGTGGCAGTTCCAGGGTGAGGAGTACGACATGTATCAGCGCGAGCACGACGTGCTGTTCGCGTCGATCCGATCCGGCAAACCCAAGAACGACGATCTGAATCTGGCGACGAGCACGCTGCTGGCGCTCATGGGGCGGCACGCGGCCTACTCGGGCCAGCAGGTCACGTGGGAGCAGGCGCTGAACTCGAACGTCAGTCTGGTGCCGAAGCCGGTCATCTGGAATGCCAAGCACGAGGTGCCCGGCCTGGCGCAGCCCGGCCGTTCGCAGGAGGTCTAGCCGCCGGTCAGATGATCTACTCTTAGGAATGACCCTGCGTCTTTCGGCAGTCTTCGCCATGGCGCTGCTCGCCGTGGCGGAGACCGCATCGCTCGCTGGCCGCCAGGCCGCGACCGCCGCCCCCGTCGATCAGAAGGAAATGGCGGCGGTCGAACGCATCCGAACCCGCATCGAGGAACAGGCGAAAAAGTCCGCCGCCTCTGGGGGCGCTCCCTACAAGGTCACGGTGCCCAACACGACCGTGGATTACAGCATGGTGCCGGTGGCGGCTGGCGAGTTCCTGATGGGCGCCGCCGGCCCGAACGCCAGGCCCGACGAACAGCCGCAGCACAAGGTGCGTCTCGACGCGTTCTGGATGCAGGCGCACGAGGTCACGTGGGACGCGTACCTGATGTTCATGTTCGCCGACCAGGCGAAGGAGGTCGGATCCCCCGACGCACTCGTCGACGCGCTGAGCCGTCCGACGGCGCCGTTCGTCGAGATGAGCTTCGGCCGAGGAACCCACGGCTTCCCCGCCATCAGCATGACGCAGCACGCCGCGAACAAGTTCGCCGAGTGGCTGAGCGCGAAGACGGGCGAGTTCTACCGGCTCCCGACCGAGGCCGAATGGGAGTACGCGTGCAAGGCGGGTACGGAGAACGGCATCGGATCCGGCCCCCTCGAGGACTACGCATGGTTCGCGGCAAACTCGCCGCAGGCCCAGTTCACCAAGGGCACGTACCACAAGGTCGGCACGAAGAAGCCGAACGCGTGGGGTCTGTACGACATGCTCGGCAACGTCATGGAATGGACCCTCGATCAGTACGCGCCCTACACGGCCGCCCCCGCGGACAATCCCTGGGTCAGGTCGACGGCGCCCTACCCGCACGCCGTCCGCGGCGGCTCGTGGAATGACGATGCGATGCGCGTGTCGTGCACGTCGCGCGTGCCCTCGGATCCGTCGTGGAAGAAACAGGATCCGCAACTGCCGAAGAGCATCTGGTACATGACCGACGCACCCTGGCTCGGGTTCAGGCTCGTGCGCCCCGCCGCGCTTCCAAGCGCAGACGTGATGTATCACGCGTGGAACAACGGGGTGGCGTTGGATCCGTACTAAGAGGGTGTCCGCCTCCGCCCGCCCGTCAGTCGGCGGGCTTTGGCGAGACCTCGCCGTAGCCGCTTCGCGGCGATGGCGGGCCAGGGGTGCCAAGGTGCCATGGTGCCAAGGTGCAAGGGTGCCATGGTGCTGGGTGATCCGTCCGGTGTGAGATCGCCCTGACGAGGACGCACGAGGCGAGACGGTCATGCATTGGCTCCTGCGGGTGAGCGCGTCGGTGCTGGCGCTGGCGGTACTGCCCGAGCCGGAGCTGAAACGGTTCGAGGCGGTGGAGCCGCACATGGGCACGCTCGTGCGAATCACCGTATTCGCGCGGAGTGAGCAGGCGGCGAACGATGCGTTCCGCGCCGCCTTCGATCGCATCGCGCATCTGGATCGCACCCTCTCCGACTATCAGGCTGACAGCGAACTGAACGAGGTCGCACGGACGGCCGTCCAGCGGGTGACGCCCGTCAGCGACGATCTGTTCGCCGTGCTGCGGGCATCGCAGGACCTGGCGGGTGCGACCGGCGGCGCCTTCGACATCACCCTCGGCCCGGTCATCCGCCTCTGGCGCGAGGCGCGGAAGACAGGCCGTGTGCCGGATCCGACGGCGTTGAAGGACGCGGCGAGCCGCACGGGCTTCCGCAAGCTGCACCTGGACGTAAACCGTCGCACGGTCTCGTTCGACATGCCCGGGATGGCGCTCGACGTCGGGGCGATCGCGAAAGGTTTTGCCGCGAGCGAAGCCATCGCGGTGCTCAGCCGGCTGGGTGTTCGAAGCGCGCTCGTCGCCGTGAGCGGCGATCTCGCCTTCAGCGACCCCCCGCCAGGCCATCGCGGGTGGCAGATCGGAGTCCGCTCGGATGATGCCGCTGACCCCGAGGTCCCGAGGGTGCTGGAACTGTCGCATGCGGCGGTCTCGACGGCCGGCAGCAGCGAGCAGCACCTCGATGCCGGCGGCCGGCGCTACTCGCACATCATCGATCCGGCAACCGGCATGGGCCTGATGGACGACATCACCGTGACCGTGATCGCCCGAAATGGGATCGACGCGGACGGACTGGACACGGCCGTCAGCGTGATCGGCGCCGACCGCGGCCTCGCGCTCATCGAGGATCGTCCCGAAACCGCCGCGCTCATCACGCGGCGCGCCGGCACAGCGACGACGTTCCTGCAGTCCTCGCGGTTCCGCACGCTGGCCGCGCAGTACGGCGTGGCTCGCTGACTGCCCCCTGAGATGCCTGAGATGACCCCCGTCGCGACAGGTGTGATCGCAATCTACGCCGTGATGAGCGTGGTTGCGTTTGCCGCCTGCGGCGTGGACAAGCGGCGTGCGGAGCGCGGGGAATGGCGGATCAGCGAGTCGACATTGCACGCGCTCGAGCTGCTCGGCGGCTGGCCGGGCGCCTGGGCAGCGCAGCATGTCTTCCGTCATAAACGCCGGAAGCGGCACTACATGATCGTCTTCACCCTCATAGTTGCCGTCCACGCGGTCGCGTGGGCATGGTGGCTGGGCGGCTCGGGCTGGAGCATGTGACGGTCCCGATGCGGCGTCCCGGGCCCGTGCGTCAGGAGGAGCCGACGGACACGTTACCGATCGCCCGGTCGTACGCGGGCCCCATATCCCCCGGTCCTGTCGCCATGAATTGCAGATCCTGGAGCCGTCCGTCCTTCAGTCCGTAGATCCAGCCGTGCACCGCGAGCTCGTGCCCCCGCGCCCAGGCATCCTGAACGACGGTGGTTTCGCAGACGTGGCGCGCCTGCTCGATGACGTTCAGCTCGCAAAGCCTGTCGAACGCGGCGTCAGGCTCGAGCGCCGAGAGTTCCGCCTCGTGTCGCTGGCGGACGTCCTCGACATGCCGGAGCCAGTTGTCGATCAGGCCGAGCTTCGATCGCTCGAACGCCGCGCGGACGCCGCCGCACCCGTAGTGGCCGGTGACGATCACGTGGCGGACGCGAAGCACGTCGATGGCGTACTGGAGCACGGACAGGCAATTGAGGTCCGTGTGGACGACGACGTTCGCGACGTTGCGATGGACGAACAGCTCGCCGGGAGCGAGATCGACGATCTCGTTCGCGGGGACGCGGCTGTCCGAGCAGCCGATCCAGAGGTATTCAGGAGCCTGCTGCTGCTGGAGCTGCGCGAAGAACTGCGGGTCGCGCTCCACCATCCGCGCCGCCCAGCCGGCGTTGTTCTGGAACAATCGGGTCAATACAGACATGACGTCCGAGGGTACCACGCTCCGTGCTGCGGAGAACGATTCGCCAGGCGCCGGTCACACACCTCCGGGATACCCTGGCCGCTTCAACCAGGTGGGCAGCGCCGCTGCCGCCGGCTTCTGGGTGTAGCGATACGCCTCGATCGACCAGCCCCCGCCGGCGCGACTCAGGACGAGCGTCACGAGGCCCTCGAAGGTCGGCAGGGCCGCGCCTCCGGCGTCCGTGACGCCGCGCATCTCCCACCGGCCGTCCGCGACGGCGACGTCAGGACCGATGCAGCGGACAGGTCCGAGGGTGACCGGATGCGCAGAGCCGCGATACTCCCGCCGCAGGAACAGCGCAGCGCGGTTTGCCCGGATCGTCTCCCGGCTCCGCTCCGTGAGGCCGTCGGGATGCACGACGTCGCCTTCCGACGACCAGAGTGCCGCGAGCTGCGTGGCGTCGGCGTTGTGCCAGTGCAGGGTCAGGGCGTCCCCCATGCCTCGGATCGAGCGTTCGTCGCCGGGCGTGCAGGTGCCAGGCGCCGCAGGACCCATGCGCATCGCGGAGCGTGAAGGGACCGCGCCCGCGCCCAACACGGCGCTGCCGCCCGGGACGGGCGGTGTCGCCCGGCGGATCGCGTCGATGTCCGCGAGGATGCCGGCAATCAGCGACTCGACGATCACACGTCCCTTCTCTCGGGTGGCAAGCGTGGGATCGCCCCAGACGCCACTCTCGGAGAAGGTGCCGTCAGCGCCGCGACGCCGCGTCAGGTGCAGCGCGCCGGACGACGGGCTGAATTCCTTGACGGCGCGTGTCATGTCCACGGATGCCGGATCGATGTACAGCATCATCGACGTTTCCACTTCGTCCGCGTGCGTCCCCCCTTCCTCCTGCCGGATCAGCGCGGACGCGCGGTCGAGCTGTGTTGTCAGGTCCGTATATCGGAGCAGCAAGCCTTCCGACGCCAGAACGGCCGCCGCTGGCTCGAGCGCCCTCGTCGTCGACACGCCGGTATTCAGCACGTAAAAGCGCCTCGGCCCGAACCGGGACACCGCGCGCGCCGCTTCCGTCGTCAGCGCACGTGCCGTGTCGAGGGTGAGCGACGTCGACCCGGGGTACTCGGTGAAGGCCGGATAGAAGTGGTAGGGCAAGGCCGGCGCGACAACGACCTTGGACGCTTCCAGCACGCGCCGGGTGAGGTAATCGGCGAGGATCGCATCGTTCCCGAGCTTGAGATGCGGCCCGTGTTCCTTCGACCCCGCGCCAAGCGGAATCACGACGACGGTCTCAGGACCGAGGACATCTGCGGCCTGCTGCCAGGTGATGTCGGCGAGCCTCACCCCTTTGCGTTCGGGCGGAGCGCCCTGGCTGCGCGCGGTTGCCGCAGCGGCGAACGCAAGAACCACGACGAACGGCAAGCGCATGCGTGTCTCCCGGAGCCGCGGCCTGCTTCGACCGGGCGCTGATCGATCGGACGCGACAGACTCGGGACGGAGGGATCTCCGGCCGTGAACGCGCGTGGGCGACTCTACACCGGAGTTGCAGGTCGTACGTCGACGATTCGCTACAGCGCCTCCCGCAGCTTCCGGCGGACGCCGTGCCAGAATTCCGAGTAGAAGGCGTCGAGCTTCCGATCGGCCCACAGCAGCAGGGTGAGCGATGCCGCCACCATGCCGATCACCCATGGGCGGTGCCAGGCAGTGCGGAGGATCACGTTCAGCCAATGAGAGCTGACCGCGGTGTTCGCGACTGCCAGCGTCGTGGCACGCCACCCCCCACCGGTGGCGCGGGCGTCGCGGATGAACGTCGCGAAGATCAGGGCGAGCAGCGTAACCACAGCGGCGATGAGGATGACGTAGCCGGTGACTCCGATGACCCGCCATCGCGGGCGCTGGCGGAGCAGCGGCGGCGCGCCGTTGAAGGCGGCTCTGAGCGTCGCCGCGATCGAGTCGAGAACGTTCGGCGGAAGCGTCGTGCTGATGACTTCGACGTCCGTCGGCAGCGATCCGGGAGCGTAGCCCTCGGTGTTCCTCGCGATGCGCTCGAAGACCGAACGGTGGATCTTCGGCGACACACCGCAGTTGCCGCAGATGGCCTGCACGTCCCTCGGCTTCCACCGGTAGAACACGCCAAGGCCGGATCGGGAATCGTACCCCTTGTCGTTCACGTCCGCGGCGCCGTTGTAGAGATCGCGGAGCTCGGGCACGAAACGGAGTCCGCGAGCTTCGGCACGCTTCATCATCCAGTCGAGCGCGACGAGCGACATGCCCTGGCGGGGATACCCGCCTCCGACATTCGAGTGCACGCCCGCAAACCAGACCTGCTCGACGCGGGCGCCGTCGCCGGGCCGTTCCTGCCACAGGACCGGCGCGAAGCTCTGGCGCGCTTCATCGAGCGCAAGGGCGTGGCATGCATACGCGACATGATCGCTCAGGTGCGTGTCAGGGAACTTGAAGCGCCAGAACACCTGGTTGACGACATCGGCGAGCCTGAACGGCAGCCCCACGGCATCGACCGTGTCCCAGACGCCGATGAACTCGATGACGGGCCGCGCCGAATCGGTGAATCCCGGGATGTCCACGGAGAACGCCTCGCGCAGCGCCGCAGGCTCGATCGTGCGAGCGCCGAGCACGTGCTTCGAGAGCCACGTCTGGTACTTCCGGCGGTACGCCAGATAGGACGACCGGATGCCCCTACGGAATCTCAGGTTCGTCCGGTACTTGTCGAGATCCAGGATGCCGCATGTCGTGATGAGGCCGGCGAGCGTGCGTACAGTGAACGCGCCGCGACTGAAGCCGAACAGGTAAATACGATCGCCAGGCTGATAGACGCGCGCCAGTTCGGCGTACAGCTGCTTGACGTTGCGACTGAGCCCCCATCCGGTCGCCCCCGACGCGATCCGTACCCACTTGTACACTTCGGTGCCGACCCCGTCATGATAAATGGCGACCTGCTGGGTCAGCCGCGGATCGGCGCGGTGGCCGTTTCCGTCAACGGCCTCATACAGTTTGAAGACGTTCGTGCCGCGGCCCTTGACGGTTGTGTTTCCAGTGCCGTCGGCACAGATGATGATGTTCTTGGGCATGTTGAGGAGGGCGGATCACCGGGTCTCCCGAGACTCTCGACGATCGCGGCGGTCAGCCTGCGGCCTGTCTCTACTCTGGATTGCTGACGGGCACTGCATCGCCGCGCGGGCGTTCGAGCGTCAACGGACGGCGGAGCTCAGTGCGGGAACGGCGCGATTGTGCGTCGCGACAGAGGAACTTGCAAGCTCTGCGTCGCTGCAGGTGAGCGCCGGCTACCGCGAGGCCCGCGTCCGGCGGGCCCATTCACGCTCGACATCGGCCGCGCTGATGTTGAAGAGCAGGAGCGACTGCTCGAGCGACGTGCCGTTGCCCACGTACTGAAGGAACACAGGGAAGTTCGGCCCCAGCCGCTCGACGAGCAGGCGCGCCGCGACGACGCTCTCGGCATATGCGAGGATCGGATCGACTCCTTCGAGCTGCGTGAAGCTCTCTTCGAGCCGGGCGAGGGGAATGAGCGCAGGCGCGGTCCGCAGCCGCTGCAGCATCCAGCCGTGGTCCGCGGGCTCGAAATACGTCGCGAGGCCTTCGTTCAGCCAGGTCGGCACACCGCGCGGCGCGACAGACTGAATGAGCGCGTGCACGAACTCGTGCGAAACGACCCGCTCCAGCTCGCCCGGCGTCCGCAGCGCACCGAGCACCGGAATGCGGATCCGCCCATCGTAAGCCCCGGCCGCCCACATCGGCGCCCGCGTCACATCGCGAAACTGTTCCTTCGTGTAGAGGATCGCCGTAATCGCTTCGCTCGGGTAAGCATTGAGGGCCCGACCGACCCGCAGATAGCTCGCCTCGAGCACCTGCGACACCTTGTCCGCGATCGGCGCCTGCGCGGGACCTTCGAAGAGCACGTTGAACCGCACGCCGGGCCTCGTCACGAAGCCATCGTGGAGGGCGGCCTCCTTCTTCCATGCATCGAGCTGCTGGTAGACGGCGCGGTTGCCCGGGGCGACCTTGATCACGCGTTCGTAGGACTTGATCGCGAGGTCGAGATCCCCCTGCGTGTAAGCGATCTCGCCGAGCAGGTGGGCGGCATAGACGAACTCGGGGTCTCTCGACAGCGCCCGCTTCAGAAACGCAATCGCCTCGTCGTCGCGGCCGAGGAGATGCGCTGCGGCGCCGGCACCGGCGAGCGCGGCCGCGTCGCGCGGGTCAGCGGCGACAGCCTGGCGGAAGGCGACGGCCGCCTGTTCAGCGTCCCCGCGCTGGAGCGCTTCCCACCCGGCGCGCAGCGGCCCCTGCGGCAGCGCTTGAGCACCAGCGAGCGCGAGCGTCGCGACGAGAAACACCTGCAGCATGAAGACCAGGGCAGCAGCAAGGGCAGTGCCGGTCGCCGCCGGTGCATTCCGATCGCGGTTTCTCGCGCATCTCGCGGCAGCCGTTACCATTTCGTCGCTGCGAACACAGAACCGAACCGCGTCGCAGCGGCGGTCAGCGGCGGGTCCGGAAGGCGGGCGTCGCGGCGACGGTCTCCTTGATGCGCTCGAAGAATCCACGCGCCAGTGCCTCGTAGCCCGCGGGACTGAGGTGGAGCCCGTCCTGGTCCACGTACTCGGCTTCGTGGCCGAGGAACCGGGCGTATGTGTCGACGAAGATCGCGCCCTCCCCGTTCACCATCGCCGACATCGCGGAGTTGGTCCGTACGACGGCATCGGCGGCAATCCGGCGATCCCGGGGTCCTCCTCTAAAGAGACCCGGCGGCGTAATCGCGCTGACGTAGACGTACTTGATGCCGTAGGCCGAGACCTGCGCGATTCGTACGCATTGCCGCAACCCGCTCACCACGTCATCGATCTTCCTCGCGCACGCCCCGCTGTCGGAATGCCCGGGCGAGCACTCCGCGAGCAGATTGTTGTACCCGTCGAGGAGCAGCAGCGCGCCGCCGTGATCCGCCTCCAGGATCGCCGGCAGCTTCTCGACGCTACGCTCGACCGAATCACCTCCGGCGCCGCGGTTGAGCACGACTATGCCCTGGCCCGGGTACTCGGTGTTCAGCATCTGCTCGAGATCCAGCGGGTAGAGGTTGGGAAAGTCGATGAACCCGTTGACCAGCCCGGGACGACCGTTCTCCCCCGCTGTCACGCTGTCTCCGAACGCGATGAAGCGCGTCACACCCAGGAGGAGCGGGGTCAGCGTGACGGAGAACGAACAGCCGGCTTGGCGTCCCTGGGCGTCCATCACGGTGCACGCGACAGGTGTCTGACCTGTGGTAAAGACCGCGCCTGAGGCAGGTGCGCAGGCGAGCGACAGTGGCAGCGTGCCGCCGTGCGTGGTCGGGCCCGTGAACGCGACTTCGCGGCCGGTCCCCGCGACTCCGCGGATCGTCATGTCGGCAGGGCAGGCAATCGTCGGTGCCTCCGGCGGCGGCGAGATCAGCGGGCTGTGACCGCAGGCCGCGGCGAAAGCCGCAGCGACGACCAAGGCCGGGGACCGCGCCTGCACCAGCGATTACTCCGCGCCGACGCCGAGGTACGTCCTGAGCTTCTCGTCGTGGAATCGCGACTCCGCGTCCGGTTCATGCACGGCGAGCGATGCCACGACCCCTGCGAGGAACCCGGCGGGCATCGAGATGATCGCGGGATTGCGGAGTGGAAAGAGCGCGTGCGGGTTGTGCAGCAGGTCCACCCAGATCGTCGGGCTCAATACGATCAGGACAACGGACGCCACCGCGCCGGTCACAATCGAGGACACCGCACCGGCGGTATTGAACCGGCGCCAGACGATGGAGAGCAGCAGCGCGGGAAAGTTGGCGCTAGCCGCAACCGCGAAGGCCAGCCCCACCATGAAGGCGACATTCTGCCCCTTGAACAGGATGCCCAGAATCACCGCCAGCACTCCGAACGCAACCGTTGCCACGCGCGCGACACGGATCTGTTCCTGCTCCGACGCGCGGCCCTTCCTGATCGCATGCGTAAAGATGTCGTGCGACAGCGCGCTCGCGCCCGCGAGCGTCAGCCCCGCCACGACGGCGAGAATCGTCGCGAACGCGACCGCGGCGATGAAACCGAGGAAGGGCGTCCCGCCGAGCAGCTCTGCGATGAGCGGGGCCGCCATGTTGCCGCCGGCGTCCACCGACTTGATGATCTCGCGGCCGACCAGCGCCGACGCGCCGAAGCCCACGATGGGAATAATCAGGTAGAAGTAGCCGATGAACCCCGTGGCGTACAGCACCGACGTCCGCGCGGCACGCGCATCAGGCACGGTGTAGAAACGCATCAGGATGTGCGGCAGCCCGAGGAGTCCGAACATGAGCGCGATCCCGAGCGACACGGCATCAACCGGATCCTTGACGAGGCCACCGGGCTCGAGCGCGGCCTGGCCGTAGCGCGCGGCCACCGCCGCGTAGAGCGCACCGGGGGAGAAGTGGAAGCGCGCGAGCACCATCCCGGTCAACAGCGTGACGCCGAAGAGGAGCAGCACGGCCTTCGTGATCTGCACCCACGTTGTCGCGATCATCCCGCCGAAGAGCACATACGCGAGCATCACCACGCCCACGCTGATGACGGCCCACTCGTACGGAAGCCCGAACATCAGCGTGATCAGGTTGCCGGCGCCGACCATCTGCGCGAGCACGTAGAAAAGCAGCGTGAGAATCCCGCCGAACGCCGCGGCAATCCGGACCGGCACCTGCCGGAGGCGGAACGCCACGACATCGGCAAACGTGAACTTGCCCAGGTTGCGCAGGGGTTCGGCAATCAGGAACATCAGCGCCGGCCATCCCACCAGCCAGCCTGTGGCGTAGATCATCCCGTCGTATCCCCGGAGCGCCACGAGGCCGGTAATGCCCAGGAATGATGCCGCGCTCATGTAGTCGCCGGCGAGCGCCAGGCCGTTCTGCAGCGGGCTGACAGACCGGTTTGCGGCGTAGAAATCGCTCGTCGAGCGCGTCCGCCGCGCCGCCCAGTACGTGACAGCGAGCGTGAAGGCCACGATCAGCAGGAAGAACACGATCGCCGAGAGCGTCGGCGTACCCAGGGTCGTCTGCATGCCTTCAGTCCTCCCGCAGGCGGCGGCGGAGCGTCGCCACGCTCGGATCGTAGTGGCGGTTCGCCCAGACGACGTAGGCTGCAGTCAGCACCCAGGCGCCGGCAATCACCGCGGCGGCCATGACGATGCCGAGCGTTGTCGCGCCACCCAGACGCCGTGAGAGCAGCTGCGGGTTGACGGCGATGAGGATGATGTAGCCGTAGTAGAGCGCGAACAGGAGGCCGCTGAGCACGATAGATACGCGCCAGCGCCTCGCGACGAGGCCGCGGAACTCCGCCGAATCCAGCACTTCGCGCACGCTTGTTTTCACATCAGTACTCCGCGGTCGCAGCTGACAGCTTTCAGCTCACAGCTATCAGCTTCCCGCTTCCGGCTTCCAGCTTCCAGCTACCCGCTTCCAGCTACCAGCTTCCCGCTTCGCGCTTCGCGCTTCGCGCGCCCTGCGTGGGCGAAGCATCATACACGAAGCTCAACTGTTGCAGGGGATCGCACGGCGGCGTGCAGGCGTGCGAGAGCGGAGGGCGGGCTAGCGGGCGGGCGATTTCTGTTCGCGGAGCACCGCCAGGTGGGCGAGGTGCCTCGCGCGGACGGCAATGTACTCGGCGTGCTCGATCTTGAGCTCGTTCGCGATGCGCCGGATCTCGTTGTCTTCGATGGTCACGATGGAGGCGTCGACGGCCGTCACCGCAAAGAGCGCATCCACGAGCGCAAGCTTTTCCGCGTGCGTGGCGATGCTGTCGAACTTGCGGGTGATGACGAAATCATCCGTGCCTCCGGAACGCCGTCCCTGGATGCTCGCCAGCCGTACGGCCTCCGCGGCCTGGTCCGCGGAAATGCCGGTGTGCTCGCGAACGAGCCGCTCCATGGTCCGGGATTCGTCGTCCGTGATCTCCTGATCGGCTCGCGCGCTGCGGGCCAGGATGTACGCGAAGCAGGCGACGTAACGGCGACGCGACCGCTCGAGGCCCTCGAGGGCGCTCTCGATTGTCTCGAGGCTGTCGAACTCCGGGGCGCGGGTCTCGCGGCCGAGACCGAGCCATTGCCACAGCGACATCGGTCCAGTCTAGCGCGGCGCGCGTGCTACGCTTGATGTTTCCCATGATCTCTTTTTCGCGCATCAGCAAGCAGTACGGACGGCAGGTGCTGTTCGTCGACGCATCCTTCCAGTTGAATCCGGGCGAGAAGGTCGGCCTCGTCGGGCCGAACGGCGCGGGCAAGACGACGCTCTTCCGCATGATCGTGGGCGAGGAGACCGCGGACGAAGGGGACGTGTCGGTCCCGAAAAAGCTCACGATTGGCTATCTCCGCCAGGACGTCGAGGAGATGTCGGGGCGGTCCGTGCTGGACGAAGCAATCGCCGGCAGCGGGCGGGTGGGCGATCTGCATCACGAGCTCGAAGCGCTGAATGCCGCCATGGCCGACCCTGGGCGCGCCCATGAGATGGACACCATTCTCGCGCGCTTCGGCGAGGTCCAGGAGGAGTACGAACATCTCGGCGGCTACGCGCTCGAGAGCCAGGCCCGCGAAGTGCTCCTTGGCCTCGGGTTCGACGACGAGCGGATCGACGGGGATGTGGGCGCCCTGTCTGGCGGCTGGAAGATGCGTGTCGCCATGGCGCGCGTGCTGCTCGGGCGGCCGGACGTCCTGCTGATGGACGAGCCGACGAACCATCTCGATCTCGAGTCGATCATCTGGCTCGAGGCATTCCTCAAGTCGCTCCCCGGCGCGCTGCTCATGACGTCGCACGACCGCGAGTTCATGAACCGCATCGTCACGCGCATCGCCGAGATCGACGACGGCGAGATCACCACGTACTCGGGGAACTACGACTTCTACGAACGGGAGCGCGCGATACGCGAGACGAACCGCGAGGCCGCGTACGCCCGGCAGCAGGCGATGCTCGCGAAGGAGCAGCGGTTCATCGATCGCTTCGCCGCGCACGCGGCCAAGGCCGCGCAGGTCCAGAGCCGCGTCAAGGCGCTCGAGAAAATCGAGAAGGTCGAACCGCCGAGGAAGCGGCGGGTCGTGGCGTTCGATTTCCGGCAGCCGCCGAGATCCGGCGATCAGGTCGCCGTGATCCAGGACCTCCACAAGGCGTACGGCAAGCGGGTCGTTTACGACGGGCTCTCACTGACGATCCGGCGGGGGGAGCGCTGGTGCGTGATGGGGCGCAACGGCGCCGGCAAGACGACGCTCCTCAAGATGGTGGCGGGCGCGCTCGCGCCGGATGCGGGCGAGATCCGGCTCGGGGCGAGCCTCAAGATGGGGTACTTCGCGCAGCAGGCGCTCGACGTGCTCGATCCGGACCTCACGGTCTGGGAACAGATGGAGAAGGACTTCCCGAAGGAAACGACCGGCGCGCTCCGCAACCTGCTGGGGGCGTTCCAGTTCTCCGGCGACGACACGGAGAAGCGGATCCGTGCGCTCTCGGGCGGGGAAAAGACCCGGCTCGTCATGGCCCGGATGCTGCTCGATCCGCCGAACTTCCTCGTGCTCGACGAGCCGACCAACCACCTGGATCTCGCGACGAAGGAGATGCTGATCCACGCGCTGGCGGACTACGAAGGCACGATGCTCTTCGTGTCGCACGATCGCACGTTCCTGCGCGGGCTGAGCAACCGTGTGCTGGAGCTCGGCGGCGAAAGCGGCACCGACGTGGAGCCGCATGCCTACCTGGGGTCGTACGTGGAATACGTGGCGCGCACGGGGCACGAAGCCCCCGGCATCCACGCCTGACCGCCACAGGCGGCCATTGCTGGAGCGGCGGTTCAGGTCGTCCTATTTCGCTTCGGCCTTGGGCGCCGCTGCGGCGCTTTCCTTCGCTGCCTTCACCAGCTCACGGATTTTCGCCCGGCGCAGCACCACGCGCTTCCTGTTGATCTGGTGCCGCGACTTGTCCCCGTTCTTTGCCGACATTCCGCCTCCTGTGACGAGTCAGAACCGCTCGCCCAACCATTAACTGTACCCTGTTTTGCTTCCACGACGGCTGCCTTTTGCAGCGGGCCACCGGGACCGGGTAAAATGACCAGACGGTCATTTTATTGAACGTGGTGGTCCATTCGGCACAGGTGCTGCATGCGATCACGGCACCCGAGCCGCCATGCGCCCCCTGCCCAGTAAAGAAGCCGTACTTACCGCGTACCGCCAGTCGGTGTTTCTGCCGGCGGCGATCCGCGTATTCGGAGAATGCGGGTTCGAACGCGCGACGATGGACCGGATTGCGCGGGAGGCAGAGGTCGCCAAAGGGACGATCTATCTCTACTACAAGTCCAAGCAGGCGATGTACGACGCAGCCCTGCGCAGCGGCATCCTGGAGCTCGACGAGCGCACCCGTCTGCGCATGGACGAGATGGCGTCGCTGCGGGACGTGATCGTCTCCTTCATCGCCACGCGGGCCGAGTACTTTGCCGAGCATCCCGATTTCTTCCGCATGTACGTCGGCGCGGTAGCCGCGCAGATCATGAAAGCCGGCCGCGGCACCGACGTCCAGTCCATGCTCGAGCACCAGACGCGCCGCCTCGAGCAGGCGGTCGCGCGCGCGGTGGCCCGGCGCGTGATACGGCGTGTGGATTCTGCGGCCACGGCCCTCGCGATCTTCGATCTGACACGAGGCCTGCTCGCCAGGCGTCTAACCGCGCATGGCCACCCGGATGTCACGGAGGAGGCCGGCTTTCTCGCGGATTTGATCTGGCGTGGCCTCAATCGCCCGGCGACGGCAGGCGACGCAGGCCCGCGGCCGAGGGGCCGGAAGGGCCCGGCGCACAGGAACAAGGGAAAGAAATGAACCGACTGCAGTTGGGATGCGTGCTCCTCGCGGCGTGGTCCACGGCGACGGCCGCGCAGGCACAGATGGCGGACTCTCCGGGCGGGCGCGCGGCGGCTCAGAGCCCGTTCGCCGGCAGCGTGCCGCACGGCACCGCCACTCCCGGCGAGATTCCGCTCACGCTCAAGGACACAGTCAACCGCGCGCTCCAGTACAACCTGGGGCTGCTGCTCCAGGAACAGGCGGTCAGGGCCGCGCACGGCGCGCGCTGGCGCGCACTCGCGGACCTGCTGCCGAGCGTGTCCGGCGGCGGCGCCGCCAGCCGCCAGGTGATCAATCTCGAAGCCTACGGCTTTCCGGGAGAACCGAAAATCATCGGCCCCTTCAACGTGTTCGACGCACGGGTGTACCTGTCGCAGCCGGTGCTCGACCTCGGCGCCATCAACACGGCGCGCGCCGCGTCCGCCACCGAGCGCGCGGAGGCGCTCGGCGTCAAGACCGCGCGGGACCTCGTCACCCTCGTGGCTGTCAATTTGTACCTCCAGGCTGTCGCGGGCGCGAGCCGCATCGAGGCCGTGCACGCGCAGGAGGAAACGGCTCGAGCGCTGTTCACCCAGGCGTCGGACATGAAGGGCTCGGGCCTGGTGGCGGGCATCGACGTTCTGCGCGCGCAGGTCCAGGTGCAGAACCAGCGGCAGCGCGCCATCCGTGCCGAGAACGAGTTCGCGCGATCCAAGCTGCAGCTGGCGCGCGCCATCGGCCTGCCCTCCGGACAGGCGTTCACGCTCGCCGACAAGATCCCGTCGGCCCCGATTCCCGACGTCACGCTGGAATCCGCGCTGAAGACGGCCTTCGCATCCCGGCCCGATTACCTCGCGGCCCGCGAGCGCGTGGCCGCCGCCGAAGCCTCGTCGCGGGCGGCGAGCGGCCTGCTCTTTCCCACGCTGCACCTGGATGCGGATTACGGCGCAATCGGGCAGACCCCGTCGACCGCTCACCAGACGTATCGCATGGCGGCGACGGTCCGCGTCCCGATCTTCGAAGGGGGCCGCGGCACGGCCCGACGGCTGCAGGCGAGCGCGGAGCTGCAGCGCAGGCAGGCCGAGCTCGAGGACTTCAAGGGCCGGGTGGAGTACGACGTCCGAAGCGCGCTGCTCGACCTGACGGCTTCCGCGCAGCAGCTCGAAGCCGCGCAAACAACCACGACACTCGCCGGCCAGGAGCTGGTGCAGGCACGCGACAGGTTCGCCGCGGGGGTCGCCGGCAACATAGAGGTGACGCAGGCGCAGGAGGCTGTCGCCTCGGCGTCGGAGAACTACATCACGGCGCTGTACGCCAACAACGTGGCCAAGGCCATGCTCGCCCAGGCGGTCGGAACAGCGGAATCAGCAGTGACAGCGTTTCTCGGAGGATCCCAGTAATGAGCCCAGCAGCGCAGATCGAAGACAAGCCGGCCGCCGAAGCGCCGAACAACGGACGGCTGGGCGGCCGTGGGCCGATGCTGGCGGTCGTGGCCGTTGTCCTTCTCGCCGCCATCGTGTTCTTCGTCTGGCGGTCGTCAGGCAAGCAGTCGACCGACGATGCGCAGATTGACGGGCACATCACGCAGGTGTCCGCCCGCGTGGGCGGCACGGTCGTGAAAGTGAATGTGACCGACAACCAGGTGGTGGCGGCGGGGGCCGTCCTGGTGGAGCTCGATCCCGGGGACTACCAGGTCGCTGTCGAGCGCGCGAAAGCCGAGCTCGCCGACGCTCAGGCGAACGCCATCGCGGCGACGAGCGGCATCCCGATCACCGAGGTCTCGACGGCAACCGGCACGCGGAGCGCGACGGGCGGCCTTGCCGAAGCGGAGGCAGGTGTAGGAGTCGCCGAGCGGCAGATCGAGTCGGCCCGCGCGCAGCTCGTGGCCGCACAGGCCCGCCAGCGCGACCGGGAAGCCACGGCGACGAAGACCGCCCGCGACGTCGAGCGGCTGAAGGGGCTCGTGGCCAAGGAAGAAGTGCCGCAGCAGCAATACGACGCCGCCGTGGCCGCGGCAGAATCGGCGCGCGCCGCCGCCGATGCGGCGCGTTCCGAAGTCGCGGCCGCCGAATCGGCGATCGCGGTGGCCGAGCAGCGCGCGGTGCAGTCGCGCGGCACGGCGCAGCAGGCGCAGGCCGCCGTGCAGGCGACGAAGTCGGCCCCCCAGCAACTGCAGGTCACGCGCGCGCGCGCCGCGATGGCCCAGGCACGTGTCCAGCAGGCGACGTCCGCGCTTGCGCAGGCGGAGCTGAACCTCCAGCGGACCCGGGTGACCGCGCCGGACGCCGGCGTCATCAGCCGGAAGACGGTCGAGCCGGGACAGGTGGTCCAGCCGGGCCAGCCGCTGCTCGCGCTTGTGTCGCAGAGCGACCTCTGGGTGACCGCGAACTTCAAGGAGACGCAGCTGAAGGACATGCGCGCCGGCCAGCGCGCGTCGATCTCCGTGGACGCCGTGGGTGGTGATTTCACCGGACACGTCGACAGCATCGCCGCCGCGACGGGTGCGCGGTTCAGCCTCCTGCCGCCCGAGAACGCCACCGGCAACTACGTCAAAGTGGTCCAGCGCGTCCCGGTGAAGATCGTCTTCGAGCCTGGGCAGGATCCCGAACACCGGCTGCGGCCCGGCATGTCCGTGGCTCCCACCGTCTACACGTCCAAATGACTCCCGCGGCCGAGCACCGGGCGGTCAACCCGTGGATCGTGGCGATCGCAGTCATGTTCGCCACCTTCATGGAGGTGCTGGACACGACGGTCGTCAACGTCTCGCTGCCGCATATCGCCGGCAACCTGTCCGCCACGATTGACGAATCGACGTGGGTGCTGACGTCCTACCTCGTCGCGAACGCCATCGTCCTGCCGCTGACCGGGTGGCTCGCGACGTTCTTCGGACGCAAGCGCCTGCTCATGACGTCGGTTGCCGGCTTCACGATCTCGTCGCTCCTCTGCGGCATTGCGCCGACGCTGCCATTTCTCGTCGCCTTCCGCTTGCTCCAGGGCGCCACCGGTGGCGCGATGCAGCCGCTTTCGCAGGCGGTCCTTCTCGAGGCCTTCCCGCCGCACGAACGAGGCAAGGCCATGGGCTTCTGGGGCCTTGGCATTGTCGTGGCGCCGATTATCGGCCCGGTGATCGGCGGGTGGCTCACCGACACGTACAGCTGGCGGTGGGTCTTCTACATCAACCTGCCCGTCGGGCTGATCTCGCTGCTGATGACGAAGCTCTATGTGTTCGATCCGCCTTACCTGCGGCGCGAAACGCAGCGCATCGACTACTGGGGCATCGGGCTGCTCGCGCTCTGGATCGGCACGCTGCAGCTCGCGCTCGACCTCGGGCAGGAGCGCGACTGGTTCTCGTCCACGCTCATCGCGACGCTGGTCTTCATGTCGGCCGGCGGGCTCGTGGCATTCCTGGTCCGCGAGCTGGTCGCGGCAGAACCTGTCGTGGATCTTCGGGTATTCAAGATCCGGAGCTACAGCACAGGCGTGTTTCTGATGACGACGCTCGGGTTCGTCCTGTACGGCAGCCTCGTCCTCCTGCCGATCATGCTGCAGACGCTGCTCGGATATCCGTCGCTCCAGGCCGGCATCGCGATGGCGCCGCGCGGCATGGGCTCCCTCATCGGCATGCCGATGATCGGGCTGCTCATCGGCCGCTTCGATCCGCGGAAGATGGTCGCGGCCGGACTGATCGTCGGAGCCGGGACCTTGTTCTGGCTGGGACAGCTGAATCTGAACGCCGGCTATTGGGACATCTTCTGGCCGCAGTTCTTCCAGGGGCTCGGGCTGTCGGCGCTGTTCGTGCCACTGACGACGATCAGCATGGATCCGATTCCGCGCGAGCGCATGGGCAATGCGACGAGCCTCTTCAACCTGATGCGCAATCTGGGCGGGAGCATCGGCATTGCCGTCACAGGAACCCTCCTCGCGCGCAAGCAGCAGGAGTACATCAACATCATGGGGTCCAACGTGACCGCATACTCCTCGTCGTCACAGTCATGGATCGAATCGCTTCGGCAGGGCTTCATGGCGTCAGGGTCGGACCCGGTGACCGCCAGTCAGCGCGCGTACGCGGCCGTGTTCGGCGCGGTCCAGCGGCAGGCCTCGATGGTGTCCTTCGTTCATCTGTTCCGGCTGCTGGGCATCATCTTCCTGCTCCTCCTCCCGCTCGTGCTGCTGATGCGACGGCCACGCGGCCGAGCAGCCGTCGCGGCTCACTAAGTTCAACGTGCCACGTGCTACGTGCTACGTGCTACGTGCAACGTAAAACCTAAAACCTAAACGTAAAACGTAAAACGTAAAACGTAAAACGTACAACTTTCATATGAAACGCACGACGGGTTCTGAACCGGACTGGTCGGGACGCCGGTTGACCGATCGGATCGGGCCGGGGCTGCGCGTGCTGTTCGTCGGGATCAATCCGGGTGTGCGATCGGCGGTGACGGGCCATCATTTCGCCGGACCGTCGAATCGCTTCTGGAAGCTCCTTGCGGAGTCGGGCCTCGTGCCGCAGCGACTCACGTTCGAAGAGGACGTGCGTCTCGGGGAGTTCGGGTTCGGGATCACGAACCTGGTCCCGCGTCCGAGCCCGGGCATCGATGACCTGAAGCCTGCCGAATACGTTGCGGGATGGAAGGCGCTCGAGGCGAAGATCCGCAGGCACAGGCCCGCCGTCGTTGCGCTGGTCGGAGTCACGCTCTACCGCGCGATCCGGCCGCTGGTCGAAGGCGGCCGCGATCCCTCGACCCCCGCGCCGAAGGGATTGAGGCCGGTGGTGCTAGGTCTCCAGGCTGAGTCCATCCACGGCGCTCGGTTGTTCGTACTGCCGAATCCCAGCGGGCGTAACGCCAATTTCTCGTACGCCGAGATGCTCGAAGCATTCACGGCGCTGCGGCGCCTGCTTCGGTCCGCCTGACCCCGGCACCTTGGCACCCCTTGTTTATCTTCTTGGCTTCAAGATGAGCAACCCGAGCGGCGGAAGGTTCAGCCGCAGCGAATCCGCGTGGCCGTGCGCAGCTACTGGCTCCGTGCGGACGATGCCGGCGTTCCCCAGGTTGCTGCCCCCATACACCTCGCTGTCGCTGTTGACGAGCTCGAGGTACTCACCCCCCCACGGAACCCCGACGCGGTAGCCGTCGCGCGGAACGGGTGTGAAGTTCGCGATGGCCGCCACGAAATCGTTCCCGTCCCGTGCGCGGCGGATGAACGACACGACGCTGTTCTCGCTGTCGTTGCAGTCGATCCACTGGAAGCCGGCGGGCTCGAAGTCCACTTCGTGCAGGGCCGGCTCCGCCGCGTACACGCGATTGAGGTCCTGCACGAAGCGCCTGAGTCCGCCGTGCAGCGGCCGGTCCAGCAGGTGCCAGTCGAGGCTGTGATCGTAGTTCCATTCACGGGTCTGGCCGAACTCGCAACCCATGAACATCAGCTTCTTCCCGGGATGCGCGTACATGAATCCATAGAGCGCGCGCAGCGTCGCCGCCTTCTGCCAGTCGTCGCCGGGGATCTTGCCGAACATCGACCCCTTCCCGTGGACCACTTCGTCGTGCGAAAACGGCAGGACGAAGTTCTCGCTGAACGCATAGATGAGCGAGAAGGTCAGGTGCTGGTGGTTCCACCGCCGGTGGACGGGATCCGCGTGCACGTACTGCAGGATGTCGTTCATCCATCCCATGTTCCACTTGTACGTGAACCCCAGTCCGCCGACATACGTTGGACGGCTGACCGACGGCCACGCGGTGGACTCCTCCGCCACCGTGATCGAGCCGGGCTGCTCGGCGTGCGTGAGCGTGTTCAGTTCGCGGATGAACTCGATGGCCTCGATGTTCTCGCGGCCGCCGAACCGGTTCGGCACCCACTCGCCTTCCTTGCGCGAGTAATCGAGGTAGAGCATCGATGCCACGGCGTCCACCCGCAGACCGTCCACGTGATACTCGTTCAGCCAGTACAGCGCGTTCGCGAGCAGGAAGTTGCGGACTTCGTTGCGGCCGTAGTTGAAAATCAGCGTGCCCCATTCGCGGTGCTCGCCCTGGCGGGGATCGGCGTGCTCGTACAGCGCCGTACCATCGAACCGCGCAAGGCCATGCGCGTCCTTCGGGAAATGTCCGGGCACCCAGTCGAGGATGACGCCAATCCCGTTCTCGTGGCACGCGTCGACGAACGCCTTGAACTCCGCTGGCGTGCCGAACCGGCTCGTGGGTGCGAAAAATCCGATGACCTGGTAGCCCCAGGAGCCCGAGAAGGGATGCTCCATGACGGGCAGCAGTTCGATGTGCGTATAGCCCATCTCCTTCACGTAGGGGATGAGCCGCGCGGCGAGCTCGGCGTACGAGAGATACCGATCTTCCTGTTCCGGCACGCGCGCCCACGATCCGAGGTGCACCTCGTAGACCGCCATCGGCCCGGCGAACCAGGAGCCCTGGTAGCGGCGCGATTCCATCCATACCGCGTCGCGCCACTGGTAGTCGGGGCGCACGACAATGGAGGCATTCAGAGGGGGAAGCTCGAAGGCAAAGCCGAAGGGATCCGATTTGATGAGCACTTCACCGTCTTCAGTGAGGAGCTCGAACTTGTACTTCTCTCCAGCGGTGATCCCGGGTACGAAGATCTCCCACACACCGAGCCCGAGCTTGCGCATCGGATGGCGCCGGCCGTCCCAGGCGTTCGAGTCCGATACGACGCTCACCCGGCGCGCGTTCGGCGCCCACACGGCGAAGTGCGCCCCCTCCACGCCCCCAATCGTCATCAGGTGGGCGCCGAGCTTGTCGTAAATTCGCGTGTGTTTTCCTTCGCCGAAGAGATAGATGTCGTAGTCCGTCAGCACGCGGCCGTACCGGTAGGGATCGTCGAGCTGCGCGGTGCTGCCGCCGCCATACGTCACCTGCAGGCGATAGTCGGGGATGGACCGCACCCCGGTGAGGCAGGCTTCGAAAATCCCGGCGGCATGGCGCCGCTTCATCTCGACAGGCGCAGAGCCGTTGCGGGTGATGGCGACCCGCTCGGCCGTCGGCAGGCAGGCGCGAATGACGACGCCCTTTGGATCGACGTGGGGGCCCAGCACGCCGAACGGATCGTCGTGGCGCGCTTCGGCAAGCGCCTCGAGCGACGCATCGCGTTTCGTCACGATCTCGCCTCCAGCCATGCACCGCGGTGCGCTTCGTCCGGACGATCGCCGGGGCCGTCGAGCGAGGTCACGCCGGCCCGCTGATACCCGGGGCACCACCCGGAGATCCCGGAAAGCGCCAGTGCGGCGCCTGCGAGACGGAGAGGCCACCGCAGGGCGCGCGGTGCAAGGGACCCGGCGAGCACGAGCGCTGCGCCGGCGCCGGCGCGGACGACGCGCTCCAGGTCTCCGACGTTCTGTACCTGCATGCGCTCTCGCGCTTCGTCCTGCGTCAGCATCTCGAGCTCGACCAGCGCTTCGGTGATGGTGTCATTGCCGGGTTCGACGAGGGGCGGTCCCCCGACACCGAGATCGACCGTCGGTGTGCGCCGCTGTCCGCCGTTCAGCGCGGTGGCGCTCCGCAACGCCTCGAGATCTTCGTCTACATCCCTATAGAGATGGCGGACACCCAGACGCCGGAGCTGACGCAATGTCCGCCGCGTGTCCTCGCACCAGTCGGCGCCGTAAACAGTGATCACATGAATCCTCGAGACGCTGATGGTGAGCCGGGGCCCTGGCCGATCACAAACCCGCCAGGAGACTCGCAGCAATCGCGCCAAGCGCCGCGAGGAGCAGCCAGGGGGCGGCGTTGGCCGCGCCAGGCCTCGGCGAAGAGGCCGAGTCGGCGGATGACGAAATCGCCTGCGCGCCAGCAAAGGCGCAGCCGAGCGCCGCGAACGCCAGCAGCCACCCGGCGCCCAGCAACGATCGCGGCACGGTTCCGCGCATGCCCGGCAGCCAGGCGGCAAGCGCGGCGGAGAGCATCCAGCCCGTGATGGCCATGATCGCGATGATCCGCAGCTGCCCGAGGCCCCGCTCGGCAGCCTGGCGGCGCAGCTCGGCCGAGAGCGCCTCGTCCGCCCGCTTGCGCTCGGATTCCAGCTGGGCGCGTTCGAGATCCATCCGGGCGCGATCCCTGTCGAACGCCTCCTTGAGGGCCGCAACCACCACGCCGGCGAGACGCGCCTCGAGACCGCCGGGAGCGGGATCGCCGGTCGGGGTCAGACCCGCGTCAGCGCTTGTGCGCGGCCGCAGTTTGCCCGTCATCTGCGCGAGACCGCCGACGGTGTCGATCACGCGCATCCATTCCGCGATACCCATCCTCCCAGCTTATGGAGCTGCCGCCGCTGACGCAAGCACGGCCGCAGCTCCGCCGTTCGCGCTCGCACAGCACTCTCCGCCGAGCCGCGCCGCGGGATGCTGGAGTCTGGTTGAGGATGTCGAGCGCGGGAGGATCTAAGCGAGGGAACTGAAGGTCAGCGCGCTTTCTGGGCGAGAATCGCGTCCATGTAGGCCGTGACGAGACCGGGCAGATCGTCCACGGGTCCGTAGAGCGTGAACACCTTGCGGAACCTGGGACCCGAGATCGCGAGATCCCAGCCCTGACCCGACTGCGATCTGAACAGCGACAGGCGCCAGCTCTCGAACGATGGACGCCATCGCTTGACTGCCGACTGCACCGCTTCAGCAAGCTGAGTGCGAACCGCGGCGTCGCCGAGTTGCGGGCAACTTATGGAAACAGCCATGAACACGGGGCGGACGGGGCCGTCCGCTTAACGCCTAACCCTACCTTCGACGAAGAATTCATTCAAGCTGAACCGTATCGGAGCGCGTCAGTGCACATCGCGGCCGGGTGGTTTCTTAGGAGGGTTCGGCAGCTGCGAACGCCAGCGTTCCCAGCGCTGCTCGCGCTCCTGCCATCCGGCCCGTTCAGCCTTCATCGCGGCGATGAGCCGGGAAAGCCGTTCGCGTGCGTCCCGCACTTCGTCCAGCAACCGAGCGAGCTCGTCTTCGGCCTCGTCGGCCGAGGACAGAACCTCCAGGTCGGCGACCGCGCTGCCCCGCCCGTGGCCTCCCGGTCTCGACGTGCCGCCCCCCACGGCGGCGCGCGCGAACCCTTGCCCGGCGGACGGGAGACGGCGCGGGGACATCAATCCTCGAGGTCTGGCGCGATCTCACGGGGCGGGGGATCCGTCGCCGCGAGCTGCTCGAATTCCTGGCGGCTGTCGTTGAAGCAGAAGAGGCCGCAACCGCGGCCGCACGACTGGTAATAGTCGACGCGACCCTCCGCCCGATCGGAGCTGTCCACCCAGATGAGCGGCGCCTCGCATCGCGGGCATCGACGATCGCGGGCTGCACGGCGCGTCGCGGCCGCCGCGGTAGAGCGCCGCCGAGCCGCCTCGGATCGATCCAGGAGCACCGGGATCCGTTCCAGGATGGCCGTGCTGCGCGCGCGCAGCACGGAGGATTCCTGCAACGCGGATCGGAGCCGGTCAATTAGCGTGCGCGGGGATACGGGCTTCAGCAGAACAGCCGAGATCTGGAGGCCGCGCAGCGAGGGCAACTCGCGCGGCTGCGTACCGGTGACGGCGATGATCGGCGTGAACTCGAACTCGGAGACTGCGCGAAGCGACCGGATGAGCCCTGCCCCGTCGGCATCCCGGCCCAGCCCGAGATCGGTCAGCACGGCGTCAGGATGGAAGTTCGTCGCGTATTCAAAGGCTTCGATCGCGTCGCCCACTTTCATCACCCAGAACCCCTCCGAGTTCAGAAGCGCCTCGTACATGTCTCGGGTGTCGCGGTCATCTTCGACGACAAGGACAATCGGCGGTATCTCGCGGGCTGCTGCACCTTCTCGCGTGTCCGTCATTCAGGGATCCCCACCACGGGCCATGCGAGAGGCAAGCGGGAACCATGCCACGGCCGTCGTCCGCACTCGAAGGCTGCAGACAGGTGAGCCGCAGAGATTGTGTCAGGGCACGGACGCCGGTGCACACTCGGGTGACGCATCACGGCACGGCTCTCCGGGCACCTACGGCGCCACAGGCGATCGCGCGCCCGGGCGACCGGCCAGCGCGGCCACGGCCGCCATCAAATCGCCGGGATCGATGGGCTTCGAGAGGTGGACTTGGAATCCGGCTTTCAGCGCCCTGGTGCGATCTTCCGACCGCGCGTACGCGGTCAGCGCCGCCGCGGGCACATTGCGAACGGCGGGATCCGGTCGCCGCCGGATTTCGGCGATCAGCTCGAACCCGTCCATGCGTGGAAGGCCGAGGTCGGCGACGAGCACATCCGGATGGAGGGAGTTCAGTGATTCGAGCGCCTCGTCCGCCGACGCGGCAGAGGACACCTGCGCCCCGGCGGCCTCGAGAATCTCGCGCACCATCCGCAGCGCGTCGGGGTCATCGTCCACGGCGAGAACGCGAACACCGACCAGGTCCGGAATGAGCATCTGCCGATCCGACGCATGCCGGTGAGGCGCGAACTGGCCGGCCGCGTGGACCTCGGGCCGCGCGAGGATCGGCAGGGTGACACGAATCGTCGTGCCCTGCCCGGCACCGGCGCTGGCGGCGTGAATCGTCCCGCCGTGCATCTCGACAAGGTTGCGCGAAATCGCCAGCCCCAGCCCGAGACCGCCCCGTTCGCGGGTCGTTCCGGAATCGGCCTGCCGGAAGCGCTCGAACACATGGGGAAGAAATTCCGGGGCGATGCCGATGCCGTCGTCGCTGACAACGATCTCCACATGCGAGTCGAGGCGCGCAAGCCGCACACGCACGCGTCCGCCGCGGCCTGTGAACTTGACGCTGTTTGAGGCGAGATTCCAGATCACCTGCTGGATGCGGTCGGGATCCCCGGAGACCGGCGACGCGTTCGGCTCAATCGCCGTCTCGATGCGGACCCCCCTGGCCTCGGCTGCCGGCGCCACAGCATCGAGCGCGTGCTGGATCACGGCCGGGAGATCGACCGGCTGCACGTTCAGCCGGATCTTGCCCGAGATGATGCGGGACACATCAAGGACGTCCTCGACAATCTGCGTCAGCGATGTCGCATTGCGCTCGATAGTCTCGACCGCGCGCCCCTGGTTGTCTCCGCGGACGAGGCCGGATCGGATCATCCGCGCGTAGCCGAGAATCGCGTTGAGCGGCGTGCGCAACTCGTGTGAGAGCGTGGCGAGAAACTCGTCCTTGAGGCGGCTGACGTCCTGCGATTCCTCGTACAAGCGTGCGTTCTCGAGCGCCATCGACGCCCACACGGCAATCCCCGTCGCGAGCTCCGTGTGCTCCTCCGTGAACATCTCGGGGACCGAGTGGCCGAAGAAGAGGCCGCCCAGCACGGCGCCGGTGCGGTTCTTGACCGGCACGGCCAGGTAGCTTCGCACGGGCAGGTGTCCAGGCGGCATCCCGTCGAACGGCGCGTTCTGACCGTAGCGGGGATCCTTCGTCACGTCCGCAAGCCGTATCACCCCTTCTCCGCGGAATGTCGGGCCGAAGAGTGCCGTCACCCGCGGATTGGGGAGTGTCGCGAACGCCTCCTTGGGTGCGCCGGCGAGTGTGTAGAGCACGTAGCTCTCGCCGGACGCCGGATCGGTCGCGTTGTAGAAAAATGCGCCGAACTCCGCGCCCGTGACTTCCGTCCCGGCGTTCGTGACAGTGCTGACGATTTCCCGGCGGTCCAGCGTAGCGGCCACGATCCCGCCGACCTGATTGAGCTTGCGGGTGGTGTCCACCTGCTGCTGCGCGATCGTGAGCAGGCGCGCCCGCTCGGCTTCTGCACGCTTCCGGTCCGAGATGTCGCGCGCAATCTTCGACGCGCCGATCACGGTGCCGTCCTCGCTCAGGATCGGCGACACGGTGAGCGAGATGGGCAGCAGCGAGCCGTCCTTGCGGCGGCGGATGGTTTCGAAGTGCTCGACCTTCTCGCCGCGCCGGATGTGGCCGAGCACGTCGTCTTCTTCCGCCTGCCGATCTGCGGGGATGAGGAGGCGGATCGACTGGCCGATCATGTCCGCGGCGGAATACCCGAACATGCGGGTGGCCGCGTCGTTCCAGGACATCACGATCCCGTTCAGGTCCTTGGAGATGATCGCGTCGTCGCTCGACTCCACGATCGCGGCGAGCCGCCTCGCTGCGCGCTCGGCGCCCTGCCGCCCCCGGATGTCCCGCGCAATCTTCGACGCACCGATGATCTCGCCGGTGTCCGTGCAGATGGGCGACACCGTCAGCGAGATTGGCAGCAGCGAACCGTCGCGATGGCGCCGGAGGGTCTCGAAATGGTGGACGACCTCGCCCTTCGCCACGCGGGCGAGCACCGCCTCCTCGGCGGCGTACATATCGTCAGGCACTATCAGGGTGATCGGCTGCCCGATCGCCTCATTCGCCGGGTATCCGTACAGGCGCTCCGCTGCCGGGTTCCACGACGTGATGTTGCCGCGCAGATCGAGGCCGACGATGGCGTCGTCCGAGGAATTGACAATCGCGGCGAGACGCGCGGCGGCCTCATTGGGCGAAGACATCGTCGGGCGTATTGTAACCTGCTGTACTGCCGCGCTTAACGGGAAGCGTGCGTCACGCGGGCCCGCCGTCGGACGGCTCAGGCGTCGATCTTCGCCGGTCGGACCGCGAGGTGACGGCCTGGGGCCTTTCCACAGGTTCACCTGAGACCGTATTTCGGGTACTTAGGTCACCTGTCGCCAAGTACCGGCGGCGAAACCGGTGCGCGGCCTCCTCCATGCCTTCGCACGTCGCACAGGTGGACCTGACACGTTATCGAATCGATCGCCTTTCTCGGCTCTGGAGGGATGGGTCGCACTCGGTTTCCGCGCGCCAAATATTGGGCCGAGGCCGGCGGCTAAACGGGCCCGTCAGTCTCGGCCACACCCACAGCGAACCTATTTTGTGAGGACGAATCCGTGCGCTCCTGCCGAATCGTTGTACACGCCAACAATGTCACCGCGTGGATTGATGCCGCGAGCGACGGTCATGCTCGATTTCGGAATATCAATCGTGAGGAATCCATTCTCGTCGTAGGCAAAGCCGTGAGTTCGACCGCCGGCATCGTACTGACCGACGACGATTGCATTGGGATTCACGTCCCAAGCCTGCGTGTTCACTGAGCCGGGACCATCCAAATAGGTGACGACGCTATTCGCAATCAAGTATCCACGCGCGCGTCCCGGAGCTGGAAATACTAACCCCGCCACAATTTTTCCGCCCGGCGTGATGCCGTTGTGCATTGCGGCCGCAGGCCCCCGCGTGGAGGGCAACGCAAAGGTCGAAATCTCGTCGCCGCGTTGCACGTAGCCAAACATGTCGATGAGATTGTTGACGTCGTGAAAGCATCCCACGATCTCACCTGATGCTCCGATTTTGGTTGGCAGCGTGATCACATGCTTACCGCCCGGTCCGGTCGCACTTGGAATCGACACGTCAGTGAATCCGCCTCGGCTCAACAGGAACCCGAGCGTACCGGCGCGTCCGGTCAGTGTGTAGCGCCCGATGATGTCGCCGCGCGCGTTGATTCCCCATGCTTCCGTCGAAGATGAGCCCGGATAATCAATCGTCGTAAACTCTCCGGCCCGAAGCAGAAACCCATGCGTGCGACCAGCAGCCGTGTACGACCCGACGATGTCACCCTGGGGGTTTATGCCGAAGGCACGGGTGGCGGTACCCGTTGGAACGTTGATCGACTCGAATGGTCCCGCATGTGTGCGAGCGTTGCTGGCCGGCGCCAGACTCGCAACTTCTACCGAGTCCCCTGGCATGACCATATCGAGGCACCAGCCGATCATCCAGACCATCTCGCCTTTGCACATATCGTCTGAGATTTCGTCGGTGGCTTGGGCACGTAAGGTGAGAGGACCGGCCGCAAGGGATAACCCGAGACACAGGAATGCGGCGACGCACACGTTCTTGAACGCGCGACCAGAGGTCATAAAACGCCCCTTTCTCAAATGTTTGCTGATGAGGGGCGGGAGTGTATCACCGTTCCGGTGGGCAGGAGACAGGAGGTCGCAAGTTCGAGTCTTGCAGGGCGCACCATTAAATCAGGCCGCTTACAGCTCCAAAGATCTCGCGGCGGAAGTCGGAGCGTCTTTCCGGCTGGACGAAACTGCGGCCCAAGCGTGAGTGCGCCGGTTTGGCCCGGCAACGTCTTTCTCCTGGTCAGTTGTTCGAGGCGGGATATGGATGCGATGGCGCGTCGCGCGCGGGTGCTGGCGCCGGAGTTGCGCTTGGCGTGACGGGCCATCCTGGCGTCGGGCGGGTTTTCGGCGGGTCCGTTGCGGGCGCGCCGCATCCAACAGTGGCGCTTTGGCCATCACTGCTGATTTTGCTCGACGCTCACGGTCGAAA
>JBBWZJ010000276.1:0-5196 GCA_039648985.1 Acidobacteriota bacterium | reverse complement strand
GGCGAGGCCCTGTACGCCGACAAGCTGCTCTCGGCGATGCGCAAGGAATTCGGCGGCCACGTGGAGCTGCCGACCGGGGAGTGACAGCAGTAATCCGCGGCGGACGCCGCCCCTGACCAGGCCGCGGCGATGGCGGTGGGCGAGGTGTGGGTCGCCCACCGACGTCAGCCGCAGCGATGAAGGCACGGAGTCGCGCGTCCGAGCTCCCGCCAGGGCACCTCGCCGGTGGCATCCGCTTCGCGGGGTCCCGGCGAGGTAGCGCGCGCCGCTCGGGACGGGACACGTCCATGGAGACCGCAACTCGGCCGCCGCATCCTCGACCATGGCGGTCGCGCCGCCGGTCGGGCGCCGATACTGCGGTTGGCGCTCAGGCGCCGTCGGCCGCCCCGCCCTTCTCAGAGCCCAGGCGTGACTGCACTCTCAGCCTGAGCACTGAGGGCGACGAATCCGCTTCGCTGATGTTTCAATGAGATGTCCGCTTCACCTGCGGTGTAAATTCCGCAGACCTGAATCGCAGATTTGCGTCGATGTGTTCAATCACACTTCATGTTTCACCGCCGAAATCCACCAGCGTTCGGTGCCTCTCCGTTGGCACGGTACGGGATTCTTGACCGCTCCGAGACACGCTCGGCAACAGGCGGGAAATCCGCTAGTGACGCGGTCGACAACATCGCCCGGATAGCTTAATTCGGTGCCATCAGCCTGCGACCGTGGTGCTACAGTCGCCGTACGAGCACGGTTTCGCCCTGGTACACGTGCACGGCAATTCGCCACTCGCTGAGTGGATGCCGGAACAGGGCTTTCAAGCATATGCGCCGGGGGGCCAACAAATGCAGGTGCTTCTAAACGCGCTTATCGGCGTCAATTTAGCCGTTTCGGTGCCGCTATTGTTTCTAGGTTTGTTCACCTGCTATTGGACGACCTATGCCTGGCACTCGCCTGAGAACTTCGATGAGACGACGTTCGTTTCGCAGCGGGCGGGAACGTCCCGATTCAGCTTCTCAGTGATCGTGCCGGTCCGTGACGAGAGCCTGCGTGTCATGAGCGCGACGATCGGCTGTCTGCTGGCCCAGACACACGATCGCGTGCAGGCCGTCCTGAGCGTCGGTCACGACGACCCGGACACGCTCGACCACGCCTTTGCGCTGGCGAAAGCCGACACCACCGGCCGGCTGACCGTGTCCATCAGCTGGAGCGACGTCCACAACAAGCCCACCCAGCTCAACGCGGCGTTGTCATCCTGCACCGGCGACATCGTCGGCTTGCTGGACGCCGAGAGCCTTTCCGCGCCGGACCTACTCAGCGGGGTGGACACGGTCTTTCAACAGACCGGCGTCAGCGTCGTTCAGGGAGGCGTCACGCTGACGAACTACCGGTCGTCCTGGGTCTCGCTTCGCAGCGCGCTGGAGTACTACGCCCACCACCGATCGAAGATGCACTTCTCGGCCGCCCGTGACGCAATCCTCATGGGTGGCAACACGGTCTTCTTCAAGCGCTCCCTGCTCGAAGAGCTCGGCGGATGGGACGAGAGCAACCTCGCGGAGGACGCGGAGATCAGCCTTCGCCTGCTGAGCCTCGGCCACAGCGTGACCGTCGCCTACGACCCGAACCTGGTCTCCAAGGAAGAAGCGCCCGTGACCATGCGGGCGTGGGTCAAGCAGCGCACGCGGTGGAACCTCGGCTTCCTCCAGACCATCTCCAAGGGTGTTTGGCGCGAGCTGCCCGGACGACAGCGCCGTCTGGCGTTGTGGCATCTCCTCCAACCGAGCCTCATGAGCTTCACCGGGCTCGTCTTCCCGCTGTCAGTGCTGTCCTACTTCCTTTGCCACCCGCCGTTGGCCCTCGCGATGTTGACGTGGGTGCCGCTCGTGCCGACCGTCTTGGCGGTGGTCATCGAATGCGTTCTGTTGCGCAGCTTCACGCACGACCACGGCAGTCAGCCGGCCCGAGTCCGCGATTACGTCAAGGTCGTCCTGTCAACGCCGATCTACCAGATGATGCTGTCGGTGTCGGCGATCCGAGCTGCGGTCAAGTTCCGGCGCGGCGACTTCCGATGGGACAAGACCATGCACGAGGGGCGCCACCTCGTTGACGGTGATGTCCAGCTCGTCGAGGTCGCCGCATGAGCACAGTCCTCGACCAGCCGTCGCTTCATGTGCCGCTGCACCGCATCCCGGTGCCCAAGAAGCGCTGGTGGACGGCGGACCGTGCGCTGGGCGTCGCGCTCGCCGCGCTCGGCGCAACAGTCGTCGCGTGGGGGCTGAACTTGTTCCCTGCGTTGCTCGGCGACGAAGGGATCTACACGTCGCAGGCGTTTTCGACCCTGCACGGGGAACTGACCCCTTACACCTACACCTATGACCATCCCTTCGCCGGCTGGTTGCAGTTGGCCCCACTTCAAGGTCTCGTTCGGCTCTTCGCCGGCAACGACGAATTGATGGTGGTGAGCGGCCGCGTCGTCATGGTGGCGTACGCCTTCGTCTCGCTGCTGTTCGTGTTCCACATCGCCCGGCGGCTCGGCATTCGCCGCGTGTATGCGGGCTTGGCGGTCCTGCTGCTGACCCTGAGCCCGTTGTACATCACGGAGAGCCGCGAGGTTCTGCTCGACAACATCGCGCTGCCGTGGGTGCTCGGCGCGTTCTACCTGGCGCTGACGCCTAGTCGCCGCCAGTGGCTCTACGGCCTGTCGGGGATGATGTTCGGCGTCGGAGTGCTGAGCAAAGAGACCGTCGTGATCGTGCTTCCGGCACTCGCATACGTGATCTGGACCCGCGCCTACCGACCGATCCGCAGTATGTCGATCGCGTCCTTCGTGACGCTCGGCACGATGGTTGTCCTCAGCTATCCACTGTTCGCCCTGCTGCGCAATGAGTTGTTGCCCGGACCCCGTCACGTCAGTCTGTGGAGCAACGGCATCATGTACCAGCTCGCCTCCCGAAAGGGCTCCGGTTTCGTGTTCCAGCCGGGGAGCGCTCGAGCAGGTCTCGTCCACCAGTGGCTGGCGTTGGACACCGTCATCCTGGCCGTCGGCTTCGGCTCCGCGGTCGCCTGCCTGTTCATCGCACGAGTGCGCTTCATCGGGCTCGCCATCTTTCTGTGGGCCCTCCCCGTGCTCAAACCCGGCGGCTACCTGCCGCAGATGTACGTGGTCCTCGTGATCCCGTTCTGCGCGCTGGCCGCCGCCGGCGTGGTCGACGCCGTGGGTAACGGTCTGGCCCGCACCAGGGGATCCCGGGTGACCACCCGGCTGCTGCCGGTGCTGGTGGCGGTCGCTGCCGTCATCGGTCTCGTCAACTACATTCCGAAGGTCCGGCACATCACGACCGACCGCGGGAACAACCAGGTGGCCGTCACGGCGCAGGCCGAGGCCTATCTCAAGACCCGTATCACGAAGGCCGACAACGTCCTCGTCGACCCGTCGTACTGGGGTGATCTGGTCGTCGCCGGTCTGAACCACCCCTGGCAGGGCGCGATCGTCTACTACCAGTTCGACCTCGACCCGCTGAGCAGCGGGCAGTACATGCCCCAGGGCTGGCAGGACGTCGACTACGTCGTCGAGACGAACGAGATGCGCGACAACCTGACGGCTCTCGGGCTGACCAAGCTCAGCGCAGCGATCAAGCACTCCACGGTCGTCGCACGCTTCGGGTCGGGCGGCACGTTGGTCCTGGTCCGCGCGGTCGAGGCGACGCCCTACAACCAGAAAGGCGTCCGATGACCGGCGTATCCGTGGTCGTTCCCACCTACGACGAGGGCGACAACGCCCACGCACTCCTGCACCGTCTGGACGCGGCCTTGGCCGGCCGTGCGGCCGAGATCCTGTTCGTCGACGACGGAAGCGACGACCTGCCAGAGATCGTGGCTGCAACGGCAGTCGAGATCTCCATTCCGGTGCGCGTCATCCGCCGCCCGCAGCCGGTCGGACGCCTCGGGGGCGCCGTAGTGGAGGGCATCACCCAGTCCCGCCACGACATCGTCGTTGTGTGCGACGGCGACCTGCAGCATCCGCCGGAGTTGATACCGCAGCTCGTCGACGCGCTGCACGACCGGGACGTCGTCGTCGCATCCCGTTACGTCGGCGGGGGCGACTCCGCGGGCCTGAGCAACGCCTTCCGGCAGTTCGTCAGTCGCGCCACCGGGATGCTTGTCAAGATCATCTTTCCGTTGCGGCTCCAGGGGTGCAGCGATCCGATGAGCGGCTTCTTCGCCATCCGCCGCAGTTCCCTCGATCTGACGTTGCTGCGCCCGCGAGGGTTCAAGATCCTCTTGGAGATCATGGCTCGATCGAACCGGTTGCGCCTCGCTGAAGTTCCCTTCAGCTTCGCCGAACGTCTTGCCGGGGAGTCACACGCCAGCGCCGCCGAGGGCCTGCGCTTCATCCGGCAGGTCGCGGCGCTGCGGGTCGCGTCCTCACGCGCCATGTTGTTCACGCTTGTCGGTGTGTCCGGCGTTCTGCCGAACCTGCTGGTCCTGTGGACCTTGGCCCATGCCGGAGTGCACTACCTAGCGGCGTCCTTCGCCGCGGTACAGGCCGGGGTGCTCTGGAACTTCGTGGGCGCGGAGCTGTTCGTGTGGCGGGACCGCAAGGTGGGCAAGTTGCGGTCCCGCTTCGCGAAGTACCTCGCCGTCGGCGAGACCGACCTGGTCCGTCTGCCGTTCGTGCTGTTACTGGTTTCCGGCGCCGGGCTCTCGTGGCTGCTCGCCACCCTCCTTACGATGTTCGGCGCCTTCGTTCTGCGCTTCGTCCTCATCGACAAGATTGTGTACAGCCGGCGCACCGATCGGACGGGCACGCTCGCCGCCATCGCCCCGATGCCCCCCCTGCTCAACCCTGCAGAGGAAGCAGCTTGAGTCACCCGCACTCGCGCAACGACCCCGCGCGGGGAGCGGAGTGACCCTGGCCCTCGCACGCAAGCGGCCGCTTGTGACGTTGCTGGCGGCGGCAGTGGTGGTGGTCAGCGTGGGCGTGGCGAACAGACTGATATCCGGTCCGGCCACGGTCCGGACTCCGGCGACCGTCGACTTCGGCAAGGTCGCGGGCGCCACGGATTCCTACGCGATAGGGCTCGGCTCCTCGACGTACGGCGCGACTCCACTGAACAGTCCCGCGCAAGCGGCCGCGGAGCGCGGGCTGGACGCACGCATGATCCGCATACCTGTGGGCGTGCGCAACGGCGTGGCAACCAGCAGCGCCGC